>NZ_FQLF01000002.1:1234672-1543340 GCF_900120175.1 Oceanicoccus sp. KOV_DT_Chl
GCACCGCTGCGACTAAAAATAGCTGGATCAATCAACACGCTATTGGCCACCGCATCACGACCAATGACGACATTACCGATGGAAACGATATCCAGACTGACGCCAATATCTGAATCCGTATCGCTCCGTAACTGTCCGGAAAAGTCCAGACTATTACCTACATCGATTAATAAGCGGCCGTTATCGGCAGGCAGAGTCCCCGGTTGGCTATCTATAAAATAATTATTGGCCGCTGTTATTTGATAATTTGCTCGTTGCAGCACCTGCTGCCCAGGTTGCAAACTAAATGCCTGCCAACCGCCAATACTGCTTTCCCCCACATCAACAAAACGTCCACTGATAAGTTCAGCGCCGTATAAAGTTGATGAGCGATAGCCTGGAGCGATAAGCGCAATATCCTGGCTCGATGGTTCTACCAATATTGCACCGGGCACCAGTGCATAATTTGCCGGCAGTACTGTATACACTCCGTCAGCAAGTTGACCGGAGCCAACCACTTCAAACTGCTGGCCAAAAGGAATTTCACTACCACTGAACTCCAGCAAGTCATAGGCTGCGGCAGCGCCTTGCTGGCCAGGTAATAAAACAAAAGCATTGCTAACGCTTTGCTGTGACAACACATCGGTAGAGCCACCCAGTCCGGCAACAAACTCGCGACCATACACTGAACCACCGCCGGATAAGTTTTGCACACTGCCTTGTTGCGCAACAATATCCTGTGCTTCCAACGTTATTTTTTTCTCTTTTAGTTGATCAATGATTAGTGGTGAACTGCCGCCAACGGGATACACCCACACTACATCCTCGCCAATAATTCTGCCGAAGGGTGTATCGGTTTCCAACGCCACTGAAAGTTCGCTGTGCGATTGCAGCAATAAGGTGTCATTGGCAGAAAAGGTTAACTGCCCCTGCGGCGCTGAGATTGTAGTGTCCACAGAAATAGTATTGGCGGTAAACGCCAATGCGGAACCAGCCGAAAGCAGCGTGCTGTCATTGGTGAAATAACGATTATTTTCAACATCAAAATAGCGGTTGATATTCAGTACGCCATTGTCACCCAATACATCAATTTGGTACTCAGCTGCGCTTGTGCTCCATAGCAAAGGGGTTCGAAATGTTAACTGGCCAAAACTGGTTAGTTTCGCCTGATCAATTTTTTCACTATAGCCAATAGCGTCAAAATCTTGTGTTCGTAACGGTAAAATTCTTACCGCTGATGACGCAGCAATGCGGCTTGATGCAGCGCCACTGATGGTGAGATTGCCTTGCAAATCTACCGTTTCAGACACTACATTAAAACTGCCGGCTCCGGCACCAATCTGGCTTTGATTAACGGGTAAATCCCCGCTGGCGGTTAGCGGCTGATATTGAGCGACAACGTCCGTATTATTTTCACCCAATGCCACCCGCGCTGCATTGACTGAAAGATGACCATTAGTAAGATCCAGCCAGGGAGTATCCAGAGTAATCGTACCGCTGGCGTTTAGATTTAAATCGCCCAATACGGCAACACGATTTAATTTAACAGTAGCGCCACCATCATTGGCCGGCGTTGTGTTATTTATATTGACCGTCAATGCGTTGATATTATTGCCGCTGTCACCTTTAAATAATGCTGAATTGAACCAGCCCACACCAATCACTGCTTCGCTGAGTAAATTACCCACAGAAAAATTATCAATGATAGAGAGCACATCATCATCAATATCACTCCCCACTAAAAAATTAACTGCCGGCGCATCTGAATTTTGTTCACGGGAAAACCCATTCGCTGCCTGATCCGGGTTCAGACTAAGCGCAATGTTTCCTCCCTTATATTTTCCGCTGCCAAAATTTACCGTACCGGCGAGCAATAAGCCTTTTTCTGCTTCAATGGCCAGACTGCCGGCACCGAGAGACTGCGCCGTATTTCTTATCTGCCCGGTTAACAAATTATGTTCAGCAACGGTGCCGGACAGATCGATGTTTGAACCGGCAAGAGTCACCACCGAACCATAGTTTGCATTTAAATTGACAACCCCGGCATCGTAGTACGCAATATCTGCCAAGGTGGATACGATAGGCGCAGTTACCGAGTTAGCCGCTAAATTAATGCGCGCATTATTACCCACAACCAAATAATTACTTTGCCGGGAACTGGCACTACTGGTTTTAAAATAATGTAAAGTGGCATCTAATAAGCCGCCAGTAATATCAACGCTACCATTTATCCATAAGCTGTTGTTGGCATTGAAAATCACTTCAGAGCCTGCTGGTCCTACAATCCGGGTATAGGGCGCCATCACCAAATTGCCGTTACCAGCTTGTATTTGTTCTTCCAACGAAATTTTTGCATTTAATGATAAGCTGCCAGGCGCTTGCAGATAGGCAGGTAAATTCACCGCATCAAATACTCGCTCGTGATCAGCACCTGTTAGCAATGCCTCTGCCCCTGCCGATAACTGCAACTGTTTATGGGCAAGATCAATTTGCGCATTTTGAGTTATCGATGCATCGCCACCCAGAGCGGTAAAGCTGAATGAACCGACTTCGGTATTATTAAAAAAACGATCGCTGACCACCAGATTTTCAGTAATGAATGGCTGATTTTGTGCCCGCGCATCGTTACCGGTAATAGTGACATTGCTGGCGGTTATTGCCAGCTCACCACCATTTGCTGCATCCAGCGCCTGATAGGAACCCGCTAATGCCATGCTGCCTTGTTCAGCAATCGCAATATTTATTTTGCCGGCATCACCGATGGTGGTCTTGCCGTTAGTGTTACGCCAGGCGCCGGCATTAGCCTGCAATACAACCTCATCACTTATTTCCAGATGACTACCAATACCACTTTGCAAGGCAATAACACCGCCATCAACGGCGGCAACAGTCGGCGCAATAGCTCCCACATTGCCTTCACTGGGCAAGTCATTAGTCCAGCTTCCATTAACATTGATATTACCGCTTAGCACCAGACTGCCAACGGTATCGAATTCACCCTGTGCTAACACCACCTCGCCACCAGCAATAGCGATATCGCCGGCCAACTCGATATTGGCACCGCGCAAAGCTAAACGGGTCTGGTCTGCCAAGCTTAGTTTTACATTTTCCTCAATTCTGATATCACCATTGCTGCGCAAACTAATTTCGGCGGCACCGGATTGTTGTAATTGCTCCACCAATAGCGTTAAAGGTTGGGTGACTAAGTTGTCGGCTACATCAGCTGCTGCTCGCTCGGCTAGAATAGTAATAGCCGAAACCGCCTGCCCCATATCAAGGTCAATACTGCCACCTTTTACCCGCAACACTTCAGTATTTTGATAAGGCCCTGCAACCGCATTCGCTAACAACTGCGCTGAGGGGTCAACAGTAATACTGGCGGAGCGAATAGCAATATCACCGGCATCGACACCTTCAATATACGCTTCGCGACTATAACTGCGAACAGCTCCCGGCCCTGGCCGAAAACTTTCACTATCGCCCCATTTATTATGGATAGCAGTGTTATCAGTGACAGCAGAACCATGACCAAATGACTGTAACTTTGGATCACTGGCATCGGCATCAGAAATATCCACCAGTCCATTACTGGCCATCAACAAACTGCTTCTGATCACACCCTGCTGGTGCTGAATAATTCCCCCGAAACATCAATGACTGCATCTGCAGCCAACTTCACGCCACCGGTCGCTAAAATATCAACACTGCCACCCGCGGCATTGCGTTCACTCGCCGTTTTTTCTATGCCTTTAAGGAAAGGATCAATATCAAATAATTCTGTGCCTTTCAGTGCATCGACATACAGGGTTGCCCGCAATAATTCGCCGCCTTTTAATTCGGGCGAATCTTTAAGTTCGTCAGACGTGACAAACACTTCTATGCTATCGCGCTCAGCAGCCACCACGGTATCAGTGGTGCCTGATACATCAATCACAGCCCCTTGTTCCATAATAAATTGGGAACTACCATCAAAATTGGTGGCATCATCGGCAAATACCAACGCGGCATTATCTCGTGCCTCAATCGTTACTTGTGCTGACGGCGCAACAATTGACGCACCAGATTCCATAACGATCTGGTCGCCTTGTATAACAATTTGGGATTGTTGTTGCGCTAAACTGCCATTAGCCGTTTGCACATTATCACCATCAACAGACAGACCATTGTTGGCAATATCTATACGAGTGCTACTGCCCGGTTTAAAAAATATCTGACCGGTATCCCTGCCAACAGGAACTTTTTCTGGTAACGTTTCCGCATTCAAAAATAATCGATTGGCCACCTGACTACTGCTATTCGTGACCTGAGCACCATCTCTGGCCAATAAGCGAATACTGCCGTTGATATCCACAGCGGTGCTACTTTGCATAGCACCGGCCTGTACTATATCTTTTGCAACTAAAGTAATATTGCCCAGATTAGCCTGCAAGGTACCGGCATTAATAACCCCCCCTTTTTCTGGCGCAGAGACTGTCACTTGATGGCCATTGGAGCCGGTAACCATGACCTCACCGGTACCACGTGTCACTGTAAATTGTTCAATTTTTTCCGGTTCACCCGCTAGCGCCACATCGACAGCAACCACAGCTGTGTCACCGGAATTGACTTCAACAATATATCCGCGCATTTTTTTATCGCCCGGATTGGTTAGTGCCAGATATAAATCCTTTTTTGTCCCCGCCAATACAATCTGGCCACCATCTGCAGCAATACTGCCTTCATTGACAACTTCAGGTGCCGCCAACAATACCGTACCGCCATGCTGCGTTTTAATGCTGGCACCGGCGGCTAATGCCACCTGAGGTATCTCATTGCTACCCTCAATATAATCTTGCGCACGGATTAAAAAAGCCGAAGTACCGGTGCCATTATCAATACCGCTATCAATAGCATCAAACAAATTACCGGTTTGAAAATTCTCCACATCTGCAGCCGTGAGGTTTTTATCCAACTCTAAACCGTTATAGTCCATAGCGGCCGCAATCAATGCACTGCTATTCACCTGTGCGCCGTTACCAAACAAAATACCATTTTTATTAAGCAACCAGAGCGCACCATTGGCTTCCAGCTTGCCGAGTATGACGCTTGGAGATTGCTGATCAATACGATTTACGGCCAGCGCACTATTAGCTGGCTGCACAAATTGAACGCTATTCTCCGCACCAATATTAAAACTGTCCCAATCCAGTAATACCCGCACAGAACCTTGATTAATGACCAGCGTATTGCCATTTTCCGTTTTCTCAAGATAAGCATCACCTGACACCACCCCATCTGCTTTCAGTTGCGGCAACTCGTTTTTAATAAAATTATCCAGCGCACTATTATTAACGGTACTGATATAACTACCACTGGCCTTGGCCCAACGGTCAACCGGGCTGGGTAATGATTGCGCTATCAGCGGCAACGACACAGCCAACTGGCTGCACAAACCAGTTACGACAACGCGACGGATAATTAATGACATATCTCTTATGTTATTTTTCATTGCTCACTCAAACCATCAACCATTTATCGCTAAAGACATTATTCATTAAAAAGTATTGGCTAAAAAATCAACCTTATACTGGCCCGGGTCATTGCATTATTTTTTTCAACATCACCTTCCGCTTTAATCGCCACGCCACTATCTACCTTTATTTTTAATGCATTAAACAGCTGCGTACGCAGTGATAAACCATAACTGCTGATAATGAATTCATCATCCTGATCCGGTAGTGGTGACTTCAATCTGGCATAGGCCGAATCATAAAAAACGCCGACACGGGTGGCTTCAAACCATGTGCTTTCCTGCAATAAATCGGGTGTTTTCAGCTCAAGATTAAATACCGCGCCGTAGTCACCCTGAATTTGAGATTCATAATATCCTCTAACAGTATTTATCCCACCGGCACCAAATTGTTCATTACTCACTAGAGCTGAATCGGCTAATTGTGCGCGTATTTGGTGACTGACTTCCCAGCCATCGGTAAACAAATAGCTACGCTGCCAGTCGAATTTCCACAATAAAAAATTAGAGAGTGCCTGCGAGCGTTTCTCACCAAACTCTTCTTCACTATTAACTACGCCACGAATACCCAGCACAAAATTTAATGACAAAATATCTTTAATAAAATCATCGCGGGTAAACATGTCGTATCCGCCAGACCACGACAAATAATCAATCGGAGTTTCCAGCGTTGAACCAGTGCCGGTATCGATGGTTTCGATAAAATCCTTATAATCAATGGCGATTGAAAAACTGTGTAGTGCCGTCGGTTGCAAAACAAATGGATGACTGTAGCGCAGGGTGAAAATTGAGCCATCACCAAGTACGTTAATGCCATCGAGCGATGCCACCTCAGAATCAGAATCAATGGCAATAAACGACAGTTTTGCACCCAATTCATTCATTGGCAGTGAGTAACTCGCGGCGATCACCTGTACTTCATCGCGATTCTGCGGGCTAATTTGCATCTGCAAAGACATATCGTGATGCTGCTGCCATAAATTTCGATAACTGATGTCCGCAGCCAATCGTTCAGAGGTCGTTCCCGCAGAATGATAATTGGTGAGTTCGATGCCGCCATGAACAGGCAACGAATCCTCTACACTTAGATCAACATCAATCGTGTTTGCTACAGGCCCTGGCTTTATCACCGGCACTACCACCAAATCTGCATTGGCCATATTGACCTGTTGCTGGTCTTGTTGCAGTGAGGGTAAATGCAACACATTGCCTTCAGCCACCGAGGGCATTTTTCCCCGAATTTCTTTTATAGAAAAATATTGGGCACCATCCACAGTGACACGCCGCACTCTGGCTTCAACCACCTTTAACTTAATCACGCCATTGACCACATCCTGTTCCGGCACTTCCACAAATACCGTGGGATACCCTTTATTACGGTACACACTTTGCAAAGCGCGGGCAGCGTTATCCACATCATCTACTTTACGGGTATAACCTAAAAACGGCGCCACGGCGCGCTCGACAACTGATTTTTCCAATAAGGTATTGCCCTCAACACTAAACTCTAAAATATCTAAAAATGTTAATGCTTGTGCAGTGCTCACTACAAACAAGAAAAATACAGCCAAGCACCATGGCCGTACTACATTAAAAAATTTTGCTATCGCTTTTACTTTCACAGGATCTCGCACAACGGTGTAATTATTTTTAGGGGCAATTGGGCTATTTAAAAATTACAGAGGAGATAATAAAAAAAGGGGCAGCTTACAGAGCCGCCCCTTAGGCTTAACTATTACTTGATAGAAACATCCACTTTATCAACCAGTTCTTGAGACTTACAAGAACTTGGACCCACTAGACCTTTGTTGAAAGGCATTACCGGGTTGTTTGCATCGAAAGGAATAGTCGGTACCAAACCACCTGCTGCAAAGGCTAATGAACCCGAGTTAGCAGGTGAAGCGCCATCATAAAACTGTGGGAAAGCAACAGAAGTTTTCAGACTAGCGTTAAAATCTTTAACAGAATCAATACTGCGAGCTTTGTTTACAAACGCTTCAGCAAAAGCCAGCTTCTGACCCGTTACAACCGTACTTTCCCATTGAATTGATGCAGCAGCCCAGTTTTTATATAAACCAGCAGCAACGTTTTCTAATGTTGGCAGTACGCCATCAATAGCTAGATACTTAAACTGGTTACGGTCAGTTCTGGTTTCAGCTACTTTTTCTACCGACTGCACACCGAGTGACCAGTAACCTTTTGAAGCCAGACCGGTTACACACTTACCCATGTCGGAAGAGCCTTTGGCCCAATGTACCCAAGGTGCTGCAACTGGCTCAATGCCACCATCATCCAAACAGGCTTTTTCATCTTCAGAGAAAGGTAAATCAGCCGCCGTTAAAGTTTGTCCTTCATCGCCACACTCCAACTCTTCATCGGCAATTTCATCCAAATCATAGGGTGCGTCGTAAACATTTTGTATACCATCAGTATCAGCAGCAGTGAGGAAACCTACAAAGTTTTTGTTACCAGCACCACGGTAGGAACAAGCATTTTTCATATAGAAAGCGTTAAACTGTGCTTGAGTACCTGAACCAGGGGTCCGTAAACAAACGCTTACTTCGTCATTCCCTTGGCCAGCAGCTGTAGCAATTCCCACACCCGTATTACCTACCAGCGTGTCCCAACTGGAAATTTTACCCGCGAACAAGTTAGCAATAATATCTGAAGATAAAGTTGGCATATTGGCAACATCATCAGAGCCAATAGTCAGTCCCTGAGCTTGCTGCAGAGCGTTACGCAACCCTATTGATGCCACTACACCAAAGGTCTGGGCATTAACGGTATTAACTGTCAATTGCGTGCCATCAAAACTTCTTGAACCGTTAGCCGCAATTTTAAACAGCTCAGGTTCAACATCGGAAACACCAATTTGAGCCTGCAGATTCACATTGGCATTAGTACAATCGTAAGTACCACCATTAACTGTACCTACAACACAGGTAGACAGATCTAAAAATGGCACGCTGGTTTTATTGGCAACGGGGCAACGCCGGCAGAGGAACCACTGGAGTTTTTCATGAACAATACATCCAGATCAGTAGCAATACCGGCAACACTGCCACCAGGTACGGTACAACCAAAACCGCGAGCCACATCAGATGGTTGATAAAATGAATCCAGAGTAGCTGGATCACACAACTCTTCTACATAAGCCTGAAACTGGTTATCAACCGCAGTCGCACCAGACACGCGTACCTCCAGATCATATGAAGCAGTAGGTGCCAAGGCGAATACCTGGCTAGTTGCAATCGCTGCCACAGCAGCTGTTAACAATTTAATTTTCATTTCTTTATCCTCAACATGTATTTAAAAACGGAACTTGTGTTTTTTAAGCGTAACTTTCCCGCTCACAGCAAAGTGAGATAAGCAATGAAGCGGGAAATTAAAATTAAGAGTGAGTTTTGCGCTTGCGTCCGATACCAGCCAGGCCTAATAACGCAGAACCGAACAACCAAGCCGCAGCAGGAACAGGAACGGCCGCTACAGGTGCGTTATAGGTCAATTCATTACCAGCCAGAGTCCATGAACCAAAATTGACAACATGCCAAAGATCATCACCAAATCCGGTGCCATCACCAACCATATCGTACCTATCATCAAACAACTGCAGCCCATAAAAATCCATAGTGCCATCGTTCACACCAGCCGCCGTGTCAAAATTGAAAGTGTTGGCCATTGCGTACATACCTTCACCCCAGGAAGCTTCACCAAAAAAATCAATACCTGTTAACTGATACACATCAGTAATAGAATTATCTGAAGCATTAAGTTTGGTTTGCAACGATTGATATGCATTGTCAATATTAGTATTTATCTGACCCTCATCTGTAGCAGTAATTTCCCGGTTGGCAGTCAACAATAATCCAGCATTATTACGCCACTGATTAGCGGGAAACAGATCACGATCAAATTCATTGGTTGTTTTATCAGTGTTAGCTCCGTTGATTGTCCACTTAATATCACCAGCTCCTAGCGCATCCAGCGCCGTCTGGTTAATAGAAAGAGTCTGTCCATCACTGATAACACCTGTGCCGTACAGCAGATCAGAAACATACAGGTTCAAGTCCTGCACAAAGGAGGTTTGATTATCATTGTTCCACATGGTGATAAACAGCTCACCAGCTTCGTTATTAGAAGTACTGCCCAACTGCAAAGCAGCATTTGCACCACTACTAGCCGCTGCAATAGCCATTGATAAAGCAAATAATTTCTTCATTTTTTTCTCCAAGAGTCCTAGTTAATAGTTCAGCAGGTAACTCCCACTTTCTCGAGGGGGAACACCTAATTTCGATTTATTTACCGATTATAAAAATCATAAATCGGATACTGTGGGGCTTGAAAATATCTAAACAACAAGCTCTCCAGCCCCTTACTATCGCAACCCGGCTGTCTTTTTTATTATGAAGACCCTAGGCTTTCCGAACCTGCCTCGCGACAGGGTTGGCTATCTCAGCGAACCGAAGCTATGTCCCTATAGCCTCAATTGCACCTATTTTTTAACAAGCTTTTATTGATTTTTTGTGCTGATTTTATGAATCCTTTATGAATCACGGACAAGCAGCACAAACACCAATCCTTGGCGACGTGGAGAGACTAAATTGAGGAAGTTACAATTATGTGTACAAGTTATTAAATCCAAGAAGTTTCACAGTAATTTCACTGAACTGAAATATATGTAATACAGGTGCCATACAAATGTAATTTTTAATTCGGGAAAAATTTCGAACTGAAAATCATAATTTCCAGCGAAAGATCAGAAGAGGATATATGTAGGAATAAAAAATATTGTCTAATTAACGTATACACTACAGAGATTAAATAAATTTTATAGCCTCTGGTTATTTATGAATCCACTCGGCGACAAATGAATCCTGTTCACCTTTATTAATATAACGAAGGTCTTACTAAGAATTATACTCATCTTTCACCGCTGGCTCTGGATGTATGTCAAGCAACGGAATTGTGTGACCGCTGTATTCGATAATACGCACATGGCTACGTTTCAGGTTTCTCGGCTCAGATACCCCGCAGGAATGTGCAATCATACCCACGTCATAAACAATTTTTTGCGCGTAACGCTCAACCCGCAATGCTTTATCTGCCGGTACTAACCCGCGCTGCAAATCAGCATCGTGGGTGGTGATACCCGTAGGACAAGTATTTTTATTGCATTGCAATGCCTGAATACAGCCTAGCGCAAACATAAAGCCACGCGCTGTGGTTACAAAATCTGCTCCCACAGCTAACGCCAACGCCACTTTACCTGGTGTAATGAGTTTTCCGGCAGCAATAACGCGAATACGATCGCGCAACCCAAAACTCAGCAATGCATTCACCACCAATGGCAAACTTTCACTCAATGGCATACCCACGTAATCCATTAACGCCTGCGGTGCGGCTCCGGTGCCACCATCAGCACTGTCCAAAGTTATAAAGTCTGGCGCACTGGCAATACCGCGACGATGAATCTCGGTAAACAAATCCTGAAAAAACTCAATGCCTCCTACCACCATTTTGAAACCTACCGGTTTACCCGTTACCTTACGCACTCTCTCGATCATATCCAAAAGATCGGCAACGGAACGAATATCTTCGTGGCCATTGGGGCTTATTGAATCATGGCCAACAGCAATACCTCGAATAAGTGCAACTTCCTCTGTCACTTTAGCACCGGGCAAGATACCGCCTTTGCCCGGCTTCGCCCCCTGGCTCATTTTTATTTCGAACATACGTACTTGTTCGTGACTGGCTATTGCTTTTAATTTTTCGTCACTGAGATTACCGTCCGCATCGCGCACCCCGTATTTGGCTGTGCCAATTTGATAGACGATATCGCAACCACCTTCAAGGTGGTATGACGATAAACCCCCTTCACCAGTATTGAGCCAAATCCCTGCCGCTTTTGCGCCCTTTGATAGGGCTATAACTGCTGGTTGCGATATCGCACCAAAACTCATTGCCGAAACATTAATAATGGAATGCGTACTATAGGGCTGCTCGCAGTAGCCTTCACCAATAGTAATAGAACGCGGCTTGGCCACATCTTTTGATAAGGCGGGAAAAGGACTATTCAAAAATATCGCCTCACCTTTTTGATTCAAGGGGCGAGTAGAACCAAAAGCTATGGTGGTGTCTACGTTCTTTGCCGCACGATAAACCCAGGATCGCTCTGCTCGATTAAAAGGCAGCTCTTCGCGATCCATCGCAAAAAAATACTGGCGAAAAAATTCGCCCATATGCTCAAAGAAATAGCGAAAACGCCCAACTACCGGATAATTTCGACGGATAGTTTGGGTGGTTTGGGTAACGTCAATAAAGTAGATAACAGCAATAGCAAGCAAGCTAAGAACAAAGATCAGAAAAAAAATCAACGCCCCCACTCAATGACTGACTGGGCAAACTGATGTACATCACTCATAGTTCTGTCCTGAAATTAATTATTAGGTTGCCAGACTTTGTTACTGCCGGCACGTATAAATAATAGGCATACAACCCGGCGACAAAAAGAATCACCAGTAGGAGTAAAGCGATTATTCTTTTAAGCCTGCGCATCTAAATTTCAACCATTGCTGCTTTATTGTAATGAGGGCAGCAGAGGCTAATTAATACAATTTGGCTTCGCCTTCCGGTCGAGTTTTAAAACGTTTATGTAGCCACAGGTATTGCTCTGGATACTGTTTGGCAATACTTTCTACCCATTCATTAAATTGTGTAGCATCTTGCACGTCATCACCACTGGGAATATCCAGCGGCTCATAAACCGTGACCTTATAACGTCCACTATCACGGACAAATGAAATAGGAATAACTGCCGCTTTCGCCATCGCCGAAATTCGGGATGTCGCGGTAATAGTCGCCGTTGGAATATTAAAAAAGGGCACAAACACACTATCCTGCGGACCGTAATCCTGATCCGGTGCATACCACAGCACCCGCCCTTTTCTTAAGGAGCGCATCATGCTGCGCACATCTTTATGCGATATACAATCATCCATAAAACTTTCACGACTGCGGGTCATAAATAAATTAAACAGCATATTGTTATGCGGTCTATGCACAAAATCAAAATTCACTTTTAAACCTAATAAGGCGCCGGCCAAATCCAGAATGGCAAAATGCCCCCGACTAACAATACGCCTTGTCCACGCTCGGCAGCTGCAGCCAAATGCTCCAAACCACTGAAGTCGACTCGCTTGGCAAACCATTGATTGGGACGCATCCAGGCCATTGCTGTTTCTAACATCCCCTGCCCATAGGATTTAAACGTTCGCTTCACCAGCAATTGTTGTTCGGTAGCAGACAGCTCGGGGAAACACAGGCGAATATTCACTTCACAGACATGCCGCCGTGATTTTGCTAATCGGTAGGTCAAGGAACCCAAAGCGCTGCCTAAAGCCATTTGCAATGCATAGGGTAAACGGGTTACCAGCCACATTAGCGCCATACCAAACCAGACAGACCAATATTGGGGCGCTATAAAATCAGAATATTTTTGCTGCTTGGCAATCGCAGAATTTTTCCGGATTGCTCTTCTTTGTTCACGTCGATTCACAGTCTTCAAAGCATGTAGTGAGTGGGGAGATAGAGTTTAAACCGAATTTGATTTGATTACTCGCCAGTGAGGGGATAATTTCGCCCTAAGGCTCCGGATTGGTCAGGCAATTGCAACTAACAATGTCCTATATTGAGTTACGCCAACGCCACCCAATCACAATTAACCTCTGCTAGCACGCACCCGTTCAAAGTGCGACGCGATCAAACCACCCCGACCAAAGCACCCGCTGCCGCGGCAAAAAATGACCATTCGATACCGATGGTCACCGGTGCATAAGCCAATAAAGCCAAGCCCCCAACCCCATTGCACCAACCCCAGCATACATTCACCACGGGGCTGGAATCCCCCACACCGGGAGGCGATGCAAAGGGGGAAGGAAATAATTCGCCACGCATACCGGCTGCCAGATGTGGAACCGCATTGATCATCAATGCACCTGCTGCAAAATCAGCCAATAAATCAAGCATAAAAAAACCTATCGTTATGTATGTAACGGCACCGTTTCAAAAACTTAAGGCAATCCATTCTCATACGCTGTAATGCCCGTGGGCAATTTTTCCCAACGGGCTTTAGAACCTACAAACAGGTGATAGCCAATGTCGATGTCAGGGTCACCATCAATACACCCCAGCATCACCCCATGAACTTCACCTTTATAGGTACCACATAGTGTTGATCCGCAGCGACTGCAAAACTGCAAACCAAAATCAGGCTGGGATTGATAACTAGTGAGTAAGTCAGCACCTTGCAACCAGCAAAACCCAGCCGCGTCGACCAATGCGTAAGATGATGCCTGCGAACTAAACGCTTTTCTACAGCGCGAACAATGACAAGATCGCGCATCCTTCAGGCTACCCTCTAGCTGATATTTAATACTGCCACAAAAACATTCTCCAGTGATGGGCATGGTTACTCCTAATTATTTGGAAATGGCTGATAATGATCAGCTCTTACACAAGGCAGAAAGTAGGCACTACCAATTAATTCTTTACCCACTGCAAAGGGTCCACTGCATAAAATGCGCTTAGTTCCTGATACAGTTCCGGGTGCTCTTTTTGTAAACGCAACGGCTTTTCAAAAAAAGTTTCGGTCACCACTGCAAAAAATTCAGCAGGGGATGTCGCAGCATAATCATCAATAAGGTGTTTATGACCACGCATTATATCCTTACCCAAAGCAGTATACTCCTGCGTAAATACCTGCGCCCATGAACGGTATTGTGCTGACTGCTTTAACACCGGCGTGCCATCCATAGTCGCGTCCTGCTCATCCAGCTTGTGGGCAAATTCATGCATCACCACGTTGTAACCATCGGCACTGTTTTTTGCGCCTTTCAGCACATGGCTCCAGGCCAATACAATCGGCCCTCGCCGCCACGACTCCCCTGAGCGCAAAGACATTTTAATTGATTCCACATGTCCCTCTCGCTCAGTGACCGGCGATTGAAATACCTCCGGATATACCAAAATTGTTTCAAACCCGGGAAAGTAATCTGTCGGTCTATTCAAAATTAATATACATGCCTGCGCTGCTATCAACACCCGAACCTGATCAGTGATGACCATATCATCACAACCGACAAAAATTTTTTCGCTGAGAAAAACTTGTATATGGCCTTCCAGCTTTTGTTTTAGCTCGGCAGGCAGTTGTTGATAGAGAGGGAAATCGTCTATCAGTATTTGTCGCCAATGATCAGTGATTACCGCAGTGAATAATTGCTGGCGCTGTTTTTGTTTATTGGTTTTCTTAAATCTGGAAAGCAGATACCAAATTAGCATAGCCAGGAATGGGCTTGTGAGGATGATGAATAGCATCGGGTGGGCGACCATGGTTGGGGTGATTATTATCTTCTCACTAGCGGTGGATTTTAGCCTTTGCTTTTTTAGTTTGCCGGGGGTTGCCCGGCAAAACCTAAACCTTCAAAAACACCTCACGATAATACTGCAACTCAGCAATCGACTCGCGAATATCATCCAACGCCAGATGTGCGCCCTTTTTACTAAAGCCCCCCAATAAATCAGGCCGCCAGCGACGCACCAACTCCTTAATCGTACTGACATCCAAATTACGGTAATGAAAATACACTTCCAACTCGGGCATGTACTTCACTAAAAAACGGCGATCCTGACCGATGGTATTACCGCAAATGGGCGAGGTACCGGCGGGCACATGCTGACGTAAAAACGCCAGCGTTTGCAGCTCGGCATCGCGAACACTGATAGTACTTTCCAGTACTCGCTTGGTGAGACCGGAATCACCGTGATGACTGGTATTCCATTCATCCATCGCGGCCATGGTTGCTGCTGATTGATGAATCGCCAATACCGGGCCTTCGGCAATAGTGTTTAGATCGGAATCGGTAACAACGGTGGCGATTTCAATAATTTGATCGGTAGCAGGCTCCAGGCCGGTCATTTCCAGATCAATCCAAATCAAATTTAGGTCGGTGTTGCTTGCAGCTGCCATGAATAATTCCAAAATAGGGTGATTGCCAACTCTTTAATGAGTTTATTAGGGCCTAAGTGTAGCAAAATTGCTGCGTTGTCTTAATAATAGATGCCTCCTTGACTAAAAAAGCCCCTGCATGAGCAAACGCAAACTCACCCGCCGCCAAAACTGGCGGGTACAAAAGATTCAGGACGAGCGCACACAACGTGCGGCCAAGCGTGCCGACTTTGTTGATCAGCAATTGAACGAAGGGGAATTAGGCGATGAACAGCAAGGCCTGGTGATTGCGCACTTTGGCAATCAGGTGGATGTGGAGTGCCAACAGGGTGCCGATATTGGCAAGATTGCGCGCTGCCATCTGCGCGCCAATCTGGATACGCTGGTAACCGGCGATAAAGTCATTTGGCGCGCAGGCAACCCCACCGGTGTCATCGTCGCCAGCCTGCCCCGCGATTCCGAGTTATCGCGCCCCGATATGCACGGCCAATTGCGGCCCGTTGCTGCCAATATTGATTACATTGTTATTGTGATTGCACCACTGCCGGAACCTCACGCTAATCTGGTCGATCGCTATCTGGTAGCCGCGGAGTCGGTAGACATTGAACCATTAATTTTGCTGAACAAGGTTGATTTGATTGATGCCGACAACCGTGAAAATATCGAATCCTTATTATCGGTTTATCCTGATATTGGTTATCGGGTGTTACAGGCCTCGACTAAATCCGCCGACGGCTTGACAGAATTAAAAGCACTGCTGAAAGATCGCACCAGTGTATTTGTTGGCCAATCCGGAGTGGGCAAATCTTCGCTGGTGAACGCACTGCTACCTGGCGTGGATATTAAAGTGGGAGAGCTTTCCAAAGCCCATGCCACTGGTACTCACACTACCACTACCGCAAAACTGTTTCATTTTCCCGATGGTGGGGATTTGGTTGATTCGCCAGGGATTCGTGAATTTGGCTTATGGCATATGGAGCGCGAACAAGTATTGGATGGCTTTGTTGAGTTTCGGCCGTTTTTAGGCAGCTGTAAATTCCGTGATTGCCAGCACCAAAGTGAACCGGGCTGTGCCTTATTGACGGCATTGGCAGACAACAAAATCAGCGAGCGGCGACTCGCCAGTTTTGAATCCATCGCCAACTCACTGGAAATGCTATAAAGGATAAACAAGGCCGCCAACGATTAACAACATAGAGCGCAGAGCAAACTGAACCATCATGCCAGCACCTCAAACAACAAAACAGTCTGAACAACATCAACACTGGCTAACGATGCTGGCAACATTTGAGCTGCCGGTAAATCCTGAGGTTAAACAAGCGGCGTTGCAAAAACTGCATAGCCCCACAGCTAACGCCAACAATATTGCCAACATTTTACAGGCCGACCCAGCGCTATGTTTGTTAGTAATGTGTAGCGCCAATAGCTCTCTCGCCGCCGCCGGTAATGAAACCCAATCGCTAACACATGCCATCAGCTTATTGGGCTTCCCACGAGCCGAACAACTTATTCAACAGAGCCAGGAATACCCCGCGGATTTTGCTTATTTGCCAGAGTATCAGCAGCAACTTAATCTCAGCCTGCACGCAGCTTATCAAGCGAGTTGCTGGGCTAAACTCAACCCCTATTGGTCAACAGTGGATTGCTACTGGTCGGCATTATTTCAGCGTGCGCCACTGTGGGCATTATGGTTTCATGGCGGGGCACAAATGCGACAACTGCAACAGTTGTACGCCGCCGATCCAGCCAATAGTCGTCAACAGCAACTTCAAATTCTCGGTAC
Source organism: Oceanicoccus sp. KOV_DT_Chl (assembly GCF_900120175.1). Taxonomy (NCBI): domain Bacteria; kingdom Pseudomonadati; phylum Pseudomonadota; class Gammaproteobacteria; order Cellvibrionales; family Spongiibacteraceae; genus Oceanicoccus; species Oceanicoccus sp. KOV_DT_Chl. The sequence continues at coordinate 1,251,947 of NZ_FQLF01000002.1, forward strand.
CGACATTAATAGCCTGGCAGCGGAGCTGAGCCAACACTGGCACTTGCCAACAGGCAGCCAACACAGCTGGCAAACCGATGTCAGTGGTGACGAAGAAATCTGGCAGCAGTTAAGTGAGCTGGAAGCCAATACGGCGCAACCCGCATTAGAAGCCTACCCGGACTGGCAGCAATTGTGCGCCAGTAGCGGGTTTTTAATTGCACTGGCCAACCGTTTTGCTGATCACGCTGACTGGGATTGGTATTCAGATGCCACCTTGCAAGACCAGCAAGTATTAGCCACCGCATTGAATCGCAGCGGTGATGACATGATTGCCTGCACTCACCAGCAGGCAGCAGAATTTAGTCGTCAATCACTGCTTAATAATCCACTCACTCCTGCATTACGCTTGATCAGTGGCTATCAGCATGCCGAACACCTGCATGAAGTAGACCAGCAAAACACTGAACAAACTGTCGCCGATACTGTTTCTCTGACCAATACTAAGCCAAGCACTAACACAACCACTCAGCCGACAGCGGCAAACACCACCTCCGCGCCGCACAATACTATCAATCAGGCTTTACTAGCCAATGCTCCCACCGGTTTTATCGAGTCGATTGAGCGGCTGCAGCAACAAGCTAACAGTTTCTCAGGGCTGCACGACGTTATGAATTTTGCAGTTAACAGCTTATGTGAACACGCTGGCTTTGAACGCGCCAGCGCCGGCCTGCTCAATATCGCCAGCAAGGAATTACGTACTTACTATAGCTGTGGCGCAACTGATAGCCCGGCACTGAAAAACTTTCGCCACACCCTGCGCAAGGGCGATTTGTTTAACAAATTATTTCAGCAGCCGGTGAGTGTGCGACTACAAGCCAGCAGTCACGCAAAAATCTGGCCCTTACTGCCCGGCAATTTCAAACAAGCCTGCGCCGCGGATGAGTTTATGATGATGTCGATTTTCTCGCACAAAAAACCGGTAGCATTGATTTACGCCGATCGCGGTTTGAGCAATCGCCCTTTATCGGACCGTCAATACTCACTATTTAAACAATGTTGCAGCGCGATCAGCCACTGTTTGCAAGCATCCAATCTGCCGTAGTGTCGCAACGCCGAAAACACCGCGCTGCCGGCGCAACGCACCTGTAATCAAACGTCATCTAGTAGTACAATCCGCCACCTGTCCAGCCTGACACCATCGACCAATACTACAGATGTGGAATTTTTTATGAGCCAGCCAGCGATCCCGCTATTATTGGAAGCCGAACAACTCGCCGCCATGATCAGCAGCGGCGAGCACAAGTTATTAATCCTCGATACCTGTAGCGCCGCCAATTACCATCAACACCATGTCCCCGGAGCTATTCACATTGAACCCAAAGCACTGCAGGCAGGCACTGCGCCGGTACCGGGCAAACTTCCCAGCAAGGAACAGTTAGCTGACTTATTTTCCCGTATTGGTTTGACTGCGGACCAACATGTTATTGCCTATGACGATGAAGGCGGCGGCTGGGCCGGGCGGTTAATCTGGACACTGGATGTACTCGGCCATAAAAACACCTCCTACCTAAATGGCGGTTTGCACGCTTGGGTAAACGAAGGGCATCCCATTGAAACCACAGTAAATGCTGGCAAGCAGGTAAACTATGTGGTGAATATTGATCCCGCCCCCATCGCTGACATTGATGACATTATTCCTCACTTGGCTGATACGAATTTTGCTGTTTGGGATGCGCGCTCCGCCGCCGAATACGACGGCACTAAAATTGTGGCAAAACGCGGCGGCCGTATTCCAGGCGCTGTCAATATCGACTGGCTGGAATTAATGGATCGCGACCGCAATATGCGCATGATTGATTTGGACGGTTTACAAAAACGTTTAAACAGTCTGGGATTAAGCAAAGATAAAACCATCGTCACCCATTGCCAAACCCATCACCGCTCGGGCCTGAGTTATTTAGCGATGAAAATTTTAGGCTACCCCAACATCAAGGGTTATCACGGCTCCTGGTCAGAATGGGGCAACCGTGAGGACACCCCGATTGAAGCCGAAAGCCGTCAATAATTAATAGCTCATTTCTTTTCAGACTACTTTTTCAGGACCCGCAATGAATATTCTGTTTATTATTTTTCAACACATCATTCCCCAGCATCTGCTGTCTCGTGCAGCTGGCATGCTGGCTGAGTGCGAAATACCGTGGATTAAAAATAATTTCATCGATTGGTTTATCGGCCGCTACCAAGTTAACATGGAAGAAGCCGCCGATCCGGAACCCCATAACTATAAAAACTTTAACGCTTTTTTTACTCGCGAATTAAACAACGATGCCCGCCCACTGGTTGACGATGAAATCGACGGCAAAAAAACTCTAGCCTGCCCCGCCGATGGCGCCATCAGTCAGCAAGGCGATATTACTAACGGCCGCATTTTCCAAGCCAAAGGCCAAAGCTATAGCCTGGTAGAATTACTGGGCGGCGATGATGCGCTAGCGCAGCCTTTTCAGGATGGAAAATTTTCTACGGTCTATCTTTCGCCCAAAGATTATCACCGGGTACACATGCCACTGACCGGTAAACTAACGCATATGGTATACGTGCCGGGGGATTTGTTTTCAGTAAACACCGTCACTGCCGAAAATGTACCGCGTTTATTTTCACGTAACGAGCGTGCGGTGTGTATTTTTGACACCGAAGCTGGCCCCATGGCAGTGGTGTTAGTGGGTGCAATGATAGTGGCTGGTATTGAAACAGTATGGGCAGGCCAGGTTGCACCGATCAAGCGCCAGATTATCACTACTGACTATTTGGCTAGTCGGCAAGAAGTCACTCTGCAAAAAGGCGAGGAGATGGGGCGTTTTAAATTAGGCTCCACCGCTATCGTGGTATTCGGCAAAGACGTGATTGAATGGAATGAGCAACTTAACGCCGGCAGCCCCACGGTAATGGGCGAGTTCTTCGGGCAACTAAGCAACGCATAGAATATGTCCGACTTATCCTGGTACCAATATGCAGCGATCGCTCTGGTGTTTGTCTGGAGCGGTTTTGTCCGTTCCGGACTAGGCTTTGGCGGCGCCGTTTTTGCACTGCCATTTTTGTTAATACTGGTCAATGACCCGCTAATTTGGCTGCCATTAATTTCAGTTCATTTGCTGTTTTTTTCAGCGCTCACAGTTATTCAAAGCCACCAAAAAGCCAGTCACCAACAGCAAGCCAGCACGATTAACTGGCGCTATTTACGCTACGCTTTTGGCATTATCATTGTGCCAAAAATGATTGGGATATTCGGCTTGGTAACACTACCCGCCGAATTATTAAGCGGCATTATTTTTACCATTGTTGCCGCTTACTCCCTCACCTATATTTTTAACCGCGCTTTCAGCAGTCAAAATAAAGCACTGGATATTGGTTTCTTGATGTTGGGCGGCTACATTAGTGGCACTTCATTAATTGGTGCGCCATTAATTATCGCTGTGCTCGCCAAACATATTGATCGCCATCAATTACGCGATAGCCTGTTCGTACTCTGGTTTGTATTGGTAACGATTAAAATGGTGGCATTTATTTATGTCGGCGTGGACTTGCAACTTATCCACCACTTATGGTTATTACCAGCCGCCGGTGTGGGACATATGATTGGCCTGCGTTTTCACGACCGCATGCTGCAAGCTGACCCGGTGCTTTTTTATCGCTATTTAGGTTTGATTTTATTGCTATTAAGTTTGATGGGGCTTTGGCACAGCTTTAGCTGATCTCAAGTGGCCAAAAGCTGTTTAACGCAAACGTACATGATCGAGATAAAAAGTTTTATCTGGCTCCGGATTTACCATAAAAAAATGTAGTTCTCCAATATTCTCCAAATCCAGCTGGCGGGTATTTGGTGCCGAAGCAATATCAGTTAACGCAATCACCCACTGATTCCAACCATGCAACACCTCAAACCGGCGATTAAACCGATCGCTGAATAATTGCTCCCCTTGTCGATGGGCAACATCATCAATTCGCAATACAACAGGGAATGCCTCGGGATCAGGATTATAAACCGCTACTAACAATTGTTGATAGTTACGCCAATCTGATTCCAAATAACGCAACGCAACACCAGAAAAGGGCTGCTTAGCGACTACCACCTTCAAACTATATTCACCGTGCTCCACATACTCGGAAGATTGTGAAAACTGTGCATCACCAGACCAACGAGTTAACTCAGTGACGGTTTCGAAATCCGCCAGCACTGGAAACGCCCGCTGCATACGCAGCTCATCCCCGGCCAACAAACCAATTATTGTTAGCTGCAACACCACAGCAACCAGCGCAATTAATAACAAACTATTAAATAAAGCTAACCGCTGCTGCCACTGCGAGCTAAAGAAAACCAAATACGCAATCAGACCACCGAGCAGATCGCGCAGCACATCTACACTATCAGGTTCTCTGGCGCTACCGTATTGGGCTACTTCAATCAACCACCCGACCACCAGACTAAATACCACAACTAACCACAAGCCTTTGAAAACCCTGGTGCGCAACGGCCCCATTGACAGAGATAATAGCAAGTAGCCAGCTAAAGCAAAAAAAACAATGTGCCCAAGATTCCACACTTCCCTGAATAAACGTGAAGCGTAGTAGTCCGGCCCGCCGATAAAAAACCAAGGCAGTAATAGCAACACTAAAATGATTAACAGCCGACGACTCATCGAAACTAAATCTCTAGGCAACTTGTTCAGACAAATAGAGTATTTGATCTTGAATATATTGTTGAATACCCGGCTGCGTCATTGCGCCGGTAGAAAGCTGCACCACATACCACAATAGCGCTAAATAGCCATAAATAAGCCGCCAATGAAATAGACGCTGCCAATCTTTATCACTGACCGCGCGCCCCAAATAATTCGACAGTAAATGTTGTTGCTGGAGCTCATCCAAACGATGGCCTTCGACGATTACCGCCAACTCATAGAAAGAGTCTGCCATCGCCGTATATTCCCAATCAATAGCGTACAACTTGCCGCTATCGGCAGCGATCAAATTATCCACTAATAAATCATTGTGGCAAAGGTAACGCCCATTGCTCAAAGCCTGTGCATGATCGATGTGACTTTGCATTTTTGTATTGAGGGATTGTAAAGCCGGTACAAAATCATGATGGCTGCCGATTGATCCCCAGTAACTGCTTATTTTAGCGCTTATATCCAGCTCGGCAGTAATCGCTGGCAATTGATGGATATCTCGTAGTAGCTGCGCCAATTGCACTAAACCTTCTGCATTCAACGACCACTGCTTACCTGCTATGTGCCGAGTCACCAAATATTGATACTGTGGATCACAATAGACCAGCCCAGCACATAATCCAGCGCTATCTGCCAACTGTAAAGCCTGGGTTTCAGCGACACGATTCAAATCCAGAGCCGCACTGATAGGGGAATTGATGCGTAATACCAGGACAGTATTATTAGCAGAGATTAAAAAACTTTTATTTGTTAAGCCACCAAGTAGCGGCTCAATAATAAACGGTTTGGTTTCACTCCATTGCGACCAATCGGCGGGAATAATATCTGGCAATGCTGAACCCATTCATTAATCACTTTTTTATTATTTAACAGTGTTAGGCTGTTGCTTATAAATGGCATACCACTGAAAAAAACCGAAAACCACTAACACCACATAAAGCACAAATAATATAGCAGTTAGATACAACTCTCTATCAATATACAAATACACCGAAGCGCCATCGATAATTATCCAGTACAACCAATTTTCCAACACTTTGCGGGCAACCATATAAGTCGTAATCACCGCGCCCCAGGTAGTAAATGAATCCAAATAAGGTAGTGCCGCCTGCGTTGACTGTTGTAACCAATAGCCTGACCCCAAGGTTAGCCCGCAAAGCGCAAACCACACCAAACCATGAGTCTTCAAGGACCAGCGATGAATCGCCAGATCTTGCGCACTATTTTGATGATGGCGCCACTGCCACCAACCATACACCGCCATCGCCAGATAATAAATCTGCAAAGCAGATTCCATCAGCAAATTAACATCCCAGAACAGGAATACATAAATAGACGTGCTAATAAAGGCAGCATACCAGCAACTGATATGCTCCTTCATTGCCAATAGCAAATAAGCCAAAGCCAGTACCACTGCTAACAATTCCCACCAGGACATTGCCTGATAGGCCTCAATAACTGCGGCACTCAAGTTTTTTTCAACCATCAATCTTTGCCCGGGCTAAGGTCGCCCTCGATAAACTTGCAGACAAAAATGGCGCGGCCATATTTTTCATACGAATGGCGAATTTCTTTTTTCATTACATCCATCACCAAGTCATACTCACCAAACACCTGGGTACTCATGGTGTTGGTAATGACTTTTAAATCAAGATAGGTATTCAAGCGATCAATAAAATCCTTGATAGCGGGAATATATTCATCTTTTAACGGGTACTTACTGATTTCAACTGAGAGTTTCATATTCTGGCTCCAAAATAAACGGGCGGCTGTGCACCGCCCATCGGTATTAAAAAGTATAGCTGGCCGAAATACCGGCAACGCGCGGCTCACCATACTGAACATAGGTTTCCGGGGCATAGCCGTTAGCGGGGTTATTGCCAAATTGATTACTGAAGTAAAAACCTCGGGTTTGGTAATCTTCATCCGTTAAATTCCTCGCCCATAAAGCCACATCCCAGTTATCTCCCTGATAAGTCAGACGGGCATTAAGTAACTCATAGGCATCCGATTGCTGATCGTGACTATTCGAGAAATAAAACGCATCCTTACCTTCGACTTCCACACGTAAAATCAAACGCGTCATCAGCGATAGCTCAGTACCAATAAAGAATTGATACTCCGGCGCATGTGCTACATTGCGACCATCCAGATCCACGGGGGCGAAAACGATGCCATTCCAATCATCTTTCGCATCGACATGTGAAGCGCTAAGAAAATCATCAAATTCTGCATCTAACCAACCCAGCGCTGCAAATAATCGCACGGAGTCTGTAGCAAGAAAGTTCAATTCCATTTCTATCCCCGTAGTTTTTCCTCCGGCAGCATTTGCCAGAAAATCATCAAAGGAAAAATCATTGGGATCAAAAATGGATTGCTTGGCTTGGACGTCACTTCTATCCTGGTAGAAAGCAACTAGCTGCGCTTGCAGGCGGTTATCCATCCACGCTCCCTTTAATCCCAGTTCATAATTAAGCATATGCTCGGTATCAAATTCAAATACATCGCTACTGATATCCGGGTTACCGGCAGCCGCAGAAATAATTTTCCCATTCACGCCCCCGGCTTTATAGCCACGAGAGATCGTTGCGTACAGCAAAGCATTGTCCGCGTACTGATACTCCAGCGTAATATTTCCACCCCATAAATCTTCATCATTAACCGATTGCACCGCCAAACTATCACCGTATTCAGCTTTTCTCTCTTCATAGCGCAAGCCGGTGACCAGCTCAAGCTTATTACTCAGAGCAGTTCTTAGCTGTCCGTAAACCGCGTAATTTTCAGTATCAAATTGATTTTCAAAACCATTACCGCGAACCAGCTCCTCATCCTCATGGCGAACATAAGCGCCCAGTACCCAGCTACTGCTACTATTAAAAATATTGTGTTCCGGCGCTGATATTAAGCGCACATCGGCACTGATATTATCTTTATCCCGCTCATAGTTATCAGTTGAAACATATTCATCGGGATGAAAACCCACATAGACCCAATCTTCATCATAGCCATATTCGGTTTCAGAATTGGCAACACTGATAACAGTTTCTACAGCAAACCATTCACCACCGGTCCATTGTGCGCTAAACGAGCCAGCCACAGTTTCCTGCCTATCCTGCCCGGGCTCATCTGATAAGGTATTGCGGCTATTATCCAAAGTAAAAACATCATAGCCATTGTCGACATCGACATAGAGCATGGAAAAATCCAATTGCAGATCGTCGTGCGCCTGAAAACGTAACTTAGCCCGGACTATCGACTCATCGATATTGTTAGTATCATCCTTACCCAAATACCTATTATCGATATAACCATCGGACTGCTGATTCTGGGCGGCGATGCGATAAGCCAAACGATCAGTCAACGGGCCGCTAACTACTGCTCCCAATGTCGTACTATTATATTCAGCGACTTCGGCGAACACTTTTGCCATAGGCGTTGTTGAAGGCGCATGACTTTGCATCGTAATCAAACCGGCTAAAGCGTTAGCGCCGTACAAGGTTCCTTGCGGACCGCGTAATATTTCTACCTGCTCGATATCCAGTGTACTGGCAGCTAAACCCAGACCGGTAAAATCAACACCGTCAATAATCAAACCCACTGATGGATTAACCGGATCAACAAATTGACTGCGCTCACCAATGCCGCGAATTTGAATATAACGACCGCGAGAAGCACCGCTGGAAAAATTTACATTGGGCGCCAAGTTTAATAATTGCTCAAGATTTGTAGCGCCGCGAGCATTGATGATTGATTGGTCAAAAACACTGACACTACTGGCGAGTTCAAGTATGTTTGTGTCGCGAAACTGACTAGTAACGACAACTTCTTCCAAACCGCTGGTTTTTTTACCAGTTGCTGCAGAACTCGCATGGACAGACATCGCCACATTAATCGCACTGACAACAATGCCAAGCGATAGAGCAGTAGATTTTTTAATTAAAGGATATTTCATGGTTCTCTCTCGTTACAAAATAAAAATGAAAGAGACCCGGTGTGCGACGTGAAGAGGGCTTTGGACTATATACCTATTCCTACGCCGGTATTAACCGGATCAGGTTCAAGGGTTTACCCATTAGATAAAATCTGTTGAGTATCTCAGGCCGAAGCCACCCCTTAGGTTTGCGGGCGCAACTATAACAGGAAAAAAATTAGAGCGGTATCGAAAAATTCTGTCAAAACTGAACAGCGTCAAATTCAACGGTTATCCGCCCGCAATTTTCAGCTATGCAAAATTATTTATCGGGATTTGGAAATAGGTGGGTGAAAAATCATCTGCACCACCGTGCCATCCGGGTCCAGACAATAAAAACTGCGCGCACCATCACGATGGGTCTTGGGTGGATTTTTTATCCGCACGCCATGTTCTTGTAAAAAATGATGCCAGACATCGACCTGATCGATATCGTCAATAATAAAACCGATATGATCCAAACGTTGTACAGCCGGTGGCCGCTCGCCGCCTTTGTAGCGATGCAGTGCAAGATTATCGTTACCCGACGTGAGATAAACATTATCAGGGTCCGGCTCCCACTCGATCGCCATACCCAATAATTTGGTATAGAACATCACCGTCTCTTCAAAGCTTTCCACAAATAATGCCACGTGCCGCATACCTGCGGTGGGGGCGGGACGGTTGACTGCGCTGGTCATCTTTTATGCCTCTGGTGGTGGACAGATCGCTAACATTAATCGGCTAGCTCAATAATTTCATAACTGTGCGTCACCGCTACACCGGCAGCCTCCATCATGATCGAAGCAGAACAATACTTTTCCGCCGATAAGCTCACCGCCCGCTTCACATGGGCTTCTTTCAATTGTTTGCCGGTAACCACAAACTTTAAATGGATTTTGGTAAATACCGCTGGCACCGCATCGGCGCGGTCGGCATCAAGCTCAGCCACGCAAGCAGTAACGTCCTGACGGGACTTTTTCAACATCGAGAGCACATCGAATGACGCGCACCCCCCCATCCCCATCAATAACATTTCCATGGGCGCGGACCCAGATCACGACCACCCAGATCCGGCGGCCCATCCATCACCACGCGGTGACCAGTTTCTGATTCAGCGGCAAAACTGACGCCGTCTTGCCATGTTACGGTTGCTTTCATGCTTCTAGTTCACTTATTGATTGCCCTACTGCTGAAAATTTAGCCAGTACGGGCTTGTTCAGGTTAGTCATAGGTGACAAAGGGGCAAGCTTAGCACACCACCCATAAGCACCAAATAGTTACACCCCACATCGACTAGCGCATATTGAAATTTACGACCATACTGGAAGATCATAAATATATGATCCTAGTATTAGCACAATATAAGATAGAGGAACGCCCCCTTGGTTAGCCTAGCTTTAAACCCGCACATCGAGAATGTGGAAGAATTTCTGAGTCACTGTCATCGACGTCGCTACCCGCAAAAAGCACCCTGATCTATGCTGGTGATACCAGCGATTCACTGTATTACATCATTGAAGGCTCGGTCACCGTCATGATCGAGGATGATGATGGTAAAGAAATTATCGTAGCCTACCTCAATAAGGGCGACTTTTTTGGTGAAATGGGGCTGTTCGACGATCAACAATCCCGCAGCGCCTGGGTAAAAGCCAAAACCGCCTGCGAGGTCGGTGAAATCAGCTATGCCAAATTCCATGATTTAGTCAAAACCAACCCCGAATTTTTGCTGGCGGTTGGTACCCAAATGGCCAAGAGCCTGCGCGCCACCACCCGTAAAGTGGGTGATTTGGCCTTTTTGGATGTTACCGGCCGTGTCGCCCGCACGCTACTTGACCTGTGCAAACAGCCCGATGCCATGACTCATCCTGACGGCATGCAAATCAAAATCACCCGCCAGGAAATTGGCCGGATTGTAGGCTGCTCCCGCGAAATGGTTGGCCGGGTATTAAAGACCTTAGAGGAACAAGGACTAGTAGAAGCTAAGGGTAAGACCATGGTGGTATTTGGGACGCGATAATTCGCTCCCTTATCACGCACAAAAAAGCCGCAATCATTGCGGCTTTTTTATATCTGAAACAAAGGCTAAAACTAATCCCGCTAAAAGAATAACGCCTTTAACTTTTCCCCTGGGTGCTCTGCGCGCATAAACGCCTCCCCCACCAAAAAAGCATTAACCTGATGCTCACGCATAGCGGCCACATCTTCCGGGGTATGAATACTACTTTCAGTGACCACAATGTGGTCAGCGGGAATATAAGGCAATAAATCAAATGTGGTATTGAGTGAGGTTTCAAACGTATTCAAATCACGGTTATTAATGCCAACCAGCGTGTTACCTAACAGCAAGGACCGCTCCAGCTCCTGTCGGCTGTGCACTTCGATCAATACATCAAGTCCCAGCTCTTTCGCCGCCGCATCCAGTTCAGCCATTTGGCTGTCTTCCAAACAGGCAACAATTAGCAAAATACAGTCCGCGCCAATAGCTCTAGCCTCTACCACCTGATAGGGATCTACCATAAAATCTTTGCGGATCACCGGCAGTTCACAAGCCGCCCGCGCCTGCTGTAGATACGCTTCGCAACCTTGAAAAAAATCTTTATCGGTTAGCACTGACAAACAAGCAGCACCACCGGCCTGATAACTTTTGGCAATAGCGGCCGGGTCAAAATGTTCGCGGATAACACCTTTACTGGGCGAGGCTTTTTTCGCTTCGGCAATAACCGCCGACTGCCCCGCTGCCAATTTATTTTGCATTGCCTGAACAAAACCCCGACAAGGGGTTTGTTGACTGATCTGTTGTTGCAAATTGTTAATCGAAACCAATGCCGAGCGCTCAGCGATTTCCTGATGCTTGCGCTCAACAATCTTTTTTAAAATCGTGGGGGTACTCATAATCTTAAGCCTGGCTTTTCATTGACTGCGTCAGCTGCACTAACTGATTTAATTTTTCCGCACCGCTACCGCTGGCTAGAATAGTCCGTGCCTGCTCAACACCTTGCTCCAAACTGGTTACAAGGTTAGCCGCATAAATGGCCGCGCCGGCATTAAGCGCAACGATATCGGCTGCCGGACCTGACTTGCCCGATAACAATGACTGGATCAGTTGCAAGCTTTCTTCGGCATTGGCCACTTTTAAAGGCGCCAAAGAGCTGCTTTCAAAACCAAACTGTTCGGGTGTAATTTCATACTCGTTAATGTCGCCGTCTTTTAATTCTGCGACAAAAGTTTTGTCGGCTATGCTTATTTCATCCATACCATCTGCCGAATGCACTACCAGCACATGATTACTACCCAAGCTTCTTAACACCTCAGCGATAGGACGAACCCAATGTTTGCTATACACGCCCAGCAATTGATTCGGCGCGCCGGCCGGATTAGTAATCGGCCCTAATAAATTAAACAGCGTGCGGGTAGCCAGCTCTTTACGGGGGCCGATCGCATGCTTCATGGCACTGTGATGGTTAAGTGCGAACATAAAACCCACCCCCACTTCAGCAACACAACGTGATACTTCTTCCGCAGATAAATCCAAACGCACACCGGCGGCCTCTAACAAATCCGCTGCACCGCTTTTGGAACTCACTGAACGATTGCCGTGCTTAGCCACCTGACCACCGGCAGCCGCCACCACAAACGTACTGGCGGTGGAAATATTAAACGTGCTACTGCCATCGCCTCCGGTGCCGACAATATCAACAATATGGTCGCCACTAACTTTCACACCCGTGGCCAACTCACGCATCACGGTAGCCGCGCCAATAATTTCTTCGACACTTTCACCCTTCATACGCAGCGCCACCAAAAACCCGGCGATTTGCGCATCGGTGCATTCACCGGTCATGATCTGCCGCATAACAGCAATCATTTGCTCGGTTCTCAATGAATGATTTTCGATGACGGCTGCAATTGCGGCTTGGATATTCATTGTTATTTTCCTGCTTACTAATTTAACCGTGGCAGCAGCTGATTATCGATTGCCGCTGCCGTGTATTGCGGTTCGGAATACATCTGAACCTCTATAGATAAACCTAATTCTCCTAAACTAAAAGCCATCATGTCATCCTCGACTTGATCGGGGATCCAGAACTACAGGGCACAAAAATAGCTAATTACCCGAAGACTTATTTAATGCTCCATACTCAGCACCTCGTAGCACTGGATTCCCGATCAAGTCGGGAATGACGAATGGGTTTAGCACTTTGTGTGTTTTCCCGATCAAGCAGGGGATGAAAGACACACTATTTATCTAAAAAGTTTTTCAACAAATCATGACCATGCTCAGTCAAAATAGATTCCGGGTGGAACTGCACACCTTCAACATCCAGGGTTTTATGCCGCACTCCCATAATCTCATCCACTTCGCCGTCTTCAGTTTGCGTCCAGGCCGTCATTTCCAGACAGGCAGGCAGCGACGTTTTTTCAATCACCAACGAGTGGTAGCGAGTGGCAATAAAAGGATTGCGTAAATCGCTGAACACACCCTGGTCATTATGATAAATCGCCGAGGTTTTGCCATGCATCACCTGCCGCGCCCGCACAATGTTACCGCCAAAGACCTGACCAATACTCTGGTGACCCAAACAAATACCTAACAGCGGAATACGTCCAGCGAACTTTTCAATTACTGCCATCGAAATTCCCGCCTCATTAGGCGTACATGGCCCTGGTGAGACTACGATCTTTTCTGGCTGCATGGCCTCAATATCGGCGATAGTAATTTCATCATTGCGCACGACTTTCACTTCAGCGTTTAATTCACCGAGGTACTGCACGACGTTATAGGTAAAGGAGTCGTAGTTATCGATCATTAATAACATTACTTTTGCTCCTTTGGCTGTGCGCTATTGTTCGGCACATCTTTCCGCTGCACCATCGCTGCTGCAGTAAAAATTGCTCGCGCTTTATTCATGGTTTCTTTCCACTCCAGCCGTGGCTGCGAATCGGCCACCACTCCAGCGCCTGCTTGAATATGCAATTGCTGATCTTTGATCACCGCGGTGCGAATCGCAATAGCGGTGTCCATATCCCCGTGCCATGACAGATAACCTACCGCGCCACCATAAACCCCGCGCTTAACAGGCTCCAGCTCATCAATAATTTCCATGGCGCGAATTTTTGGCGCGCCACTTAAGGTGCCCGCAGGCAATGTTGCCCGTAACACATCCATCGCGGTCTTGCCTTCTTTCAGCTGACCTTTAACGTTAGAAACGATGTGCATAACATGGGAGTAGCGCTCGACTACCATTTTTTCAGTTAACTCTACGGTGCCGATTTCCGACACCCTACCCGCGTCATTGCGACCTAAATCAATCAGCATTAAATGCTCGGCGATTTCTTTCGGGTCCGCTAACAAATCCTGTTCCAGCGCTAAATCTTCAGCCTCGTTATGGCCACGACGACGAGTGCCGGCAATGGGGCGCACAAACACTTCGTTATTTTCCAATCGCGCTAAAATTTCTGGCGAAGAACCGACAATATGAAAGTCTTTTAAATTCAGAAAATACATATAGGGGGAAGGATTTAAATTGCGAAGTGCGCGGTACAAGTTGATTGGTTCTGCAGTAAAAGGAATAGATAGACGCTGCGACACCACCACCTGCATCGCATCCCCTGCCAAGACATATTGCTTAATCGTATCGACTGCTTGTTTGAAATTTTCTTCGCCGAAGCTGGATACAAAATCACTTTCATCAATGCCATCGGCGCCTGCTTGTAAATTCAATTCCGGCAAGGCAGGAATCGATTGCGGCAAACGATTGGCCAACACATCCAACCGCTCTAATGCCTGCTGGTAAGCATTGTCCTGAGCCGGGTCCGCGTGCACAATTAACTTAATGGTGCCGGATAGATTATCAAACACCAGCACTTCATCGGATACCATCAATAAAATATCCGGTGTGCCAATTTTATCTTCCGGTGCAGTGTCCCGCAGTTTTTTCTCAACATAGCGCACGGTGTCGTAACCAAAATAACCCACCAATCCGCCATGAAACAACGGCATGGCTTCAAGCTTAGGCACTTGATAGCGCTGTTGAAACTCTTCTACAAATGCCAACGGGTCTTCCAGCTGCAGCCGCTCAACGATTTCGCCATCGGTTTCAACAGTAGCTTCAAAGCCATTAATTTTTAATACGGTGCGGCAAGGTAACCCGATAATGGAATAACGGCCCCATTTTTCACCACCATGGACCGATTCAAAAAAATAAGAGTAATCCCCATGGGCCAATTTCAAGTAACTGCTTAAGGGGGTATCAAGATCTGCCAACACTTCGCGGCAGACGGGGATGCGGTTATAGTTTTGCTTTGCCAGCTCGGCAAATTGTTGGGCGTTCATGGTAATTCCTTAGAAAAACGGTGGTAACAGTACAATAAAATCAGACAGAAGTGGCCGCGACAACGCACAACCAGCAGCGGTTTACCATCGCCAGCGAGCAATCTCACCAAGGTCAGCCGCTGCTATTAGCAATCCGCTGACATGTCTATTTACTGTATTCATTCTGTTTCAGCCTATTAGGGTAGCTGTCCGCTTCTCCAAGCCAACCCGGATCAGTACAGGGTTATTGGAAAGGATTGCCCGCATTGTACTCAAGCCGCCAGGGGATTAAAAGGTGTTGCCGGCATCAAAATCCTTTTCATAAGGGTAATTTTTCCGCCGATCATAAACCCAAGCTGTTAGTTAAATAAATCGAGTAAATTGGCTACGACACAATTTGGCGCGGACAACTCAATCGCTTCACCGTGGTTATAACCGTAGTTGACCGCCGCTACCGGTATATTGGCCGCCTTGGCTGCCTGCACATCGTGACGGGAATCACCGACCATTAAACACGCAGCCGGCGCTACTCCCAGCTGCTCACAAGCATGCAACAGCATCATGGGCGCGGGCTTGCGTTCAGCCACGCACTCACCGCCTACCAATACCTTAAAATATTGATCAACCCCCAGACCTGCCAACAGGTTGGGCACAAACTGTATCGGCTTATTAGTCACCACCGCCATTGGCATAGCCTGCTGCTGCCACTGGGCCAGTGCTTCATTCACACCGGGGTATAGGCGACTATTGGCGCCATTGGATTGTTGATAGTGGTGTAGGAAGATCGCATGCGCCTTGGCTAAGTCGGCTTCCGCAACCGCTTCAATCTTTACCTGCTTCGCCCAAGCCAGACCGCGCTGTACTAGCATCAACGCACCATTCCCCACCCAGGCTCTTACCTCCAGCTCGGTAGGCAACGGCAGCTTTAGTTCACTCAAGGTGTTAATGATCGCCGCGGCGATATCCGGCACGCTATCAACCAAAGTGCCATCAAGATCAAATAATATCGCCCGAGGATTACTCTCAGGGAAGAGTTGGGAGATTGCCACTCAGTGATTTACTCTATTTAACCAATGCCAGCTGTGCACGCATTTGCGCAATGGCCTCGGCATAATCCGGCTTGTTATAGATAGCCGACCCGGCAACAAAAGTATCGGCACCGGCTTCGGCAATGTCACGGATATTATCAGCCGTGACACCGCCATCAATTTCCAGACGAATATCAAAACCACTGGCATCAATTAACTGCCGCACTTCGCGCAGCTTATCTAAAGTGGCAGGAATAAATTTTTGACCGCCAAATCCCGGGTTCACCGACATCAACAAAATCATATCCAGTTTATCCATCACGTATTTTAACGGCTCCACTCCCGTCGCCGGGTTTAATACCAGCCCGGCCTTACAACCTGCGTCGCGAATCATCGCCAACGAGCGGTCGACATGGGTGGATGCATCAGGATGAAAAGTAATATACGTGGCTCCGGCCTCAGCAAAGCTGGCAATCAAACCATCGACCGGGCTGACCATTAAATGAACATCGATGGGCGCTGTCACCCCGTAATCCCGCAGCGCTTTACACACCATCGGGCCAATGGTCAGGTTAGGCACATAGTGATTGTCCATCACATCAAAGTGAACCACGTCCGCCCCGGCATTCAATACCGCATCGACCTCCTCACCCAAGCGGGAAAAATCCGCCGATAAAATGGAGGGGGCAATTAAATAATCACTCATGGTCTAACCTCTAGGTATATTTGCAGTATGAAAAAACGATAGATGTCGCTATTCTACTGAAAAGCCCATACTAAATCAGTACATAGCGAGACAATGACTACAAACATAACAGCTATTCTCCTTTTACTTAGCCTGCTGATTACGAGCCCGCTATTGTTTGCCCAGGACCCTGATCAGGAATCCGAGCCAGCCGCCCCGGCCACCAGCACAGCAACAGGCACGGAAGATCTGTTAGACCAGCAAGTGCCCAACCATGAAAAGATATGGCTGAACAGTACCGGCGGGCCACAACTAGCTTTTTACTTGAATGAGACCAGCGGCAAAGCCTACGGTGGCGTACTGTTGATTCCCGATACAAATAGGCACCCGGCGACTGCTGGGCTGTTAAACTCTTTGCGACACAGTCTTGCAAGAAACCATTGGCACACATTGGCAATCAAAGTGGCTGATGCTAACGACGAACAAACCCAGCAACTGATTACAGCAGGGATCAGCCAGATGAACCAGCGCGGGATTTATAACCTGGCTATTCTCGGTGAAGGGGCAGGGGCTGCTCAGGCACTGGCATATGTTGCTTCAACACCAGCCTCGCAGCTGAATCAAAATCAATCCAACCAAATTCGCGCAGTATTGCTTATTGATGGTAGTAACCAGGTTCCGAATAGCGACCTTAAAGTTCTAGCCCAATTGGCCGAAATTAAAATTCCGATACTGGATGCATTTTTAAGCAATAACTATCAGGAACAACAGCAGGCTGCAAAACGCAAGCAAGCAGCACGCCGCCACATGAACAAACTCTATCAACAAATCAGGCTGCCGCAAGTCAGTAATTTTGACCCCAAAGAAGATAACCGTATTACCAAGCGCATTCGTGGTTGGCTGGACAATAATGTGGCCGGATTTATGGTTGACCGCTAGCATCAAAAAGCGCAAACAACAATTTTGATTAACAGCAGCAAACGCCAGCAGTACACTGTGACATACTGCCTTTAGATCACCAGCACGGAGTAGCCATTATGAAAACCATCACTACCTTGACCAGCCTGATTATTTTCACTTTACTCAATGCTTGCAGCAGTCAAACCACGGTCGAAAGCGACCTTGGCATCAACGGCGCACCTGACTGGGTCAACCAGGGCACCCAAGCCATCGACAATAACGACGGTCGTTTAATCCATGGCGTCGGGATGGCACCGCCAATGGGTGATAGCTCACTGCAAAAAAATACCGCGAGTAATCGTGCCCGCGCAGAAATTGCCAATATCTTAAAGTCCTACATCGACAGCAACGTCAAGGATTACACCGCCAGCCGCAGCGACACCGGAGCTCAAATGAGCATTGAACGTGAAATCAAAGTATCGACACAACTAGCCTTATCCGGCTCACGCGTTCTCGGTTATTGGAAAGATGATAATACCGGTGATATATACGCCTTTGCCGAACTTAACTTCGATAGTATTGAAGAATTAATCACCCACTCTGATCAACTCAGTGAGTCATTCAAGCAATTCTATCAAGCTAACAACAATGCTAATTTTGAGCGTTTTGTGAAAAGCCAGCAAGCTTTATCCCAATAGGAACCGTTCACTATTAATTTGGTCGAAGCGAAACAACGCCACAACTATAACTCTTTTCAAGCAGAGGATTTACCATGAAAGCCGGCTTTAAATTATCCACCCTGACATTGTTCGCCGTACTATTTATCAGCGCCTGCGGCACTACCGTTAAGCGTATTGATGCCAACGAAACCGTCGACCTGAGTGGTGCCTGGAATGACAGTGACTCGCGCATGGTAGCTGAAGAAATGGTTAGAGATGCCCTCTCTCGCCCCTGGATTTCCCAATTTAGTGCCAAGGCGGGCCACAGCCCCGCAGTTATCGTTGGCACCGTTCGCAACCTCAGCCATGAACATATCAATGTTAATACTTTTGTCGCCGACATGAGCCGCGAACTGGTTAACTCAGGTATCGTCGAATTTGTTGCTTCCAGCAGCGAGCGTGGCGAAATTCGTGACGAACGCAAAGACCAGGACCTGAACGCCACCGAAGATAGCCGCAACGCCGCGGGTCGCGAGCGCGGTGCTGACTTTATGCTAAAAGGCGAAATCAATACCATCATTGATACCGAAGGCAAAGAGCAAGTGCGCTACTACCAAGTGGATCTCACCATGGTCAGCATGGCAGATAACCGCAAAGTGTGGCTGGGCCAGAAAAAAATCAAGAAGCTGATTAAAAACGGCAAGCTACGTTATTAATTACCCCGCCCACCATAACGCATCAGCAAGTAGCATAATATTCAGGCAATGGCTATGCAGGTAACTCCAGTAGCGCGACTCTTGTTTGGGTCGCTACTGACGCTTTGTTTAGTCAGTGGCTGTGTCACGCAGTTACGGCAACAAAATAGTTTTGTCGACAGTATTCGCACGCAGGGGCTGGCACAAACTCAAACTAATCTCGAAAAAATAAAATCCAATGAGCGCAGTATGGCACTGCACTTATTAAACCTCGGCACCTTAAAAAGCCTGAATGGCGACTACCAAAGCAGCAATGCTGATTTAGAACGCGCCAAACAAATTATTAATCGCTTACAAGCCAGTAGCATTACTGAAAACGTGGGTGCAGCCACCATCAATGAAACACTGCGCAGCTACACCGGCACTCCTTCAGAACGGGTACTGCTGCACTTACAAAAAGCACTGAATTATTTACAGCTGCAACAACTGGATGAAGCCCGTGTTGAAATTCTGCAAGCGGATGTCACCATGCAGCAATTAGCGAAGGCCGACTCACTCAGCGGACAGTTAGCCAGCGCGCACTTTATCAGTGGTTTAATTTATGAGCTCAACAGTGAGTTCGATAACGCCATGATTAGTTATCGGCGCGCACTAGCCATTAGCGATCGGCAAAAACAAACTGTACCACTCCCCTTGCAAGATAGTTTATTACAGCTCAGCAAAAGCCAGGATTTCAAAGAGGAATACCAAACCTATCAACGCCGTTTTTCTCACCCTGCCGATACATTAGCAAACGGTGATCGGGAATTATTTATTATTTACACCGATGGTTTAATCAGCCACAAAGAACAGCAACGTATTTCCGTTTACAGCTTTCAACAGCAACAAAATATTGCGCTAGCGGTACCTGTTTATCCTGCCAGTCTTTACTACCCGCAATCATTAACGGTCAACATTGCCGGAAAAAATTACCGCACCGAAATGATTGAAAATATTGAAACTCTCGCCCGCCAGGATTTGAACCAGGCCATGCCTGCTATTACCGCTGCCGCCATGACCCGCATGCTGGCCAAATACCAAGTCACCCATGACGTGCAAAAATCCCAAGGAGAGCTTGCAGGCTTACTAGTAAACATCGCCGGCTCCTTAAGCGAGCGCGCAGATTTACGCAGCTGGAATATGCTACCGTCGTCAATACAAGTGGCGCGCGTTATTATTCCTGCATCAGTTTCAATAAACGATATTCAATGGCCGCCAGAACTTAATCAACCAACCGTGCTACGCTTTAGCGAAGGGAAAAAATTACTGCTTATCGCCAGCAGCCTGCAGCGCTATGCAAAGTCTTCCGCTCCTTAAACAACGCCGTGGAGTTACACCATGAGCACCAAACCTACAGCCTGTTTTCAATACCGTCATTTTCAATGGTCACTCATGCTGCTACTCGCGCTATCAACCATCGCTTGTAGCACTCACCAACAACCTGACTGGATAAACAATCCCGCCGCCCATTATCCTGCTAACCAATACCTCACCGCACTAGGCGAAGGTAGCAGTCGCGAACAAGCCAGCCAGCGCGGGCGCGCCAACCTCAGCCAAATATTTCGTGTCGCCATTACCGATAGCAGTAAGGATTTTTCACAAGCACTAGTCAATCAAAATACCAACGACAAAGGACACCCCAAAGCCAAACCACCAACCAACAACGCGCAGCTCGATATATCAACGCTGAAGCACAAGAGGTATTAGAAGGCAGCCAAACCGTACAATACTGGCAAGCAGATAATGGCAGCATCTACAGTTTAGTGGTGCTGGATAAAATCGAGGCCAGCAAGCGCTTCCAACAAACGATTATTAATGCTGACAAAGCTACGTCAGAATTAATTGATTACGCGTCACAACGCGCCAACAATCCTGTTGCCGCACTCAACGCTCTTGAGCAAGCCCGGCTAGCACAAGCCAATGCCGACAATGCTAAACGCAATCTGGCCATTACCTCAAATAGCAATCGCCCACACCGGTATAGCAGCCAGCAAATTGAAACTCTTATCCGTAACGCACTCGCAAGCCTGCCGGTCACCGTTAGCGCCGACGACCCCGCTATCAAGACCGAATTGGAAAAAGCCGTCTCCGATCTTGGCATGCCCACGGCAACTATTGTTAACTATCAAATTTCAGCAACCCTGGATACCGAACCACTACAACAAAAACAAGGCTGGTGGTGGCTGCGAGGCGCTCTGGAAATGGAGTTAACCCAAATTGAAAACGGCAAAAAAATTACACTGGCCAAACAGCGC
Source organism: Oceanicoccus sp. KOV_DT_Chl (assembly GCF_900120175.1). Taxonomy (NCBI): domain Bacteria; kingdom Pseudomonadati; phylum Pseudomonadota; class Gammaproteobacteria; order Cellvibrionales; family Spongiibacteraceae; genus Oceanicoccus; species Oceanicoccus sp. KOV_DT_Chl. The sequence continues at coordinate 1,273,182 of NZ_FQLF01000002.1, forward strand.
TGGCCCATTAAGGAATCCAGCATGGATAAGGCAATTGTTTTGCAACGGGCGCGGGATCATTTGAACTGGAAGTTTAGCGGCTATCTCTACGAGCTACTGACGGATGGTGAAGCGAATAATTAACTTTTCCATTACTAAAAAGCTATCAACCATATGCTAGTACCAGATTAATTATCTATTCACTGAGGATTTTGAATGTAGTATTCCAAATATTACAAACCTGTTGCACTTCCTCTGATATTAGTTGAGGCGAGCAGTGGACCAGCGTTACGTAAAAGCTCGACCCTCTTTCAATAACGCCATCATATCCAGACAACTCATAAAGACGCGAAAAGAAAATCTTTTCATCGTGCTCGCATTTAAACACCGGGCTAGCAATCTCGACAACCGCTCTCACACTCTCACCAATACTGTCACTGATAACATTTTTTAAAGCCTATCATCATTGATTTAACAGGACTCTACCTACTCCAAGTCGCAGAGGCCACGATTAATCCACTTGGAAAATAGCCAGTATTAATTCGGCGCGCCAAGGATTATTATTAGTTAATTGGCAATAAAGCTCATCTCGAAAATTTGCAACAATAGTCCTCTCAAGATGGAACCTTAACTACACTTTTTTGCCCATAGTTAATTATTACCCTGCTATCAACAAGGATTAAGGCATGCTTTCGCGCCGACAACTGATTAAGTTAACCATGCTGACATCTGGCAGCATGCTAGTCACGCTCCCGCTCCGCGCTAGTGCCCAGAAACCAATCGCGGGAGATACGTATATCAATGCGTATCTTGAAATCACTGCTGGCAATGAATTGATCTTCAGTATGGATAAAGTGGAAATGGGACAAGGCGTCATCAATAGCCTGGTCGCGATATTGGCTGAAGAGATTGATACTGACCCGGCCACCATTACCGTTACCATGCCGGTCGTTGGAGCAGACCAGAAAAACCCCTGGTTCCGCCCCAGCTGGGGCACAGGAGCCAGCACCAGTGTGCGCTCATCGTGGGCAGATTTAAGAATGGCCGGCGCGACACTTAAGCAGCGCATGCTTATTGCGGCAGCGCAGCAATGGGGACTTAAAGCCAGTCAATTACGCTGTGAAAACGCTGCGGTAATTACCGCCACCGGTAAGCGAGCCAGTTTTGCGGAACTGGCCAGTGTCGCCGCCAACGTGGAGCCCTCTACCACTGCTATACCTAAAACTGCTGCCGATTATCGCTGGGTCGGCCACAAAATTCCCTCCCAGGATATTGCCCTCAAGTCCACCGGCCAAGCCCGGTACGGTTTTGATACACCGCTACCACCGCAAACCGCTATTGCTATCTGCCTACGCAGCCCCAACCCTGAAGGCAAAATCAGCAGCTGGCAGTGGCGCAAGCAACCGGACAGCAATAGCGTTCAAGTATTGGAGTTTGAGAATTATATCGCGCTGGTGGGGCGCAGTTTTTTCGAACTGCAAAAAATACGTCAGGATATAGAGATCGAATGGACGCGGCCACGGACATTACCAGCCTCTAATGACGAGTTAAAAAAGCGCTTATACACTTCGCTATCAACCCCGGCCGAAGAGGTCTTCAAACAGGGCAGCTTTATAGACAGCACCGGCAATGGCCAGCCGCAAGACACAGTGTCAGCAAACTATTATGTCCCTTACCTTGCCCACGCCCCGATGGAACCGATGAATTGCACAGTACTCATCGACAACGGCCAATGGACATTATGGGCCGCCACCCAAAAACCTCCCCAAGCGCTATCGATTGCGGAAAAGATCAGCGGAATCTCCAGAGAGCATATCACCGTCAACGTACCCTATATTGGCGGTGCTTTTGGCCGGCGCTTAAGACTGGATTACGTTACCGAAGCCTGCCAGGTCGCCAAACGACTGGGGCGCTCGGTGCAGGTGTTGTGGAGCAGAGAAGACGATTTTCAACATTGCTTTTATCGCCCCGCTGCCGCCGCGCGATTAAGCGCAAAGCCTACACTGCAAAGCATTGACCAATTTGACTATCAGGCGACGTCTTCCGAGCCCGGCCCTGCTCGCCCCCAGCACTGGCTGGACAAAATACAACACGAAATTGAAAATCGCTGGCAACAATTTCGTGGAATGCCAACACAAAACGGCCAGGCGATAGAGGGCGTCCACGAAACGCCTTATCAAATATCCGGCCAGCGTATCGCCATTCATTACGCAGATATCGGCTTTCCTACTGGACCGTGGCGGTCAGTGGGAAATTCAATCAGTGGCTTTTTTACCGAATCATTTATTGATGAACTGGCCTGGCAACTCAAACAAGACCCACTCCTTTATCGCCAGCAATTACTTACTGACCCGGCTTTAAAAAAGGTATTGAATACAGTAGCGGAATTATCTCACTGGAAACATCAGAGTCCGCCGGGAAAAGGCGTAGCCACCTATCGCTGCTTTGGTACTGCTGTTGCCATGGTGGTTGAAAGCCAATGGGAAAATGAAAACCTAAAGGTGACGAACGTCTGGTGTGCAATAGATTGTGGTTTGGTCATAGATCCCGACGGCGTAAAAAAACAAGTTGAAGGTTCTATTATGTATGGTTTGTGTGCCGCCTTGTATGGCGACGTCACCATCGAAAAAGGACAAATAGCCTCATCCAATTTTCACGACTATCCCGTATTGAGAATTGATCAAGCACCCAAAATAGAAGTTGCTCTCGTCGCCAGCGATAGACCACCCAGCGGCGTAGGTGAGCCAGCCACACCACTGATCGCCCCCGCCTTGTGCAACGCGTTGTTTTCTTTAACCGGGAAACGAATTCGTGAATTACCGATCATGCCCCACATTAAAGGACTGGGTTAAACCCGGGAACATAACTTCCAGAAACGTCGTGGTAAATTACCTTACGGCTATAATCCAAGCAGCCAAGCAAATGATCAAAAATATTCGTTACGACCCCTTTAATAGATTTTCAACCTGATCGCGAAACTCTTTATCAAGCAGCGTATAAGGTGCTGCATTGCCCCACTCTAAAAATGCGCTAGCTGCCATATTTGAGTCCGCATAATAGGTGAACGAGCTGGCTTCATTGTTTTCAGTATTGGTAATTGTTACTGAAACCCTTATTTTATCTGGTATGCCAGACCAACCTGAAGCCCTGTTCTCATACTCCTTGATTTCAGATGTCACAATATAGGGCTTATCACATGCCTCCAGGGAGCTTACATTTGTAATCTGGTAATGCTTAGCAACAGTGCCCTGAATAATCTCTCCAACTTTCAGTCCACTATCCTTATAGGCTTTACCTTCAAATTTTCCATCTTCAGGAAATATTATGCAAATCCCAGTGCCTAATGGAACTGATATAGATCCACTTTGGGATTCAATCTTTCCATCGGCCACACTTACGCAACCGGTTATCACTGCCATTGCCAGCGCGGGTATTAATATTCTCATAGTTTTTCCTTTTATTTTTGACACCGAGATCACAAATAAACCTAGTGATCCTTGAGTAATTATTCCAAACAAGATTTTTATGTGGCGGCATGGCTTGACCGCCTGCCCTCCTGAAGTATGACGGAAACCACCATCAAAATCTCTTTTCAATAGGCAGTTAGGTAAAATCGACTTCATATAACACCCTGTTATTTTTAGCAAAAATGACCCTACATAGTTTATCTACAATACTAAGCGGCCAAATAAATCGAGAGGATAGCTTGGCCCTTCGAATATTTCCGTAATGTATTTTTTCGTCTTATCCATCAATTGATAAATATTTTTATCGCTTTGCATCACTGCCGATATAATCCCTGTCAATATACCGCCATCACCTACAACCCTGATTAAAGGCTCGCGATTTATATCAAAAATAATTTTCATTTAGGTCATAAAAATCTACGATATTATTATTGATACTAAAAAATATTTCATGACGGGATAATGTCGTCTGACGAGGATCTACAGTTATTTCCGTGTTGTCACTCATAGTAATTTCATTACGTTGCGGAAAAGTATTTATATATCTTTTTTTGAACGCAAACTGTGATCGGTGCTTTTATACACTGAAAACCTCAACTATTGCTCCACTTTCTCAGATTTTCCCTACCAGACCTGCTCCTTCCCAGCCTCTACAACCATACCCGGCTCGACCAAGACGGTTATAATATGCACTTGATCTATTGCCTGTTTAAAATATCGGGCTAGCGCATTAGCCAAACCCTGCTGAAGAGAAGAAACACTCGAACCCGACCACAAAGTGGGTAGATACAATGTTGCCATTACATTATATTTCTTACCCAGCTGCTCGCTGCTCGTCATAATATTAATTGTCATCTGTGCAGCTGACTGGCCTGATTCCTTAGACCACATTTCAATAAGATCGCCTGCGCCCTCTGCACACTCAGATGTGATTAAACAATTAGCAATTGGCATATTTTGATAGCCTATCTTGAGATTATTCGTACGCCGTGAAAAACCGCTAGCGGCAACCAATCCGGCGGGGAGCGCAGCCAAAGGATTGATTCAAACATTACTATCAAACAGTCTTTTTAACAAAGCCGGCAGAACCTGCACAGGACTGTCTTTGACTTTTTCCTTCGAAAAGCATCCAAAAAACCATCAACCCATATAAGCCTGTCCACCATCCACCGCAATACTCTGGCCATTCACATAAGCACAATTATCAGAACACAACATTGCCACAAAATTTCCAATATCCTGTTCGCAATCACCAACTCTTTGCATGGGAATTGAGGCAATAAACTCTGCCGCTTCTTCCGGTTTATTTTCAATCCACCACTTCAAACCAGGTGAGGTTGCATGGGGCAAAATGACATTACTGCGGATACCCTCTTTGGCCCACTCACAGGCCGCCGCGCGGGTTAATGCTCGCGTGGCTTCCTTAACAGCGGCATACGCACCATAACCACTCGCATCCCAACGCTTGGCAGCTGTGCTAGCCAAATTAACAATACAGCCACCCCCTTTTAAATGGGGATAACATAATTTCATTAGTCGCAAGGTTGCCTGTGGACCGGATTGCCAACCCGCTTCCAGCGCTTCATCGGTGATGCTATGTAAATCGCCCAGCGGGACTTCCTGCGCATTGTTGACCAAAATATCAATAGTGCCGAAAGCCGCCACCACTGAATTAACACATTGCTCTAGTGATGATGCATCTTTGACATCACACTGAACCGCTATCGCCTCGCCACCGCGCTGTTGAATAAGCTCACAACTTTGTTGCAGTTTTTCCAAGGTACGTCCGGTGACTGCAATTTTTGCGCCCTGTGCCGCCATCGCCAGTGCGATACCCTGGCCCACACCTTGTCCGGCGCCGGTAATCAACACCACTTTATTCGTTAACATCATAGCCATTTCCACCCTCATTTATTTCAGCAACAGTGTAAGAGTTTTGATAAGCAAAAGAATGTTGAAACAGGTGTTATCGGTTTAGGTAATTAGCCCAAAGTTGAATTTATTGTGTTTGCAAAATTTGTTGTTCCAATTCTTCCAGCCGCTGCGGGGTGCCGACATCGGTCCACTGACCTTGAAAGTGCTCACCATAAACAGCACCCTCATTCATTGCCTGAATCAGCGGCTGACGCAAAGGAAAGGGGCCACTTGGGCAAAAAGAAAATAATTTGGGATGTAAGACGCTGATACCGGAATAGGTTAAACCGATACCGGCAGAATGGTTACGATCAGCAATTAACCGACCTTTTTTAGTCAGGGAAAAATCGCCCTGTGGATTATGTTCCGGATTTGAGACCATCACCAGATGAGCTAATTCTATAGGCTTATCGACTAAATGCTTGAAATTAAAATCGGTCCACACGTCACCATTGGTTAAAATAAAAGGGGCTTCACCTAACAGCGGTAAAGCTTTGGCGATGCCTGCTCCGGTATTGAGCGGCTCACCCTCGGGGGAGTATTGGATGCTGGCACCAAAGGCGGCACCGTCACCCAACGCCGCTTCAATTTTTTCGCCTAAATACGCATGATTGATCACAATATCGGTCACACCTACTGCTACCAATGCTTCAATGTGATAAACAATTAAAGGTTTACCTGCACAGGGCAATAATGGTTTGGGCAAATTATTTGTTAGCGGTCGCATTCGCTTGCCAAGGCCTGCTGCGAGGATCATTGCTTTCATACAGTGACATCCATTAAGTTTCTATCCATTGAACGCTAAGCGTATTGTTTACGAATGCTTGCTGCTTTCAATGCTTTGCAACAGTTCTTGCAACAATTGCAACTCTGGCTGACGGTGCACCGCACTTTGCAAGTAAGTAAAAAACCGCGGTACATCTTCAAGGTAACGTGGCTTGCCATCGCGATGGCAAATACGGGCAAAAATACCGATGACTTTTAAATGCCGCTGACAGGCCATGAAATCGCAATCGCGCTGAAAATCAGCAAACTGTGCCGGCACCGGTAAACCCTGCTGCTCAGCTTGCTGCCAATACTGCTGCTGCCACTGTTCAATTTTTTGCTGCGGCCAACTGATAAACGCATCACTGAACAAACTGGCAACATCATAGCTAATCGGGCCGTAAACTGCGTCCTGAAAATCCAGCACCCCCACACCATTATTGACTGCTGGCATTAAATTTCGGGGCATATAGTCTCTATGCACAAAGGTTTTTGACTGCGCTAGCACCTGAGCGATTAACTGATCAAATAAACTATCCAGCAGCTGTCGCAAGTCACTATCAATCGTCAGTCCCAAATGCCGCTGCAAATACCACTCTGGAAACAATTCCAGTTCACGCCGCAGCAAAGCCTCATCATATTCAGGCAGTACACCCTCCTCACTGCTGCATTGAAATTTCAGCAACGCGTCAATCGCATCAGTGAACAAATCATCCGCTCTGTTAGCCTCAAACCCGGCATTCAACATCACATCCAGATAAGTCTGCGGCCCTAAATCGCTTAGCAGCAAGAAGCCCTGCTCAATGTCCGCTGCCAAGATCTCTGGCACCTGCACTCCGGCGTTAGACAACAACTCGGCCACCCGCACGAAGGGGCAACAGTCTTCTTGCTGAGGCGGTGCATCCATGGCAATCAAGCTGCTGCCATTATGCTGATAGCGAAAATAACGCCGAAAACCAGCATCACTGCCTGCACTCTCCCCCTGCAGTTCAACACCCAACTGCGCCGCCAGCCACTGTTCTAATAATTGCTGACGCTGATCAACTTCAAGTTTTTTTAATGGTAAGGACAAAAAGGTTCCCCTTGAACTCTGGCAATACTGACCGCTGATGGTACGGGCATTTGCCCACATAATGCTTTATTATCCACGTTCTTAAAAACCGGGGAAAGTATTTGGCCATTTATCTGGCCAGCCGGCGATAATTTTAATGCCCATATATTTATGACATCAGTTTTTTCATCATTGATTAGCAGACCCTTTTTTAGCCTGATTATCGCTGCAAGCGCTGCGATAGCCGCGGCAAACCCTGACGCGCCCGCTAAACAACAATGGACTTGCCTACCTGGCGATGATGGTGAGTGGCAATGCCAGCCAGCTACGAATACAGCTTCAGCCATCAGCAGCGATAACTCACAGCCCTCAAGCTTAGCTGGAAAACCCCGCGCAGCAACTATCCCCAGCGCCACCACGGCGGAATCTTATCGCCAGTGGGATTGGGTTCCAAAATCACAATTAACAGACCCTTCGGTATGTAAAACAGGCTGTGACGGTGCTTATATTGCACCACCGGCCGACTGGGATAACGCTGATAAGGACCCGAAAAACGCACCGCTAATGGCTAACGCTGATAATTCCACAATGGGTAATTCCAGCGTAAATTTAAGCGGTGACGTGGTGCTGACGCAGGGCAGTAGCTTTGCCCGCGCTGATCAGGCAACGTTAAATCGCAGCACCAATCAATTTTTACTGACCGGTGATATCCTGGTTCGCGAATCCAACCTGCTGGTGCGGGCCGATCAAGCGCAGTTTAATACTGTGAGCAAAACAGGGGCTTTTTCCGGCGCTCGCTTCCTGCAACACAAGTCAGGTTTACGGGGTGAAGCCCAGCTATTGCAAAAACCCAATCCCACAACGCTCGACTTAAGCCAAGGCACTATCACCCAATGCACGCCGGGTGACGAAATTTGGTATTTCAAAGCCAGCAATATCCACTTGGATATGGACGAAGGTTGGGGGGAGGCCCATCACGCCCGGCTCTATCTGCAGGATATACCGGTACTGTACACGCCTTATATAACGTTTCCGATTGATGATCGCCGCAAAAGTGGCTTTTTATGGCCCACTCTGGCCAGTAGTGATTCCAACGGCTTTGAAATTACAGCTCCTTACTACTTCAATATTGCCCCAAACTATGACGCCACTATTGCCCCGCGCTATATCGAAAAACGCGGCATGATGACCGAGTTAGAAATGCGGCAGCTAAGCCAATACGGTAGCTGGACAGTGGGCGGCGCCTTTTTGGAAGATGATCAATATACTGAAGTTGCTGAAGATATTGATGAAGACACCCCCAGCCAAAAAAAGCGCTGGCTGGGAACGATCAAACACTCAGGCAATCTTTTGGGGTTATCAACCAGCATTGATTACAACAAAGTCAGTGACATGGACTTCTTTCAAGACCTGTCAACCGAAAGTCTTGAACTCAAACGCTCGACTCACCTAAACCAGCAAGCAACCGTCCGCTTTATCACTAACCAATGGCAAACATCGCTCACCGCTCAAGAATTCCAAACCATAGATGAGACGATCGCCAAACAATACAAACTGATGCCCAGCCTATCGATTAATAAAAACAATAGTGGCGTTAATTTCCACCCCGAAACATTGTTTACCGCTAATTTTACCGATTTTGAGCACGAGCAATCTATCGATGAAGGCGGTAACTTTGTTACTGGCCAACGCAGCTATGCAGAAGCCGGTATACGCTACCCCATGCAGTGGGCTGCGGGCTTTATCGTCCCGACCGCCAAACTGCGGTCGGTAGCTTATGATTTGGATACAGTGCAGGCCAACGCCGATGACACGCCAACAGCTACCGTACCGCTAGCCACACTGGATATGGGGCTTATTTTTGAACGCGCGACCGAATTTTCGTCAACATCTTACACACAAACTCTGGAACCTCGGCTTTACTACTTTTACAGCGATTATGAGGAGCAGGCGGGCAACCCGGACTTTGATACGAAAGAACTCACTTTTGGCTATAGCCAGCTGTTCCGTGACACACGTTTTTCTGGCTACGATCGGCTGGACGACGCCAATCAGGCATCGATTGGCGTTACCAGCCGATTTATCGACAATGCCGAAGGCCGGGAACAACTCACCCTCAGCCTTGGTCAAATATTTTATTTTGCGGATCGCCGGGTACAGCTAAACCAAATAACGGAAGCAGACGAGCTACCCAACTCCCACATCGCGGCAGAAGTACAATTTCAGCCAACTGATCGATTATGGCTTAGCAATACCGTACTCTGGGATTCCCGTCAGGACGAGATTGAAGAAGGTGGTGTTAGCATTCACTACCAAACAGCTGGCAACAGCTTATACAATTTAGGCCACCGCTTTCGGCGCGGGGCGGGTATTGGCCGCAAAGACAACGGCGAACGCGCGGATCTGTCACAAACTGACGCTTCTTTCGTTTTGCCCATTAATAATCAGTGGAGCACCTTTGCTCAATACCGCTATGATGTGGAACAACATCGCTCGGTTGATCAGTTAATCGGCCTCCAATATGAAGATTGTTGCTGGATGGCGCGATTGATCTATCAGGATAATTTTGACGATGAATACACTGACACCATAACCAACGAACCGGTCACTGAATACGACCGCGCCTTTATCATTGAATTTCAACTCAAAGGTTTTGGCGGCGGCAACTCCAAAGGCGAAAGCCTGTTAAAAGAAAGTATATTAGGGTATGAAGATCTTGAATAAACATATAGCAGCACCTCAAACATTTCAGCAGCGTCTATTCACACTTACGGCCAGTGCGATTCTCGCCGTGTTAGTCAGCACCGGGCTGAGTTACAGCAATAACACGCAGGCAGAAACCCAGATGCTGGATCAAGTCATCGCAATTGTGGACGACGATGTAGTGCTAGCCAGCGAATTGCAGGAGCGCATGCGTCAGGTCGTACTCAATATCGAAAAAAGCGGCAAAACCGCACCGCCGTTAGCAGAAATTCAGCAAGAAATACTTAACCAGCTTATTTTGGAAAATATTCAATTACAGATGGCTAATCGTGCCGGCGTTCGCATCAGTGATGCCGAGCTGAATGAATCGCTGGCCCGCATTGCTGGCCAAAACCGGATGACTATCGCCCAATTCAAAGCGGCGCTGGAAAATGACGGTTTATCTTATACCGCCACTCGCGAACAAATTCGTAAAGACATGATGTTGCAACGCGTACAGCAGGGTAACGTCAACCGCTCTGTTCAAATTACTGATCAGGAAATTAACAACTTTCTTGCCTCAGAAGAGGGAAAAACGTTAACCGCTCCTGAATACCGGATGCTGCACACACTTCTCCCCGTTGCCAGTGGTGCTGATCAAGCGACCATCGACGCAGCGCAGCAACGCGCCGACACCCTGTATCAACAAATCCAATCCAGCAGCTACGAGCAAGTACTGACTGCCGCCAAACTGGAAATCAACGATTTAAGCTGGCGTAAAGCCGCAGACCTTCCCAGTTTAATTTCAGACTTGGCCACCACACTCGACAAAACCGAGACTGCCAAGCCGGTACAAAGCCCAAGCGGCTTCCATCTGGTCAAGCTGCTAGATAAGCGCGGTGACGGCGAGGTTATCCCCCAAACCAAAGCGCGGCATATCTTATTAAAGTCGTCGGCCATCCGGGATGAAAATGCCACCAAAGCCGAAATCAATAATTTGCGCAAAAAAATTATTAACGGCGCTGATTTTGCTGAACTCGCTAGAAAATTTTCTGAGGATATTGGCTCTGCGCAAGAAGGCGGTGATTTGGGCTGGACCAGCCCCGGCCAATTGGTCGGCGCGTTTCAAACCGCCATGGATGATACCGATATCGACAAAGTGAGCCCGGCTTTTCGCAGTGAATATGGCTGGCATATTTTACAAGTACTTGAGCGCCGTGAAAAAGATGTCACCGACGATATTCGCAAAAATATGGCACGCGGCTATATCCATCGCCGTAAATATGATGACGAACTACAAACCTGGTTGCAAAAAATTCGCGACGAGGCTTATGTTGATTTTAAATAATCCCAAGCACTGACCGCTAACCATGACCACATTAAGGATTGCCATAACCCCGGGAGAGCCAGCCGGCATTGGACCGGACTTGCTGATCCAATTAGCGCAGCAAGCGCAAGCGGTTGAATTAGTGGTGATTGCCGACCCAGCTTTATTACTGAGCCGAGCGGAACAGTTAAAATTACCGCTGAGCCTCCGCCAATTTGATGCAGCGGCTCAGGCACAAGCCTGCGCAGCAGGTGAATTGTGCGTATTACCCGTCAGTCTGGCCACCCCCTGTATCGCCGGACAGCTAGACGTAGCTAATGCCCAATACGTGCTGACAACCTTACTCGCAGCAATCGATGGCTGTATGACGCATCAGTTTGCCGCCATGGTCACCGCCCCGGTCAATAAAGCCGTCATAAACGATGCCGGTATTGCCTTTAGCGGTCACACTGAATTTTTAGCCCAGCACACCCAGACCGAACAAGTCGTCATGATGCTGGCGACAACCGGCTTGCGGGTAGCACTGGTTACCACACACCTACCTTTAATAGATGTGCCAGCGAAAATAAAAGCACCGTTGATTGAAACAGTTACGCGTATTTTACACGCTGACTTACAGCAGCATTTTGGTTTACAAAACCCTGCCATCACTGTGCTGGGCTTAAACCCCCACGCCGGCGAAGGTGGCCATATGGGCCGCGAAGAAATTGATGAAATTATTCCCTGCATGCAAAAACTAACCACTGAAGGCATGCAACTGACGGGACCGTTACCAGCTGATACAGCCTTTACAGAAAAACATTTACAGCAATGCGATGCGGTATTGGCGATGTACCATGATCAGGGTTTGCCGGTGTTAAAATACAAAGGCTTTGGCAACGCCGTCAACATTACGCTGGGACTACCCATCATCCGTACTTCGGTGGATCACGGCACAGCTCTGGATTTAGCGGGGACTGGCAACGCCGATATAGGCAGCCTTAAAACAGCGCTCGACTATGCTGTGACGATGGCTACTCACAAACAACAATCCCAAACAGCGGCAACCTAATATGGCCAGCACCGATAATCAGCATCGCGCTCGTAAACGTTTCGGCCAAAATTTTCTGCATGATCAGGGTATTATTCATAATATCGCCCGCGCCATTGGTGCCACTGAAAAAGATCATGTCGTAGAAATCGGTCCTGGCCAAGGTGCACTTACCGCTGATATTTTAGCAGGGGGCTGTTTGCTGGATGCGATAGAATTAGACCGTGATTTAATTCCTATCCTGCAACAACGCTTCGGCAACGAACCCCGCTTTCAGTTACAACAAGGCGATGCACTGGCCTTTGATTTTTCATCACTACGCAACAGCGATGAAAAATTAAGAGTCGTAGGTAATCTGCCTTACAATATTTCTACGCCGCTGATATTTCATTTACTCAGCCAGCAGCATTTAATTCAAGACATGCATTTTATGCTGCAATTGGAAGTGGTTAACCGCTTGGCTGCAGGACCCGGCAGTAAAAACTACGGGCGACTCAGTGTCATGACACAATACTACTGCGATGTCTGCGCACTGTTTGAAGTCCCCCCTGAGGCCTTTGACCCTAAACCGAAAGTACAATCAGCCATCGTACGATTGGCACCCCACGAGCAATTGCCGCACCCCGCCAGCAACATCAAAATGCTGGAACATATTTTGCGCACGGCATTTAACCAGCGTCGTAAAACTTTACGCAATTCATTAAAGAATGATATTTCTGCCGAACAACTGGAAGCTTTAGCTATCAACCCAACGGCGAGACCCGAGACACTGACACTGGCACAATTTGTGGCTATCAGTAATAGTGTCAACCAACCCGATTGAGCCACCAAGGAAAAATAATGCATACCGATAACTCTATCAGTATTCATGTAGACACCCAGTACATCGACCAACAATCCAGCCCCGAACAAGGTCGCTACGCGTTTGCCTATACCATCACTATCAGTAATCATGGCACCGAACCGGCAAAGCTAATGACCCGTCACTGGTTAATCACCGATGGCAATGCCAAGGTGCAAGAAGTCCGTGGCGATGGTGTGATCGGCGAGCAACCGCTGATTAAACCGGGCCATAGTTTTCGCTATACCAGTGGCGCATTACTTGAAACAGCCGTTGGTACTATGGAGGGCAGTTATCATATGGTGACTGAATCAGGACAGGAATTTGATGCCCCCATTCCGCGCTTTTCATTAATCCACCGCGGCTCCGTACACTAACATGACACGCTACGCGGTTGGAGATATACAAGGCTGCCTGCAACCATTGCAATGCTTATTGGCTGAAGTACAGTTCGATCCTCAGCACGATCAATTATGGCTGGTTGGCGACCTCATCAATCGCGGCCCGGAATCGCTAGCTACTTTACGTTACCTAAAATCTCTAGGTGATAGCACCCGTATAGTCTTAGGTAATCACGACTTACATTTTTTAGCCGTAGCCTCTGGTGCAATTAACGCCGGAAAATCAGATACTTTCGATGAGATTTTAGCGGCCAGTGATCGGCCGCAACTGATAAGCTGGCTGCTGCAACAAAAATTAATGTACAGCGACCCCAGCGCTGACTACCACATGACACACGCGGGTATCCCGCCACAGTGGACACTGCAACAAGCCGCAACGTATGCCCGCGAAGTGGAAGCCGTGTTAACAAGTGAACACGCCGCTGATTTTTTTCAGCATATGTATGGCAACGAGCCAGCGACCTGGGATGAGAACCTTAGCGGCTGGACTCGTTTGCGAGTCATCACCAACTACTTTACTCGCATGCGTTTTTGCCGTGCCGACGGCGAACTGGATTTTAAACACAAACTAAATAGCATCGACCGCCCGGACTTTTTGCCCTGGTTTGCTCATCACCACCGACGCACAAAAAACCAGCAAATAATTTTCGGCCACTGGGCTGCCCTTGAAGGCAAAACCAACACACCCAACACCCATGCACTGGATACCGGCTGCGTATGGGGTCGCAGTATGAGCCTGATGAATCTGGAAACGCAAGCTCTGCACCACTGCGAATGCTCTCCTCAATAACGTTTTAACCTATCATTACTTATCTACAATACTTTTTTTAAAATTATTAGATCTATAAAAAGCTCCTCTTAATCTTATACAAACTTAATAGCTACACACCCTTGGCACTCTTCATGCTTTAAAAATATCCGGAATACAGCAACTAAATTTACCAATTTCGACAATTACGTATTGTCAAAAAACTTTAATAAAAAAAATAGTAAAAAATAAAGTAAAAATAGATTGCTACTGTCTATGCATTTAGGTCTATGATAAAGCTGAATCACAAAGTTTAGTTAGCACCAGAACATTACGCTTTTGAGTAAATTTACTGCGTCTTGCGCTGAAAGTTGTGTGCACATTATCTTTCTTCACGAGCGCAAGAATTTCCTGCTTCTCAACAAGGAGAAAGGTGGTCGCCATGGGCATATTTGATCATTTTCAAGATCGTTACGCATCAACTCAAAAAGAAGAACTTTCATTACAGGACTACTTGCAACTCTGTAAGTCCGACCCCTCCGTTTACGCCAACGCTGCGGAGCGATTGCTACTCGCAATCGGTGAGCCAGAAATGGTAGACACGGCTTTAGATTCCAGGCTAAGCCGAATTTTTTCTAACAAAGTTATTAAACGCTACAGTGTCTTTTCCGAGTTTTATGGCATGGAAGAAGCCATAGAGGATATCGTCGCTTATTTCCGCCATGCTGCTCAAGGCCTGGAAGAACGCAAACAAATTCTGTATTTATTAGGCCCTGTCGGCGGCGGTAAATCTTCTCTCGCGGAAAAATTAAAAGCGCTGATGGAAAAAGAGCCCATCTATTGCCTGAAAGGCTCTCCTGTTTTTGAATCACCTCTGGGTTTATTTGATCCCGAAGAAGACGCACAAATTCTAAAAGAAGATTACGGCATCCCCGAACGCTACCTCGACACTATCATGTCACCCTGGGCAGTAAAACGCTTACACGAATACAACGGTGACATCAGTCAGTTTAAAGTGGTTAAGCTATACCCTTCCCGCCTGGATCAAATTGCCATTACAAAAACTGAACCTGGCGACGAAAACAATCAGGACATATCTTCACTGGTTGGCAAAGTGGATATCCGCAAGCTTGAAGAATTTCCACAAAATGATCCCGATGCCTATAGTTTTTCTGGTGGCCTGTGTCGCTCTAATCAGGGCATCATGGAATTTGTGGAAATGTTCAAGGCCCCGATCAAAGTGTTACACCCTCTGTTAACGGCAACCCAGGAAGGCAACTACAATAGCACTGAAGGCTTAAGCGCCATTCCCTTTGACGGTATCATTCTGGCGCATTCCAACGAATCGGAATGGCAGTCCTTTAAAAATAACAAAAACAACGAGGCTTTTATAGATCGCGTTTATATCGTTAAAGTACCTTACTGTTTGCGGGTTACTGAAGAAATCCACATCTATCAAAAACTACTGCAAAACAGTTCTTTATTTGCCGCCCCCTGTGCACCTGATACTTTGAAAATGCTGGGTCAATTCACAGTACTGTCGCGCCTAATAGAACCGGAAAACTCTAACATTTACTCCAAAATGCGTATCTATGATGGCGAGAGTCTTAAAGATACCGACCCCAAAGCCAAAAGCATGCAGGAGTACAGAGACAACGCGGGAGTCAATGAGGGTATGGAAGGACTATCGACCCGTTTTGCTTTTAAAATTTTATCGAAAGTTTTTAACTTCGATCCAACAGAATTAGCTGCCAACCCAGTCCATCTACTCTATGTATTGGAACAACAGATTGAGCAGGAACAATTCCCACCGGAAATCGCGCAACGCTATATCAATTTTATTAAAGAATATCTAGCGCCACGCTATATCGAGTTTATCGGCAAGGAAATACAAACTGCATACCTCGAATCCTACTCGGAATATGGTCAGAATATTTTCGATCGCTACGTGACCTATGCTGATTTCTGGATTCAGGATCAGGAATACCGCGACCCGGAAACCGGCGAACTACTTGACCGCCCCGCACTCAACGAAGAACTGGAGAAAATTGAAAAACCTGCCGGAATTTCAAATCCGAAAGATTTCCGCAACGAAATTGTTAACTTCGTACTGCGCGCACGAGCCAATAATGACGGCCGTAATCCCGCTTGGCATAGCTATGAAAAATTACGCACAGTCATCGAGAAAAAAATGTTTTCCAACACGGAGGATTTACTACCAGTCATTTCCTTTAATGCCAAAGCCTCTGCTGAGGACAAGAAAAAGCACACTGATTTTCTCTCGCGCATGGTAGAGCGCGGCTATACCGAGAAACAAATCAGATTGTTATCGGAGTGGTATCTACGAGTTCGTAAATCGCAGTAGCTGGCACTAAAGGAGTAGATTTTGAGCTATCTCATCGACCGGCGTATCAATGGTAAAAACAAAAGTGCTGTCAACCGGCAGCGCTTTCTGCGCCGCTATCGAAAGCATATAAAAAAAGCCGTTGCTGATGCAGTCAGCAACCGCTCGATTACCGACATTGAAAATGGCGAAAAAATTACTATACCCAATCAGGATATTCAGGAACCTGTTTTTAATCACGGCCCCGGTGGCAAGCGCACGGTCATTCATCCCGGTAACAAAGAATTTATCAAAGGGGATTCCTTTCCAAGACCCAAAAGCGGAGGAGGTGGCGGTAGCGGCGGACAAGCCAGTAATAGTGGTGAAGGCATGGATGACTTCGCCTTTCAAATCACACAGGATGAGTTTCTTGAATTTATGTTTGACGATTTGGAATTACCCAATCTGGTCAAACGTCAATTGGCAGGATCAGACTCTTTCACCTATCGTCGCGCAGGATTCAGCACCGTCGGCACCCCCAATCAAATCAACGTCGTTCGCTCTTTGCGAGCAGCCAATGCGCGACGCATCGCCCTCGGCACTCCATCCAGAAAAAAACTGCGGGAACTGGAGAAGCAGTTACTGTTACTGGAAGACGAGCCAGTACCAGACTTACAGAAAATCGAAGCTCTAAGAACACACATCACGCTATTAAAAGAAAAGATCAAAAAAATTCCTTTTCTTGATACCTTCGATATCCGCTACAACCTCCGCACACAGGAACCCACTCCTAGCTCGAAAGCGGTAATGTTTTGTTTAATGGATGTGTCCGGGTCAATGGATCAAGCCACCAAAGATATGGCCAAACGTTTTTTTATCCTGCTGTACTTATTTTTACAACGCAATTACGACCATACAGAAGTGGTATTTATTCGTCATCACACCAGCGCCAAAGAAGTTGATGAGAAAGAATTTTTCTACTCTCGCGAAACCGGCGGTACCATTGTCTCCAGCGCACTCGCTTTAATGAAGACTATTATGGAAGCACGCTACTCAACCACCGAATGGAATATCTATGGCGCTCAGGCCTCCGATGGTGACAACTGGAATGACGACTCCGACCGCTGTTTTGACCTACTAGTGAATAGCATCATGCCTTACGTGCAACACTACTCTTATATTGAAATCACCCCCCGCGAGCATCAGGCACTCTGGCACCAATATGAACAGGTTAAAGCACAATTTGAAGACGCCTTCGCCATGCAAGCTATCATTGAACCAAAAGATATCTACCCCGTGTTTAGAGAGCTTTTTCAGCGGAGACCCGCATGAACAAAAGTGCCATAGCTAGACAACCCATTTCTACCAGCTCCGAATGGACCTTTGAACTTATTCATCAATACGAGGAAGTGATTAGCGGTATTGCCGAAGAGTTCGGTTTGGATACCTACCCCAATCAAATTGAAATTATTAGCTCCGAACAAATGATGGATGCCTACTCTTCTTCTGGCATGCCGCTATTTTACAACCACTGGTCTTATGGCAAGCATTTTCTGGGCATTGAAAATAATTACAATCGCGGCCAGATGGGGCTAGCTTATGAAATAGTTATCAACTCCAACCCCTGTATCGCCTATCTGATGGAAGAAAATACTATGGCCATGCAAGCACTGGTCATTGCCCATGCCTGCTTTGGTCATAATTCTTTTTTCAAAGGCAATTATTTATTCCGCACCTGGACCGAAGCCGACTCCATAATTGATTACCTGCTTTTTGCCAAAAACTATATCGCTAAATGCGAGGAACGGCACGGCGTCGACACTGTTGAACGCTTACTAGACTCCTGTCACGCCCTGATGAATTATGGCGTTGATCGCTATAAACGCCCACACCCTATTTCAGCGGACCGGGAAAAAATGCGCCAGCATGAGCGCGAAGAAATACTACAGAAACAAGTCAACGACTTATGGCGCACCATTCCAACCAGCAAGGCAGCAAAAGAGAAGCAACAGTTTAAAAATTACCCAGAGGAACCACAGGAAAACCTGCTCTATTTTTTAGAAAAAAATGCGCCACTACTGGAACCCTGGCAACGTGAAGTGCTGCGTATTGTCAGAAAAATAGCCCAATATTTTTATCCACAACGACAGACCCAGGTAATGAATGAAGGTTGGGCCTGCTTTTGGCACTACACCATTCTTAATGAAATGTATGATCGCGGATTAGTCACTGACGGCTTTATGATGGAATTTTTACAATCCCACACCAGCGTTATATTCCAACCGGATTTTGATAGCCCTTATTACAGCGGCATCAATCCTTATACCTTGGGATTCGCCATGATGACGGACATCCGTCGACTTTGCGAACATCCCAATGAAGAGGATCGGCGATGGTTTCCGGATTTTGCTGGCAGCAATTGGCAGGAGACCCTGCAATTTGCCATGCGCAATTTTAAAGATGAAAGCTTTATCCAACAGTTTCTTTCTCCCAAGGTGATACGAGACTTAAAATTATTTTGTGCACTGGATGACGATAGCAAAACCAATATTGAAATTCTGGCAATTCACGATGATGAGGGCTACCGCACGATTCGTGAACAGCTTGCCGGCCAATACAACCTCGGCGATCGTGAACCTAATATACAAATCACTCGTATCGATATACGCGGTGATCGCTCCATGCGTTTGCAGCACCGCCAACACAACCGTAAGCCGCTTAACCAAAACACCATTGAAGTATTAAAACACTTGCATCAACTGTGGGGCTTCGATGTTCATCTCGACTCCATCCACGATGGCACTACCGTGCAAAGCTTTCACTGCCCCACCCTGAACATTGATTAAATTCATTGATCAATCAGCTAACTTGCTGCTGCGCATCCGAGATTCGTACTGATATACTACTGCCAAACTCACAAGCTTGAAGCACCATGAAAATCTATTTGGTCGGCGGCGCCGTCAGAGACAAACTGCTCGGATATCCCTTTCACGAACATGACTGGGTGGTGGTTGGCGGCACACCGGAGCAACTATTAGCGCAAGGCTATCAACAAGTAGGCAAAGATTTCCCGGTTTTTTTGCACCCTGATAGCAAAGAAGAATATGCACTAGCCAGAACCGAGCGCAAAAATGGACGTGGCTATACCGGCTTTAGCTGCTATGCCAGCCCTGATGTAACACTGGAACAGGATCTTTTACGCCGCGACCTTACCATCAATGCTATCGCCGAAGACAGTGATGGCAACTTGATCGACCCCTATGGCGGGCAGCAAGATATCCAGCAAAAAATTCTGCGCCATGTTTCACCGGCATTTAGCGAAGACCCCTTGCGCGTATTAAGAGTTGCGCGTTTTGCAGCCCGTTATGCACACCTTGGCTTTACCGTTGCTAACGAAACGCTGCAGTTGATGCAGGCCATTAGTGATTCCGGAGAACTCCATAATCTAGTCGCTGAACGGGTATGGAAAGAACTGGAGTCTTCATTACAGGAACAAAGCCCCCAACAATTTTTTGCGGTGTTAAAGCAAGCACATGCACTAGCAGTATTGTTACCTGAATTTAACGACCTTGGCAGCAATGATTTTCAAGTACTGCAATTAGCCAGCGAGCGTAACTGCAGCAGCTCTATTCGCTTTGCGCTACTGTGTGCAGCGTTAGCACCCGACGTTACCCAAACGCTGTGCCAGCGTATTAAAATCCCTAATGAATTTCGCGACCTCGCCATGCTGCTCAGTAGACACCAGCAACAATGCCAGCAAAATTTTACTGCCGCTGAACCGCTGCTAGACTTGCTAGAGGCACTGGATCCATTCCGCCGCCCTGAACGATTTACTGATTTTTTGCAGTGCTGTACGTTAATAAACACGGTACTGGATAGAAATCTCAAAAACACCAGCCAACTGAATGAAGCCTACCAATGCTGCAACCGAATCAACGCCAAACAGTTCGCCGATCAAGGCCTGAAAGGCAAAGCGATTGCCAGTGCCTTGCGCGAACAGCGAATAACACTGATCAGCGAATTACTAAGTCATGAATGAAACTACTGCTCAAAAAGTTGCGCTAGTCACTGGCGGCGCACAACGTATAGGTGCAGAAATTTGCCGCAGCTTGCATCAACAGGGATTTAACATCATCGTCCACTACCGCCATTCAAAATCCGAAGCCGACAAAATCACTACTGCGCTAAATCAGAAAAGAGCGCAGTCTGCCGTTTCTATACAAGCCGACTTAACCGTTACTAGTGACGCATTACGCTTGGCACAACAAGCCATGCAGCAATGGGGACAAGTGGACGTTCTGATTAACAATGCCTCCAGTTTTTACCCAACCGTACTCGGCTCAGCACAAGAGACTGATTGGGACGAGTTGATCAACAGCAATATCAAAGGCCCGTTTTTTTTAACCCAGGCATTGATCGAACCATTAAAACAACGACGGGGTTGCGTTATTAATTTGGTCGACATCCACAGTGAAAAGCCACTGCGCGACTATAGTATTTACAGTATTGCCAAAGCAGGTGTGGCGATGATGACCAAAACACTGGCCAAAGAACTGGCACCTGACGTGCGCGTGAATGGCGTGTCTCCGGGCGCCATTTTATGGCCGGAGCAAACCATAAGCGATCAGAGCAAGCGTTCAATTATTAATAAAATCCCCATGCAGAAAATTGGCGAAGCCGCCGACATTGCCCGCACAGTGGAATTTTTGGTGGTGGATGCGCCCTATATCAATGGCGAAATTATTACCGTCGATGGCGGCCGCAGTTTGAATATGTAATCAGTTTGCGCTGGAAATATTTTTACCACGCCACTCAAAATCAACCCGCCATAATTTTTGACTGCACTGATCATAAGCCCGCCATAAATCGGTGTAGGTTTTAGCGGTTAATGGATGCACCTGCTGTGGGGCTATATCAAATAGCGGACGCAAGACAAATGCATTTTCAGTTATCTCGCCACGGGGCAGCTCAATGCCGTCGATGGTTCCAACGAGATCATCAACACATAGAATATCTATATCCAGACTGCGCGGACTAAACTTCGTGCCACCACGGCGGTGACCATTATCGTATTCAATTTGCCGCAGTAAAGTGGATAGTTCTGCGACACTCAGCTGAGAGTAAAAACTTACCACCAGATTTAAAAAGTTTTCGCCGACAAAACCCACGGCCTCACTTTCATAAACCGGTGATAAACGCAATACTCCAAAGTGTTGCTCCAGCGCTTCGAGGGAGGCAGTGATGTGACGATAGCGATCGATACTGCTACCCACCCCAACAAAAACCTGCGCCATTAATTGTCTCTCCGTCTAATAGCCACTATCCATCTCAACGTTTTTCACCACGCTCAATAATAACGCCCACCGCCCTGGCTTTACGTACCGCACCCGGCTTGCTTAAGCGCAGGCGCAACCAGGGCACGTTAAATTCACTTAATATAATATCAGCGCACTGTTCGGCCATGGTTTCAATTAACAGAAATTCGCTGCTACTAATAAATTCAATCAAACGATCAGAGACCGCTTTATAATTTAAGGTATAAACGATGTCATCGGTTTCGGCCGCTCGACGAATATCATGGGCCATTTCCAAATCCAAACAAACCGTCTGCTTGATCTCTCTTTCCCAATCATAAATACCGATAACGGTTTCAATGGTTAATTCCTGAATAAAAACGGTATCCATGAAGCAGTGCCTAGATTAATTGATTAGCTATGTGCAGGTGTATTTTGAATAATGAAAAACGTTCTATAAAGAGCTTATATAGCCGGTAACTGATCCATCGGCCAGCGCGGCGTTGCCGTAATCCCGAGGCCATCGCACTGTCCCGCCAGTAAGCGCTGACAGCCTGCATAGGCGATCATCGCGCCATTGTCGGTACAAAATTCAGGGCGCGCGTAAAATACCTGGCTGCGAATTTTGGCCAAGGCCTGCTCCAGACTTTGACGCAATTGCAGATTGGCGCTCACCCCACCCGCCATCACTAACTGCGTCAGATTTTCTTGCTTGAGTGCACGTTTGCATTTAATTACCAAGGTTTCCACTACCGCCCGCTGAAACGCGTGGGCAATATCGGCGCGGGTTTGCGCATCCAAATTACCCGACTCATCTTTATGCGCCTGTACTGTATTCAGGGTAAACGTCTTCAAACCGCTAAAACTAAAATCCACGCCCTGATGTTTAATCATCGGCCGTGGAAAAACAAATCGTCCAGGCTCCCCCTGCTCCGCCAACTTGGCCACCTGAGGCCCGCCGGGGTAAGGCAACCCTAGCATCTTGGCAGTTTTATCAAACGCTTCGCCGGCGGCATCATCCAGCGACTCCCCTAACAAACGGTAGCGGCCAATACCATCGACGCGCACCAGTTGCGTGTGCCCCCTGAGACCAGTAAAGCGACAAAGGGGAATTGTGGCGGATTAGCTTCCAACATAGGTGCTAGCAGATGCCCTTCCATATGATGAACACCAATGGCTGGGACCGACAAGGCATAAGCCAATGAGCGCCCAATCATCGAACCGACCATCAGCGCGCCGACCAAACCAGGACCTGCGGTATAGGCCACACCATCAATATCTGCTTTTTTAAAACCCGACTCGGCCAGGACCTGCTCTATCAAAGGCAGGGTCTTGCGGATATGGTCACGGGAGGCCAGCTCCGGCACTACGCCACCATATTCGGTATGCAGCTCTATCTGACTATATAAGGCATCGGCCAGCAAACCGCGCTCGCTATCGTAAAGCGCGATACCAGTCTCGTCACAGGAGGTCTCTATTCCTAACACTCGCATTCGGGGATTACTGCCTTTTGAACAATGGATGAATAGCGCATACTGCAACAGCAGCAGGGCGATATTTAAGACGCCGAATGATACGGAAAACGCCCCATAAAATCCCCTGTTTTCCGCTTTGCAATTTCCCAATCAACCGTTTACAATGCCCGCCCCTTGCCACTGGTGGCTATTTTCAATACAACATCAGGGTGAGAAACAGATACTTATTGATGCTCAAAACAGGCATTAATAACAACATAGACATAAACAACAGGTTAATTAAATGCCTTCAGTTAAGTTAAAAGATAACGAGCCCTTTGATATTGCTCTGCGTCGCTTCAAGCGCGCATGTGAGAAAGCCGGTGTTTTAGCCGATGTTCGCAGCCGTGAATTCTACGAGAAGCCTACTTCAGTACGTAAGCGCAAAGCTGCTGCTGCGGTAAAGCGTCACGCTAAGAAAGTATCTCGCGATAACCGCAACCAAAAGCGTCTTTACTAGACTCTACCGCTGTTTTAGCTCGCCGACTTCCACCTTCCACGGAACCTTAAGCCATGGCAGACACAACGCTTAAAGCTCAAATTCAGGAAGCCATGAAAGCGGCCATGCGGGCCAAGGAAAAGCAGCGTCTCGGTACTATCCGGCTGATTCAAGCCGAAATCAAACGTATTGAAGTAGATGAGCGCATCGATATTGACGATGCGCGGCTTTTGGCTGTGCTGGATAAAATGTGCAAGCAGCGCCGTGATTCTATTTCCCAATACGAAGCGGCTGGTCGTCAGGAACTCGCTGATATCGAATCTGCAGAAATTGTAGTCATCCAGGATTTCCTCCCCACCCAGCTCAGCGATGACGAACTTAATACCTTGGTAGCCGATGCTGTCAGCAGCAGCGGTGCCGAATCCATGAAAGACATGGGTAAGGTAATGGCCATTTTAAAGCCACAACTGCAAGGCCGCGCCGATATGGGCGAAGTCAGCAAACTGATCAAAGCCAAACTCGGCTAAGCCCCCTCTTTTCTAACCAGCCCCGACAGGAACCAGCAAATGCAACTGCGAAGTTTTATGTCATCCAAAATCCATAAAGCGACAATTACTGAAGCCAATCTTAATTATGTTGGCAGCATCACCATTGACGCTGAATTACTGGATAAAGCGGGCTTACTGCCCAATGAAAAAGTATTGGTAGTCAGCAACACCTCTGGCGCCAGACTGGAAACCTATGTCATCGAAGGCCAGCGCCACAGTGGCTATATCGGTATCAATGGTGCGGCCTCGCACCTGATCGGCCCAGGCGAAGAAGTGATCATCATCGCCTTTACACTAGCCACCGAGCCGGTTGCGCCCAAAGCGATTTTAGTCGATAAAGACAACCGCTTTGTCTGCGATTTGACTGAAGAGCAAGCCAGCTTCGCACCACAAACGGCTTAACCCGGATACAACTAAGCCGCTTAACGGTACAGCCATTAATAATGCTAAACTGCCCCACCTGTTAGACAAGCACTAAAAAATCATGGCTGGCCGCATACCACAAACGTTTATCGACGATTTACTGGATCGCCTCGACATTGTCGAAGTGGTGGACCGTCGCGTGCCATTGAAAAAAAGCGGCAAGAACTTTACCGCCTGCTGCCCCTTCCACGACGAGAAAACCCCCTCTTTCAGCGTCAATCAGGAAAAACAGTTCTACTACTGTTTTGGCTGCGGCGCTGGTGGCAATGCTATCGGCTTTCTAATGGACTACGAGCGCATGGAATTCCCCCGTGCCGTTGAAGCCCTTGCCGATGCCGCCGGACTGGAAGTCCCCAGAGAAGCAGCCGCCTTTCAGGAACAGCCGCAGCAAAAGAAGAACATCTACACCATCCTGGAAAAAGCGGCTGACTACTATCGCCAGCAACTGAAACAACACCCGCAAAAACAAAAAGCCGTGGACTACCTCAAAAACCGCGGGCTCAGCGGCGAGATTTGCCGTGACTTCGATATCGGTTACGCACCGCCGGGCTGGGATAATTTGCTGGCACACCTGGGCAGCAATGATGAAGAGAAGCAGCTGCTGATTGATGGCGGCATGCTGATCGAGAAGGAAGAGGAGAATAAACTCTACGATCGTTTCCGCGACCGTATTATCTTTCCTATCCGCGACAATCGCGGCCGTGTTATCGCCTTTGGCGGCAGAGTACTCGGCGATGACAAACCCAAATACCTTAATTCGCCGGAAACCCCGGTATTCCACAAAAGCAAAGAGCTCTACGGCCTCTACCAGTCCCGCAAAGCTAACCGCCAGCTAGACCGGCTACTCATTGTCGAAGGCTATATGGATGTGTCGCGCTGGCCCAGCACGGTATTAATTGGGCTGCGGCGACGCTGGGTACTGCCACCAGTACCGACCACCTGAAAATCATCTTCCGCCAGTGCCCGGAGGTAGTATTCTGCTTTGATGGTGACGAAGCCGGCCGCAAGGCAGCGGTGAGGGCGCTGGAGTCTGCGCTACCAGCGATGGAAGATGGCCGCCGGGCTAAATTCCTGTTTTTGCCACAGGGAGAAGACCCGGATAGCCTGGTGCGCGATATTGGTGCCAATAACTTCATTCTGCTAGTCAATAAAGCCATGCCACTGGAAGAGTATTTATTTAGCTCACAAGCAGAAGGGCTGGAACTAGGCTCGCTGGACGGCCGCGCCCGCATGAGTACTATGGCGGCGCCGCTCATAGAAAAGCTGCCACAAGGCGTGTTCAAAGAACTGATGATGGACTCTTTAGCCGAGCGCACCGGCCTGTCACGCGATAAACTCGGAGAAATCCTGCGACAACATCAGCGCAACAAACAAAACGGGGCGCCTGCAGCCCTCTCGCCGATACCCACAGAGACCGACGCAGAAACCCACTTCGGGGATCAGCACCCAGTCTATGCAGTGCAAGATCGCCCCAAACCGAAGCAGCGTGACAGCCAGTATCAGCCTGCAGAGACCACCCGCAACCCGGTTCTTTATGCCATCGCCCTACTGCTGCATGAGCCAAAGGCCGCCAGCCAGATTGAGACGCCCAACCAGCTGAATACGGATGAAGACCCCAATATGCCGCTACTATTGGCCATGCTGGAGTTGCTTAACAAACGACCTGATTCCACCCCCGCCATGCTAATTGGCCACTGGTACGGCGAACCCTGGGGCGAAACCCTGCAATTATTGCTGCAGGCAGAGCGATTGATCCCCGAGACCAATATTGAACAGGAATTAACCGATACACTGCTGCATTTGAGTCGAAAATCACAAAAGAAACAAAACCTTAAACAGCAGGTCGACAACATTCTAAGCAAGGACTACGCTCAGCTAAGCGATGATGAAAAACAGCAACTTAAACAATTACTCAGGCAGAAGCATGATCTATCGAAGGCCTGATCAATACTAAACACCAAACAACCCAGGGACCGGAACATTACGAGCAAGCGCCTGTCAACACTACACCAGCCCCTTAAACACCGTCAGTTATGAGGCTAGTATTCCAACAGGCAATGACGTTATAATGTCGGGCTAACTTTTTGAATCTCTTCGAAAGACACACTATCTATGAGCAACCCCAATAAACAACAGTCCCGTTTAAAGATCCTTATTGCCAAGGGCAAAGAGCAGGGCTACCTTACCTATGCTGAGGTCAATGACCACCTGCCACAGGACATCTCTGATCCTGATCAGGTCGAAGACATCATTCAGATGATCAACGACATGGGTATCCAGGTTTTTGAAGCTGCTCCTGATGCTGATGAAATCCTGCTTTCCGAAGATGACTCCCCGGATGATATTGCTGCCGCTGAAGCTGCTGCTGCCCTTGCTGCAGTAGAAAATGAAGTCGGCCGCACCACCGACCCAGTACGTATGTATATGCGTGAAATGGGTACCGTTGAGCTATTAACCCGCGAGGGCGAAATCGCCATTGCCAAACGTATCGAGGAAGGTATCCGCGACGTCATGGCTGCCATCGCCTACTACCCAGGCGCAGTTCAGGACGTTATCGATGAATACGATAAAGTCGCCACTGAAGAGCGCCGCCTGGCAGACATTTTAGTGGGTTACCTCAACCCCACCGATGTGGTTCCACCAGCAGCCCAGCAGCAACTTGCCGCAGCCGTTAAAGATGACGATGATGACGAGGATGAAACCAGCAGCGGCCCGGATCCAGAAGAAGCAAAGCAGCGCTTTACGGATATTCGCAAGCAGCAAAACAAATTAGATAAAGCGATTGAAAAGCACGGTCGCTACAGCAAAGAAGCGGCTAAGGAATTACAGAAAGTCGCTGAGCTATTTAAATTCCTGAAATTAACACCACGGATTTTTGATCCACTGGCCATTCGTGTTCGCTCCAAGCTCAACGTCATTCGTGAAAGCGAAAAGTTGATCATGAACATCTGCGTGAAACAGTGCAAAATGACTCGCCGGGACTTTGTTAAAGCCTTTCAAGGCAATGAAGTTAATATGGAGTGGGTTGACGAACAAATCAAAGCCAATAAAGACATTGCACCTATTTTGGAAACGAGCAAAGAAGATATCTTGCGCTCGCAACGCAAAATTGCCCAAATGGAATCTCAAACCGAGCTGACCGTCGTCGACATAAAAGAAGTTAATCGTCGTATGTCTATCGGAGAAGCCCGTGCCCGTCGCGCCAAGAAAGAAATGGTCGAAGCAAACTTGCGTCTGGTAATTTCTATCGCCAAAAAATACACCAATCGCGGTTTACAATTTCTCGACTTAATTCAGGAAGGTAACATCGGCCTTATGAAAGCGGTTGATAAATTTGAATACCGCCGGGGTTATAAGTTTTCAACTTACGCCACCTGGTGGATTCGTCAGGCAATCACACGCTCGATTGCCGACCAGGCACGCACCATTCGTATTCCTGTGCACATGATTGAGACCATCAACAAACTTAATCGTATCTCTCGTCAAATGCTGCAGGAAATGGGCCGCGAGCCCACCCCGGAAGAACTGGGTGAGCGCATGGACATGCCGGAAGATAAAGTTCGCAAAGTACTAAAGATTGCAAAAGAACCTATCTCCATGGAAACCCCTATCGGTGATGACGAAGATTCACATCTGGGTGACTTTATTGAAGATACTACTATCGCTCAGCCAGTGGATTCCGCTACCGGCCAAGGCTTGCAGGAAGCCACCAAAGACGTGCTTGGCGGGCTGACTGCACGAGAAGCGAAAGTACTGCGAATGCGCTTTGGTATCGACATGAACACTGACCATACCTTGGAAGAAGTGGGCAAGCAGTTCGATGTTACCCGTGAGCGAATTCGTCAAATTGAAGCCAAAGCGTTACGTAAATTGCGCCACCCTTCACGCTCTGATCATTTGCGCAGTTTTCTGGACGAGTAATAGTCATTTAAAAAACAAAAAAGGCCGGTTTTTATACCGGCCTTTTTTATGTCTGAGTATTTTTTTGAGTTTTTTGTAACGGTGTATCAAACGAAGTCAAGACGCGTTTAGTAGGGCAGGAAATCAAACGAATAATTCACCACGGTTTCTGTCACCCGATCACTTCCAAAATTGATCAAGCGTATACGAGATAGAATTTTGCTGGTCAATTGCTCATCCGCTAACTCACTGGAAATAAGTTTAATACTGGTAACCGCCCCCGCAGGACTAATCACCATTTCAAAAACAAAGCGGCCTTCCAGCGCTGGATCTTTCCGCAATGCGCGATTATAAATAGAGAATATGGCGCCCTTGTTTTTATCCATCACTCGGCGGATAGCCTGATCGCTGCGACCACTTACTGTATCCGCCGTCGCCCTGGCAATCGCTTGCGGCTGATCACTGAAACCGTCAGGGGTACCGACCTTAGTCGTTTCCCGACCAGATAAAGCGCGACCACCGGTATTTTCACTGACCGCTGCGACCTGTACGCCGCCACTGGCTTGCGCCGATTTTTGGGTAATCACTGAACGCTTGGTTTCAGCCGCTTTTGATTCGCCCCGACTCAGTTGCTTGCTGTCCAACTGATTAATATCAACACTTTCCCTAAGCTCAGTCAGATCATCTTTAAATGCTAGCAAACCTGAAACCGCGGCGGTGGCCTTAGCCTTTTCAACCACATCAACAGGCTTGGGCTTAGGTTTTTCTTTAGGCTTTGGCTTTTCTTTTTCTACCGGCTTGGGCTTGGGTTTTTCTTTGGGCTTTGGCTTGGGTGCGACCACAGGCTCTGGTTTTGGCAGCTCTTTCTTTTCCATAATCACCCGCGCCAATTGCGGTGGCACCGCTTCTTTTTGCTCGCGAGGAATTTCTTTTACCGGCACTAACGGTATTGCTATACCGAACAACAACAGCACAATTAATCCCTGCCACAGCAACTTCCGATAGCGCTTATCATCCTTCTCGGATACCGCCCAAGGCAATTGTAATTCTGGACCTGTCACCCACGCTGCCACGACTAACTCTCCAATGACGGCGGCGCGTCAACTTCTGGCTGTTCAGCAACACGATTTACCGCCAAGGAAATATCACGGTAATCGTTGGCCGAACAGGTGGTCATTAATTGCTTGAGTAAATCGTAAGGCATACTCTGGTCACCCATAATAATAACCGAGCGACCTTTCAGTTTTTCTTCTTCACTGAGTTGGCTGCGACGAGAGGCCTGATATACCAACTCTTTGTTTAGCGCTGCCAGTGTAGCCGCAACCCCTTCGGGAGATTCCAAACTACCAATGGTATTGCCCTGCACAATAATATTGCTATCACTGACTTTGATTGTAATGGTCATCGCAGGCTTGGTTTCTGCAATAGAGTCAGGCAATGTGATTGATTTATCTGCTGACAACACTTCAACGTCGCCACTGTTTACCATCAAGAAAAAAACCAGAATGGTGAAAATATCCATCAACGACACTAAGTTTAATTTAGGATGCTGACCGTGTTTACGATGATTTCTGGCCATGCGTTTGGCGCGAAGAGACTTTTTCATTGCTTAGCCTCCGCCATAACAGGGGCATCACCAAAGGCAATGTTAGGAAATAATGCGGCATCAACCACATCTGCCACCACTACCGCCTTATACGAACGCACCGTATCCATCGCGGTAATAATGGTTTGATAATCGGTATCAGGGGCAGACAAAATAGTAATATTTTTTCGCTCTATCCCTTTCTCCAGTAACTGCCTCTTTACTTCCTGCAACACCAGACTTAGCAGTTTAAAGTCATGCTCACCAGTCTCTGTTTTGACGATAGTTTTAACGCGAATACCCTGCGGAAAATTAACCGTCATCTGCTCATTATCAACAACCAACTCCACCTGCATTTTGTCAGCTTCGCTACTGCTAGCGGCGGTCGACAGGGCCGGCAAATTGACATCAATAACGGTGATTTGGGAAAACACCATACCTAGCAGCAGCACCGGTACCAACACAATCATCAAATTCATGAAAGCGGTAATATCGAGCTCCGCCTCGGTAGGCGGGTTGCGACGAAGACGTCTCATTGGAAAACCTCTAAGCAGCGGGCTTGTCTTGATTACGCGTTTGCGCCGCTAGCTTGGCGCCCAACGTGTTCAACACTTTCACTCCCGCCATTTCAAGGCTATCGACTATTTCAGCGGTTTTCGTTTGTAACAAGGAGTGCAGCAACAACAACGGAATAGCCGCAATCAAGCCAAATGCTGTAGTGTTCATCGCTACCGAAATACTGCTCGATAACATTGCGGCCTTCTCGGTCGGCTCAGCATTGGCCACCGCAGTAAACGCTGCAATCAAGCCAATAATGGTACCTAGCAAGCCCAGCAGGGTAGAAATATTTGCCAGAGTTGCCAGGTAAGGCGTGCGCTTTTCTAATTTCGGTAAGGCCTCAAGAATGCCTTCTTCCATCGCATATTCCACATCATCACGACGATTACTGTTGGTAAAACGAGCCACACCCGCACCGATAATTCTGGCCATCGGCACAGTAGAGCGGTTTGCCTCATCAACAATACTGCGAAAGTCACCCTTCTTTAACGCCGGCAACAGCGCCTCAAAGGCCTTTTTATTACTGGTTTTTGCCACTGTCAGCACTAGCCAGCGCTCGATAGAAATTGCCAGGCCAATGACCAGAACAATAGCAATGGGGTACATAAATGGGCCACCCGTCTGAAAGAAGCGGATGATGGCAGACAGAAATTCCATAGTTCTTACCTAATAATATTGGATTCAGTAAACGGGTTGGTGGTGCAGTGGTTTCACTACTTTTACACTACAAGTTTTTATCATAGCAGGCCTAGCGGCGACTGCTTTAAATCTAGTGCTTAAGAATCTTAAAAATGCCAACCAGATGGCATTTTTGTGGGCTATTTTTCAGCTTCGGCAGTTGAGGCGCCAAAGCCAGCATCGCGGTAATTTAATTCGCGGATAAATTCATCACGATCCACCGGCGCAAAAACCTCACCCAGCCATTCATTATCCGGGCGATACTCCACCTCAATTCGCTCAGCAGATTGCCAGGGCAACACATACATCACTTTTGGCTGCTCCTGATTGCCCTTGACGGTACTGCGCAGGGTGATTACACCCTCATCCGCAGAGGCCGCCAGCGCTATCAACATGATCAATATGACTCGCATCTCATTGCTCCGCTTTGATTCGACGGCTGAGATCAGCAACCCAGCCCTTCACCTGCCGATCGGGCGGCTCGGTTAATGCTAAATACGACTCATAATGAATAAGCGCATCATCTAGACGCCCCATATAGAGGTCATACAAAATACCCAGATTTTTATGACTGACCGCGTCTTGATCCCACACGGTCAATGCTCGCAGATAAACCGCTTCAGCTTCTTGAAAGCGTCCCTGCTCGCGTAACAACACTGCCAAACGATGGTAGGCCGCCAGATTATTAGCATTCACTGCAATAGTCTGCTGATAATAGGCTTCGGCTTTTTTATTATCAGCTTGCTGCTCACTGACAATACCCAAATTCAGCACCGGCCCCGACAAGGCTGGATAGTCGCTCACCAAAGCCAATAAGCGTTGCTCAGCATCTTTCCAATCGCCAACCTGCATGGCGACAAGGGCTTTGCCATATCGCGCCTTGGCATCACTGCTCACAGAACCCTGATTTTGCTCATAAGGTGATGGCACCACCACAAGCTCTCCAGCAGCATCCTCTGTAGCAACGACCTCCTCTTTATTCGGCGCCTCTTGATTCAACCCCAATGGAATTGACTGACACCCAGTCAGCAATAGCAACCAAAGTAGTGGCACCCCATAGCGCAACATTAGTGAATCCCCTCGTGCCATTCTACTCGCTGCTCCTGTTTACCGTAGCGCGCAGGCAACAGCACACTCAGTGCACTAAAACTTTTTTTCACTGAAGCATTGTAAACGCCATCCCAACTGCGTTGCGCATTACCTTCGTGAATAGCTATCGCTTTTTCCTCAAATGGAAAGGCCTGCTCTTCCAGTAATACATCATATTGCTCACGCTCCAACTCATCCAACTTGGCGGGGCGCTCCGAGGCCATCAAATCACGACTGAGCTGGGCATAAACTTCCGCCAGTCGATAAACCGCCAACGTTGAAAACGCTTCAATACCGTAGTCGTTGGTTTTGGTATACGCCTTGACCACTTTATCCATTGCCTGCTTTTTCTTTTTAAAGGACTTTTTCATTGGCAGTTTTAATTTAATTGCCAGAAAATCCTGATAAGCATCATCGGCTAATACCGCTGAGGCCGAGGCCGCTAAATGTCGCGACCGATCGTTGCGCTGACTTCCCGCCTGCGCATCGGTAGCAATTATTTTACGCAGCCAAAAGCGACGCTTATCGGGCTCACCCGTTTGTTGATAAAGGCTATCCATTTTATTCATAGCCTCCAATCGCGTAGCAAAATACTGTGGATAGTTGTGAGCGTATTGACGATAGTGCACAATAGCTTCGGCGCGATTGTCTGCTCGCTCAAAATACGAGGCCGCCAAAAATAATAATTCTGCCTGTTGTTCAACGTCGGTCGTTTTCGCAAACATCAACATAATTTCATCAGCTGCCGCTTGCCAATCTTCAGTTTGTTCGTAAGCGAGAACCAGTTTCGCAGGTATTGCAGGCACCAAGCGATTATTTGGGAAACGCTGTTCAAAATCTTTTAATAAACCAATGGCCTGTGTCCACTGTTCCAACGCCAGCAGTTGTTCAGCCGCATCATATTGCGCCGTCACTCGCACACTGGAAGCCGGCGCCACGTCAATCACCCGCAAAAATTGTTCGCTGGCTTGCAAGTTATTACCCGCTACCAATGCAGCTTCACCCTGCTTATAAATACTGGCGGCCAACAACTCAGTCCATTCCTGAATACGCTTATCTTTAGCTGGTAAGGTTTGAATCGCCTGCTGATAAGCGGGTTCGGCATAAGCATAATCCTGCTGCCGGTAACTGGATTGTGCGATTAGCCACCAGACACTACGCCTCTGCTCTAATGCCAGGTTTTGCTCTTGCGGTAATAAAAACTCGGCTGCGGCAATCGCCGCCAGATCAAACTTCATTACCGATAAACTTTCCGCTGCATGTAACACTAAATCCGGCACCCGTGGATCCTGATTGAACTGACGCGCATAACGCAATTCACTGGCGATGCGCCGCTCTTTCCAGGCGCCGGCAAACAGCGCTTTCTCATCAGCAGTATCAATAATTCGACCATAGGCCAAGATTCCTGCATAGCCAGCCTCCATCGCATTTTTATCGGCGGGATAATCATAGGCGACGATATCGTAATGGATAATAGCATCAGCATACTGGCCGCTGTCGTAACGCGCTTCAGCCAATAAAAAATGAAACTCTGGCAAACGCTCATCACCCGGAAAACTATCAATATATTGTTGGTAATCATCCGCCGCCTGCTGATAACTGGCTAGCATCTCTTGTCTTAACTCATCCTGTTTTTTGACCGGCGCAGTAGTTAACGCTTTTTGCAGCTGTTGTGCGCGAGCATGATAAAACTTCGCTAACTGTGGAATAAATACTTGTAAGTGTTCAGCAATTTTTTCGCGCACAGCGGCCGAATGATTTTGCCAATACTCACTTCCCACGGCAAACTGCTGGGTGTACTGACGCTTATCCCTTAGCACCTCCTCAGCAAAACCGGCCCGCTCCACCATGGCAATGGCGCGCACAAAAAATTCATGGGACTGATCAGCTTGTGGATAGGTGGCAGCAAATGCCTTGTAGGTATCTGCACTGTCCTGAAAACGTTCCTGCGATAAATACAACATTGCCAGAGCATCATAAAGATCAGGGAGATAATGATGCGCCTGCAAACCGCCTTCAATATCATTGAGGCTGGAGGCCCCTTCCCGATAGGAAAACGTCACACTCAACACGCGATAACAATCTTTCACTAACTCTTTGTCACCCTTGGATAAGTCATAAAAATTATTTGAAGACGCTGCCAGCGCATCCAGCGTAGCAATAAACGCATCTGTGGCAAGGCGGTATTGATTTTGTTTAAAGCGCGACCACCCCACCATGTACAAGGCGTTATGGTAGTAAGCACTTTCTACTCCAGCATCAACAACTTTTTGATAACTGGCACCTGCCTCGGCATATAAACCGGCACTAAAAAAACTCTCTGCTCGTCTGAACTCTGACTCAACAAACAAAGCAGATTGCTGGTGATCACTACTTAATTGCGACAAAGCGTCGATCGATTCATCTAACTGGCCGCCCATAGCGTGGGCTTTTGCCAATTGGTACAACAACTGGTCCCGCGATTGCGGCTCAATATCAGCGGCTAATAGTTCCTGATACACACTCACGGTTTCAGCAAACAAAGCCTCACTAGGCTCACCATCAAATAACCGGCGCTCACCACGCATCATCTCCAAAGCCGCCAATCGACGCTTCAGTTGAAATTGACTGACCGGATGTTGATCCGCAGTTAGCGCATCCCGATAAAGCGCATGCACTTCTGCCAGACTTTTACTCGCGATCGGCTCACCTTGTATCGGCAACGACGCTGTAGGCAATGCGCTCAACGTTAACTCTGCGGGCGGCTCCTGCTCGTCCTGCCCTATCCAGCTACAACTGCTAGCAAGCAACACCACACCGGTAAGCGGCAGCATTAAAAAAGGGGACCACCTCATCGCGCGGTCTCCTCACTGTTTTCATCATAGAGGCGAGCAATCGACAGCTTCGCCTTACCGAGATAAAAACCTAATTGTTGTTGCTGCTGTTCTAACTCGTCGATAGCCAACTGCCGAATAAGATCTGCCTGCTGCTTTAATCGCTGCTCGACCAACACTTGCTGCTGCTCGGTGGTTTGCGCTAATTGTTCAATACGCGATAAAAATAATGACTGTGCACGATTAGCTACTGTCGCCTCAACTGCGGCTAATTGTTGTTGTGCTTGCGCTAGTGTTATCGACAAATCACTGCGCATTTTTTCTAATTTCCATAACTCAACTGGGTATTGCTCGCTATCTTCCCATAACAATAATCCACGAAAGCGACGAATTTGCTCACGCTCAAATTTACTGACCTGCCCTGCCGGTTGTAGCTGCTTTGCCAGCACTTCGCTGCGCTCAATTCGCCGCCATAAATCCCTGCGCCGCTCATCAACCAATAATCGACCAGAAACATCTTCACGGGCTGCTGTAATACGTTGCTCAAGCGCAGCAACTGCCGCTGACAATTGCTGAAAGCGTTGCTGATACTGAGCCAATTCATCGCCGTCAATCACGCGCTGCCACAAGGCTTGCTGCTCAGCATCAACAATTTTAAGCACCTGCAAACGTTCATTGGCGTGCTGCAGATAATGCTGCAAACTGATCACATCCCGGTAATCTTTAACGGCAGATTGAAAACTATGCCGAGCAAATAAATGCGAGAGATAAGGTGCATTATCAGCCGCAGGATGAATTTCTTCCGGCAATAACCAATCACTTTCTGCATCCATTTCAAAACCAAATAATTGCAGCAGCGGTTGTTGACGGTAACTTTCGATAGCCGCTGCTAGCTGGTCTAACTCTGCAGCATAGGCATCCCTTGCGAATTCATATTCGCGCAACGCCGCGGCGTCTGCATCTAATTGTTCGTATGCATAAGGCAAAGCTAAATACACTTCCTGCACACCGGATTGCAGCAACGATTGTGAGCGCAACTGCTGCCAGGGTGTTAACGCCTGCTCCGGCTGTCCTGCTTGTAAATGTGCCCAACCCAAACCTAATAAGGCGCGGTCTACCATCGGGCTGTTTAATCTCACCTGACTAAAATGCGCAATGGCGGCATCGAGTTGCTGCTCCTGCAAACGAGCAAAACCTGCCGCCGTCAACGCTCTATCGCGTAAGGTTTTTTCAACATCCGTGCTTAATGATAATTGACTCAAATTATCATAGGCTTCCGCAGCAGCAGACCAATCACCACCGGCCGCCAGTTGGCCGCCGCGATTAAACCAGTAGTAAGGCAAAAAAATTGAATCTTCAGATAATTGCGCAGCGGCGGTTGCAGCAGCTTGCAGCTCGCCTAGCTGTAAATGAAGCTTGGCTTGTAAATAAAAACTTTCTTGTTGCAGGTTGGAGTCTATTGATTCTGTAACCGTTGCGGCTGTGACTTGTTGCAACGCAGACAAAGCCCGCGCATCCTCACCACGCTGATAATTTAATTTTCCGAGGTAAAACCAGGCCCGCTGGTGCTGTTGTTGCCAGCGTGTTGAATCCTGCTCAGTGGGTGTAGTTAGCCATTGCTGAAAGGTCGCCTCAGCGGCACGGCCAAGACCATAAGATAAACTCATCCCCCCTTTCAGTAACGCCGCCTGATCGGCGTGATGGGGCAATGACCGGGTCTCTTCCGCAGCCATCAGTTCAGTGAGGGCGTTAAAATAATCCTGCTGATAAAAATGATACAAGGTTACGCCATAGCGCAAGTCCTGTACCGTTTCTGTCGCTACCGGCGCACTCGCCAGCGCTGTCAGTAAAACAACCGCCAGACGATTTAGATAATCCCTCACATCACCACTCTTTAACGGCAAACTCAGGTTGCTGCATAGCCGTTGAATCGACAATTTTTAATTCCAGATTTTTTGCATCAGCCAACTTATTAAACGTTAAACTGGTTGCCCGACGATAATCTCGTCCCTGCGGCCCACGACCGGTGAACACCGCCACCAACTCATGCCAGCCACTTTTGATATTGCCGACAAACAAGCGGTGGACACCGCCACGGCGCAATGCGTCTAACTGTCTATCTGTATAGAGAAAATGGCTGACGACTTCACCATCCACTGTTAACTTCACTGCATCCAAAGCGAAATAATGACCGACATCCAAAGAGATAAACACCGCCAATTGGGTATTAGATGGAAATAATAATTCTTCTTCCAGAATAAACAGATCTTTGTTCAGTTCCAGCACTTGGGATTTTAAGGTTTGCAGATCATCAGCTAGTGGCGGTTCTTGCGCCATAAGCGACGGGCACAGCGCTAATAGACACAGCACAGCCCAGGTTTTAAAAAAGGGTATGTTCAACACCTGAATTCCTTAGGTTTATTATCGCTAGGTTATTGGTGGTGGATTGATAATACCACCACTCACACTCGCCAGTTGTGTAAAGGCACGATAGCGACGATTATTGGTTTCCGACCCCAGTCCCCGGTCGGCGGCAAAACTGCCTTCTTCACCATGTAAGGCCATATAATTAAGAATAACTGTTTCGACTAACATGTTAACGTTATTTGCTGCCGGAGTGGCAGAGGTTTCTACCGAGGCATCATCACGCATCCAACCAATTTGTTGATGGGTTAATGGATCATCAGCACCATTTGGTCCCATATCCAACAAACTGGGACGCCCACCATCAGGGTCAATCACTAAAAAGAATGCAGAACCGGTAGATGAATTATCACCCGACCATACACACTTACCCTGCCCCAAACCGGCCATCCGCTCGATAGAGCCATCACTGGCCACCGAGCCATCACTGAACACATACAGCATCAGCGGAGTGCGACGACGCATCGCGTATTCAATACAGGCACCAATGCAACGGCCAGCGCGTAAATCTCTACCCTCACCGGTATTACGGTCGCCGGTATGATAATCATAGCCGCCCATTTCAATGGTGCCAGCCGCTGCATGACCATCAATCACTAATTTCATTACTGACGCTGCTTTTCGGAATTCCCGGTCGCCATTAAACTCATCGACACCGAAAATACCGCTAGCGCCAACAATTAACGGGTCTTTTGATGGATCAATTTTGTCAGGACTATCGAATTTTTCATAGGTATCGGCGCTACGTAGATATTCACAGCTTAAGCGCTGCTTTAATGCTTCATCATTAGTCATCAGCGTATCGCTAATACCAAGCTTATAATCAGTAATCCGCTTCATCGATTCCATAACTGCCAAAGTATCTGCTGAGTCAGCAAACAGGCTATTCAGTGATCCCACATCCACCAAGCCAGCGGCATCACTAGGGCTGGAAATTTTGGTAGGGCGAATATCAGGATATAGCGCCATATAAGAATTGGGAGCCATTGAATTGCCACCACTAGCGCTCACTTCTGAACCGATTAACTGCACGAGACCACCTCGTGCTTGCGCGTCATAAATGCCATACATTGGATTATGCGGATTGTTACCTGTGTCATTATCAGAACGACTGGGAATAACGGCACCATTAGTCGCCGCCATTGTCGCCGCCGAACATTTTTCTTTAATACCGGACAACATGGCACTTTCGCTATGAAACAATAAGCCCAAAGAATCATCAATAAAAGTATCCGCCGCCGAAGAAGGATTAGGATTTAAATCCGCCGGCAAACCCAGTTTCTGATAGCCGCCGGCACTTAATAGATCCAGCTGTCCACCAGGACCACCCACCAGCACATTAGAGCCAGAGATATTGGCGCCACCAGCAAGGTCAAAACAAATAAACGGGATTTTTCTCCCACCTGCAGCGGGATTTAAATCACACGTTCCCGTTGGCGTGTAACTATCAGGGTCCGTCAATAAATTTGACGATAAGGCATGCGCCCTTGAACTCAACAGGCTATTTATAGAAACGCCCAGCATCGTCGCCCCACCCAACTTAAAACCCTGTGCTAAAAAATCACGGCGTGACTTTGGCTTACTGTGGTCAGGGTGAAGCAGTGCTTCATTAAGCCCGTAATGGGTTTTTGGTTTCATTGATCTAGTCATAAGTCTTTACTCTTTATCCACCACTAGCAAACCTGTTAGTCCACCATCACTGCGCCACTGGTAAGGGTTGCTATACAAGCACCCTTTACCACTTCATAGGTTTTATCGGACGCGCACGTACCACCACAATCCCTTAGCAGGTCAATCAAGTTTTTTACCTCTCCCTCGATTTTTGTCCGTCCAGCAGCGTCAAACACACCGGTATTCATCCCTTTGTTTACCAGCGGCGCTACCACATCATCATTCCAGCTACTATCGGCAACAGCCTCTGCATCAAGCGGTGCCGAGCCGGCCGCAAAAAAGCCAGGGAAAAACGACTCACGCAATGCCACATCTGCCACCAACTCATCGCAATAAGCCGCCGCTAATTGCGTAGCTGCCATGACATGTGACGATGAAAAAGTCTTGAAATCAGCCACGCTAGGCAGTTGCAATTTCAGGTTATAAAAAGCCGCACCCGCAGGTTCGGAGCGCGAGCTAGAGACACCGGTAATTTCAGCATAGGTTTTATTAATTTCATCAAAAGTTTTCATCGCCAGATCAGGGGATTCAACACCGACCAAGGAATAACTGAAACTACCGCTATTATCAGCGCCATCAGACACCACGCTGGTATTACTGCCAATTTCATCAAACGCCAGAAAAAACACATCCTGATCCGGGCCGGACTCCAGCGCAATAATAGTGCCGATAGGTGATAACAGCTGACCGTTATTCACCAACTGCGGGTCAATCTCAGTAAAGTTGTTATCACTAATGCTGTCTGAAATATTGAGAAAAGCCTGGCCAACATTTGCCAGTTTACTGTTGATACCCAGGCGAATGCCTTCGAGATTAAAATTGATACTATTATCACTGGGGTTCAAGTTAACAAAAAATGGCGTTTTAAATAAATAACTGAACTCATCGTACTCGCTTACATTAAAGCCCACGTAACAGTAATCACTACTCGCTGCGTCCACCGTAGTTACGCGACAATTCGGCTCATCGACTAAATCAGCGACACTGAATAACAAATAATAACTAGTGCCCACACCGGCCTCAAAATTAAGATTAATTTGCTCCACAGTTAATTTGCGATTATGTACCGCCACCATCCGCATAGCACCCAACCACGGCCGGTCAAAACCGACGCTATTACCCAACGTCAGCGCAAAGGAGGTATTCCAACTATTAATTAAACCCCCACCCACATCATCAACAGCGCCTGTATCAACACCGTTAACATAAATTTTTCTACCGGCAATGGGGTCGTAAGTCATCACCACATGTTGCAGTGCGGCCTGGGCAAAATCCACCGCATCATTTTCTGTAGTGACCAAGGGTTCGCCTGCACCATTATCATCATTGACACTGCCGCGATTGTAAAAATCATAGGCATAGAGATTTTGTGCGGCTAAAAAATTGCGGTTATTTACGCCACCGGAATAGCCAATCATCCAGGCATCTTCCTGTGTAACATTGTAAGGCGCGACCCAGGCTTCAATACTGTATTCACCCGTGGTACTGATTAAGTTAGCCAGCTTTTCACTGGAACCGACACCACCCTGAGCCTTGCCACCATCAAAGCGAACACCACCGCCACCCAGCCAGGTCACCTCACCGGAAAGCGTTAATTCAATTTCTGGGCGAGTACCACTGGTGTCTGCCACAGTTACTCCACTGCCTTCACGAAACTCCCACTTGGCAATAATGTCAGTTTCATAGCGACCACCTGAAGCTGCGGCGATGCCATCACCACTTAATGTCTGGGCCATACTGAAAGCTAAATTGTCATCCACACCTGACACAGCAACGAGCGCTGCAAAGTTTTGAATAGCCGTATTCATTGTCGCTGCGTCACTCTCGCAATCAGACCAGCACTGATGCTGATCGTCCGCAAGACGTAATACTAATCGCGACTGCGCGGGGTTATTTAAATCCACTTTGGTTTTTAACGCCGCATAAGCAATGTCGTCATCACTACTGGCGAAGTAGGGCGCTTGCGGCACCGCCACCGCTTCGTTGTGGCAATTGCTACAATAAGTTCGGGTCAAGGTCATTAAGTCATCAATGGGCGCGCCCAGATCCTGCGCATCCACTAAATCCGGCGGGAAAAATTTTATTTCGGCATCCGGGCTGTAAATAGTGCGCGGCGATAAGGACACCAGGCTCACACCCTGAGAAGCGCCACTTGCCCACGCTTCGATATAGCCCGTCAGAGTAACAGCACAGGTTGCTGCTTTGTCGGAACCCAACCAGCACTGGTGACCACCGGCCACTTTAGTGACTATTGCCGAGGACGACGGCTCCACTAAATTGACCCGTAATTTTGCTGCTTGCCACGCCAGATTGACATCATCGCGATTTACAAAATCGATAGACCCGGCTTCACCACCGGGCGTATGGCAGCGACCACAACGCTCTTCAATCACTAAGTTATCGTAAAACGCTATTTTAAAACTCTGTACTTCATCGCTTTGTGGTGACGCACCGTTATACACAAACGTACCATCACCGCTACCGCCACTAATATCTGCTACCCGGTCACTACCGCCACCACCACTGCCGCCACTACAGGCGATTAAAAACATTGCCGATGTTAAAAACGCTATCTTCCAGTACGGGCTGAGCATGCTGATTATTTTTTTCATCATGTCCACCACTTATAAATGCTGCGTGCAGCTAGCTGCAACGCGGGCAAAATTCATTTTCATGTTGTAGTCCGCCAGAAAATCACTAACCAAATCATCGAAGTCAGTGCGATCATCTTCCGCCGGTTCCCGGTGACACACTGCGCGAAATACTTTTTTTACCTGACATACTGCAAACGCCTGCGAGTTAGCCAGCTCTTGTCCCATCGATGCAGCGCCATCGCCTTCTGAATACGCGGGATTAATCGCCATATCGATGGAACTGCTATTGGTAGCCGGGTTCATCCAACCGATGCGGCTGCTGTTATCACCCAAGCGCCAATAATTAGTCCAGTGATCGTTGGGAGTGATGTAGCCGGGTTTAAAATTATTTTCATTGATATGGTATTTGTTTTGTACCTGGCCATTGTTGTTATACACCAGGTGGCCATTCTCTCTGCGTTCGTCCTCGGTCAGATCAGGGCGATCTGCCATTGAGGGGTAATATTCGTAGTACGCAAATGCCTGCGCCATCGGATCCATGCCACTATGGCAGCCCACACACTGATTGAGAAATAAAGTACTGTCCAAACCGGGGCTGCGGGAAACGTCCTGACGAATTCTATCGGTGGGACGACTGGTATCTTTTAGCTGCTCCAAATCCATACACAAATGATTTAACAAGGTAAAACGAAACATTGCGCGATTGGTGCCATCAATAAAAAAAGCACTGGCCGCTGCCCGCGTTGTCATCACTCCTGCTACGGCGCTGGCCGGCAAGCTACCGGAGGATTGAGTGCTGCGAACCAATACATTGTCGTCACCCAAATTTACCGCCAGCTCTTCTAACTGTTCGTAATGGGCATTGTTATCTTCAGAAAAGGCTTGATTAAGTCCGGCTACTGAACCGGTATTACCTTTGTAAATAATGTCGCCGTAAAGAATTTCACGAAAATCAATACTGTCGCTATCACGCACAATACCGATCACAGTTGCAGAATAATCATTGAGGGGAACGGTGATGTCACGCGCTTCATTGGTCCAGGGTGAGGCCCAATTTTTTACTACCACATTATAAAAATGACCATTAGCCGCAACCGGCGAGGGCGCTGGCGCACCATCCATAGCATATAATGCTGCGGTAACGGCATCGCCGCCCACCACTTCTGTCTCCATACGGTCGAGCATTGCGTCAGTAGGCACGGTGCCCGTCAAACGTTCATGAATACGCTTGGCCCGCTCTCTCGCATCAGCGCTGGCCACCGCACTTGCTAATAGGCTGAACACAATCAGCATCGATACTATATAATCCTTCATGCTCGCCTCTGGATTTCCATGAATTTAAAATATAAGTTACAGCGAAAAGTATAATTCGCAATCCGCAGACTAAGTGTGAAGCCACCCACAGAACCGAGAGTTTACTGCTAATGCTAGGGATATTGTCAGTACAAGGATATAAACTTAATCCTGCAATGATGCAAATTCAGCAGCTAACTTTGGCCATATTTTTTGTGAAAAACTTTCAGTTACCTTCTTTCGTCGGTAGTCGCCTGTTGACACTGGCAATGCTAACCTTGGCTATCAGCGCCTGTACCGGCGGTGGTAGCAGTGGCGGCAATGTCAGCATCAGCACC
Source organism: Oceanicoccus sp. KOV_DT_Chl (assembly GCF_900120175.1). Taxonomy (NCBI): domain Bacteria; kingdom Pseudomonadati; phylum Pseudomonadota; class Gammaproteobacteria; order Cellvibrionales; family Spongiibacteraceae; genus Oceanicoccus; species Oceanicoccus sp. KOV_DT_Chl. The sequence continues at coordinate 1,316,871 of NZ_FQLF01000002.1, forward strand.
GATGATCAAGCCTCAGACCCAGTGGTGGTTGAAGTCCCCATAGCTTACATCAAACGCCCTATTCCTGAGGAGGGAGACGATGCTCCCGATTTACTCAACCCGCTGGAATTCTTCCCCGGCGCGCAATTATTCGTCCGCAACCGCTCTTCCGCCGCCAGTGAAGAAATTGCCGTACACGACAAAATGCTGGCAATTGTCGCGGAAGAAGAAGGTGTAGAAGTCGAAGAGCTGGCCATTGATATCAAAGATCTCAACACCTCCTTTGACGGTCAGCAGTTAATATTCTCGGCGCGTGTAGTGCAGGAGCCGGTCAATAATAATAGTTTAGAAGAAACCACCTGGAATATCTGGGTTTATAATTTTGCTACCGAAGAAGTTAGCTACCTGATCAGCTCGCGCCTGCAACGCAATGAAGGCCTGGAAAATGGCAGCAGCCAGGATATCAGCCCGCACTTTTTAACTGATGACCGCATAGTGTTCAGCTCCACTCGACAAATTATTTCACAGGGTCGCCAACTCAACGAAGGCCGCGGGCAAATTTATGCGGCATTGGCAGAGAGTGGCAATCAACCGGCCGCGGTATTACATGCCTACGACCCTTCCGGCACTGATACTGCCTTTACCCAGTTATCCTTTAATCAAAGCCATGATTTCAACCCCATCGTGTTGCAAAGCGGTGAAATTATCTTCAGCCGCTGGGACCGTGCACCGGGTAATAATCAAGTCAGCCTGTATCGGATTAACCCCAATGGCCGCGACCTCTCACTGCTCTACGGCTACCACAGCCAGGACAGCGGCAGCGAAGACACCACCGTGCGTTTCTTTCAACCACGGGAAATGGAAGACGGCCGGCTATTAACCATTTTACGCAGGGCAGATAGCGATACCTTCGGTGGTGATATCGTTATCATCGACCCCGCCAATTTTGTTGAGCACGACCAACCCATTTGGGCCAATCAACCCGCCGACCCTAACGCCAGCGGCCAGCAGTCACTCTCCTCCCTGGAAGTCCGTACCGACAGCCTGCGCTCCGTAGGCGGGCAATACGCAGCGGCCTACCCTTGCACGATAGTACGGGCCGCATACTCGTCAGCTGGAGCCCTTGCCGGGTGATTGACGATGCTGATGCACAGGTCTATATCCCCTGCAACATCGGCGCTGTAGATGCCGAACCAGCGCCGCCGCTGTACGGTATCTGGATGAACAACCCCAACGACGGTACCCAGTTACCGGTAGTGCTCGCCGAAGAAGGTTTTATGTTCACGGACATCGTGGCGGGTGAACCCGCGACTTCCCTGATTTGGCTGCCGACATCAATGCGGTCAATAGCGAACTCGCCACTGACAGCCGCGGCCAGCTGCTAATTGACAGTATTTATGACCTTGACGGTCAGCAAGTACCCACTAACATCATTACTGCCAGCCGCGAACCCGGTACCACTGGCTTTACTAATCGACCCGCGCGCTTTGTACGGCTGGTGCAGCCGGTGCCCATTCCGGACCGGGATTTACTGGATATTCCTAACTACGCCTTTGGTTTTGGCGGCCAGAGCATGCGTGAAATTTTGGGCTACGCTCCGGTCGAACCCGACGGCTCCGTCGCGATAACTGTCCCCGCCAACACTCCTTTTATGATCAGCGTACTGGATGCCAACGGCCGCCGTATTGGCGCCAGACATAACCACTGGCTGCAAGTTGCCCCCGGCGAAGTTTTGCACTGCACGGGCTGCCACACTGGCAATAGCGAGCTGCCCCACGGACGACTGGATTCACAACCACCCTCAAGCAACCCCGGCGCACAAAGCCTGGCAGGTGGCTTAATCGGTTTTGTGGGTACGATGGCAGATCTGTTCGGCACCGAAACTGGCCAAACCATGGCCGAAGTTTTTGATTTGCGTCGCCCCATTGCCAATAGCAGCGAAGCGGTACGAGCCATTGGCTTACACCCCATCTATACCGATGAGTGGACTGACACGACCGCCCTCACCGCCGATGCCGATATTGATTACAGCTATGACCCCGCTTGGGAAAGCCCCACCGACATCCCTGCCGAGCGCTCAATGATTGTCGACAATCTCGACCCCACCCTCGACAGCCGCATAGTGATTAACTACATTGATCATATCCAAACCATCTGGAACCGCACCCGCAGTCCGGTCAACACCGTCGATAGCTGTGTCGGTTGCCATACCACCCAAGGAGACACTGTGGTTGCACCCGGCCAACTGGACCTAACGGCCCAAATTGATGGCAACACCAATCAATATCGATCCTTCCGCGAGTTACTGCGCAATGATAGCGAGCAATGGTTGGATGAAAACGGATTATTTACCGACCGCACTCGCACCTGTACTGAAACCGACGAAGAAGGTAACACCACTGAAACAACCCAAACCATTAACATCCGCGCCACCATGAGCGCCAGTGGCGCCAATAGCAGTAACGCTTTCTTCCGCTGCTTTGAAGGCGGTAGTTGTGGCTACAACCCCGCAGCCAATAGAACCCTGCCAGCCAACTGTGTCGAAGCTGCCGGTGCCACTCCCGACCCCGCCACCGAAAATACAGTCAACCACCAAGGCATGCTCAGTGACAGTGAAAAACGCTTAATCTCCGAATGGCTGGATATTGGTGCGCAGTACTACAACAACCCTTTTGATCTGCGGTTACAAGAATAGGATCACGGAGGGATGAGGCAATTTTTTACAGCTCTATATTATCAACTGTGCCAAGCCACAGTACTTGCGTTAGCCCTGCTAAACGTCGCCAACGCAGACGACAAAACGACTGAAACAGGGCCGGCGATTGCCACCGTCACCGCACCCTATATTGAATTACACACAGGCCCGGCCGCTACTACCCCATATTTTATGTCGCCGAGCGCGGCGAAACCGTTGAAGTGCTATTCCAGCGCACTGACTGGTATAAAGTGCGCCACCCTCGCGGCAAAGAAGGCTGGGTTTACGTGGACGAGATGGCGCTAACAGTTGATCATCTTGGCGAGCCCCTTAAAGTCAATCAGGCTAACTTCGACGGTTTTAAAGAGCGTCAATGGGAAGCCGGATTTATGGCAGGCGATTTTGGCGGCAACGACGCCTTAAGTGTTTACGGTGGCTATCACTTCACCCGCAACTTATCCGCGGAGCTGGAATACACCGAGTCATTCGGCACTGTTTCTGATGGCCAGGCAGTGACACTCAATCTCGTTCACCAACCGTTTCCCGATTGGCGCTATTCGCCATTCCTGACTATCGGTGGCGGAATACGCGATACCAACCCAAAATCTAATTTAGTCTCCACAGAGGACCGCAGTGATAACGCGGCTAATGTAGGAGCTGGCATGAGAATTTACCTGACGCGCCGTATTTTTGTGCGGCTGCAATACAAAAACTACGCGGTGCTCACCGACCGCGACGACGATGAAGAAGTGGAAGAATGGAAAATTGGTATCAGCGCTTTTTATTAAGCAGCACATTACTAGCCAGTCTTTGCAGCCCGACATGGGCGGATGAAGGCGGCCCAATTCAAGTCATTGAGCCTGAGATTGATCGCCGCACCATTGAGCGCGCTGCTATCGATACTGAAAATATCGAACTCAGTCTTTTTTACGGCATTATCAGCATCGAAGACTTCGACAGCGCGGAAGTCATCGGTTTGCGTGCAGCCTGGCACGTCACCGATGCCATTTTTTTCGAAGCCAGTTACGGTCAGGCGCAAGGAGACCTAACCAGCTACGAGCAAATCAGTGGCGGCCTGCCCTTATTCAGTGATGAGGATCGTGACTACCTCTATTACAACCTTGCCGTAGGCTGGAATATTTTTCCCGGTGAAGTATTTTTATTTGATCACGCATTCAACTCTGCCTTTTATTTAATTGGCGGCGCTGGCAGCACCGATTTTGTCGGCGACAAATGGTTTACTGTTACCTTCGGCGCAGGCTACCGTTTATTACTCACCGACAGTATTGCCTGGCATATTGATGTCCGCGACCATTTTTTTGATCGTGAAATTTTTACTATTGAAGAAACCACCAACAACATTGAATTCACCACCGGCATCAGTGTCTTTTTCTAAACTGGCCTGGACCGAATACAGGAGTGAACATGAAAACATTTAAGCAAATTTTTATCGGCTGCCTACTCAGCGTACTGACTCTACCCACACTGGCAGACCTCGCCCCCAATTTTACGCTGAAAAGTAATCAGGGCAATAATGTTCGACTTAGCGAACTGCGCGGCCAAGTGGTATTAATTAATTTTTGGGCATCCTGGTGCGGCCCCTGCCGTCAGGAAATGCCAGAACTGGAAGCACTGCATCAAAAATACCAACGCCTCGGTTTTACCGTGCTGGGAGTTAATGTTGAAGAAAACTCAACCGAGGCAGATAAAATTGTCGCCGATCGCGGTATCACCTTCCCTGTGCTGTATGACACCAAAAATGAAGTCAGCAAGCTTTATAAAGTCAGCGCCATGCCATCTACGATCATTGTTGACCGCAGCGGTAACCAGCGCACTGTTCACCTCGGCTATAAGCCGGGCTATGAAGACAAATACGAAGCCGACATTAAAAAATTAATCCGGGAATAGCCATGCGCCTGCTCAAATTATTTATAGTACCGCTGATTAGCGTACTGACCGGTTGCGCCATCGAACCCTGGGTACAACCCTATGAGCGCGACAAAATGGCCGACCCCATCATGAGTTTTGAACGCGACCCGGTAGCAGCTAGCTATACCCATCACGTGTATCAGGCCCGGGAAGGTGCCCGCGGTGCAGAAGGCGGCGGCGGAGGTGGTTGTGGTTGTAACTAACTGCTGGAAAAAATGTACTGCTGCACTGCTAACACTTAGCCTTACTGGCGCCGCAATCGCGGCGGTACTGCCTGAAGAACGCGGCGATGTGATGTATCACCGCTACGAAGGTGGTGGTATTACCATTGACGGTCCTTCGGTATTAGTCAGAAAAAACTTTAAAGATACTTATTCCCTCAGCGCCAACTACTATGTTGATAAAGTTAGCAGCGCGTCCATCGATGTAGTCACCAGTGGTGCCAGTGCTTATTCAGAAGAGCGCACCGAATATTCATTTAGCGGCGACTACCTTTATGACCGCAGCCTATTAAGTGCCGGCTTTACCAGCAGTGAAGAAAACGATTATCAAGCAGAAACATTTTTTGTTGGTGTCAGCCAGGATATGTTCGGCGACTTAACCACGGTCAGTTTTGGTTACGCGCGTGGCAACGACACAGTGGAACAAACCGGTAACGACGATTTTCAGGAAGAAGTTGATCGTCAAAATTATCGCTTAGGTATCAGCCAAATACTCACCCCCAACTTACTGATGGCGGTAAATTATGAATCGATTACCGATGAAGGTTTTCTCAACAACCCTTACCGCAATTACCGTTACTTAGTCGACCCCAACGACCCGGCACTCGGCTACCAGCAAGAGCAGGAAGTGTATCCCAATACCCGTACCAGCGACGCACTGGCGTTACGGTTTTCGTATTACCTACCCTACCGTGCTGCTCTCAAAGCCGAGTACCGATTTTTTACCGACGACTGGGGCATTGATGCCGACACATTCCAATTAAGTTACACCCACCCTTTTGGTCAGCATTGGATTGTGGATGTGAAATACCGTTTTTATCAACAGGGCCAAGCGGACTTTTACAGCGATTTATTTCAAACCCAATCACTGGATAGAAAAGATTACCGCGCGAGAGATAAAGAACTCAGTGAGTTTGACAGCAACATGTACAGCGTTGGTGTGAGTTATCAGCTGCCTGAGTTCAGTTCAGCTATCGAGAAAAGTAAAATTTCTTTACAGTGGGATTATATTCAATACGAGTATAATAATTTTTCTGATCTACAAGATATCAACAGCGTAGTCGGTGAAGAAGAGCTTTACAGTTTTGATGCTGATGTTATCAAATTGTATTTTAGTATTTGGTACTGATTGCAATTTTTTACGGGGGCTACTCGCCCCCCGACATCAACAACTCCTTCGAATAATGCAACTTGCCACTACCATCAATAATAATCGCATCAATCCCCGGCAGGCGATTCACCAAGGCCAAACCTTTTTCAATACCCAATACAAACACTGTTGTTGATAGCGCATCACTATCCACCGCCAATGGCGCCAGTATAGAAACACTTTGTATCGCCTCAACAGACTTGCCAGAACGCGGGTCAAGAATATGGTGATAACGCACACCGTCCTCAATATAAAAACGCTCATAATCACCAGAGGTTGATAAAGCAGTATTCGACAAGGGGATTTTGACCGCCTGCTCATTGGCTGCGCGCGGGTGTTTAATGCCGATCACCCAGGGCCGATCACCGCGATCACCCAACATGCGGCTATCTCCCCCCGCCGACACTACCGCCGCCTGAATACCTTGTTGTTGCAAAATAGCGATGCCGCGATCAACCGCATGACCCTTGGCAATCCCGCCTAAATCGATACGCATACCGGGGTGAGAAAAACTAACCGTTACATTTTTTTGATCAAGTAACACCCCGTTAAAATCAATCAACGCCGCTGCTTGCTGCAAGGTTTTTTCATCAGGACGCTGCCCGGCTCGGTAATCGTAAAGCTGCCCAGCAGAAGCAAAAGTGATATCAAACGCGCCGTCACTGATGCGTGAATACCACAGCGCTTTTTCGATCAGGGAAAATAATTCCGTTGAAACGTTCACCGGTTTATCAGCCGCCAGCTTATTTAAGCGGGCCAGCTCACTGCTTTCTTTGTACGGGCTCATCAACGCATCAATGCGCCGCATTTCCACCATCACCGCTTCGATGGCCTGCTCACCGCCAGCACCGGTGTCCGCCCATAACTCCACCGCGACCTCGGTACCCATAATGGCTTCTGTGCGCTGTACCCATTCCGCATTCACTGCACTACTGAATGAGATTACAACCAACAACCATAAGCGCTTACTTATCCGCCCCACAATCACTTCCCCTCAAAAACAATGTTAGATTATAGATGCTAGATACGAGATACGAGATACGAGATACGAGATACGAGATACAAAATTCTAGCACCTAGCCTCTCGTATCTAACTTCTAATCTTCTAGCATCTAGCATCTAGCATCTAGCATCTAGCATCTAGCATCTCAAGTATTTCCCTTTCCCCAAAAAAATCACCCACAACATTGCGGCAAACCTTGCAACGTGGCACTCTCACCACCATCGTAACTATTCCTATCCGCACCAATCCACAGCAATAGTTGCCACCCAACAAACAACAGGACGGAGACCTGCCATGACTGCCTACGACGATAACAGCCTCAGTATCGGCCAGACCCCATTGGTCAAAATTAATCGCATTGGTAACGGTAATATCTACGCCAAAATCGAAAGCCGCAATCCCGCCAACTCGGTGAAATGCCGTATTGGCGCCAATATGATCTGGCAAGCTGAAAAAGAGGGCGCCTTAAAACCCGGCATGGAAATTGTTGAACCCACCAGCGGCAATACCGGTATCGCGCTGTGCTTTGTCGCCGCCAGCAAAGGCTACTCCATCACGCTGGTAATGCCCCATACCATGAGCCTCGAACGGCGCCAGTTAATGAAGGCGCTGGGTGCCAACATTATTATCACTGACGCCGCCAAGGGCATGAAATTATGTATAGAAACCGCTCAGTCGATGGTGGCGCAAGCACCGGACAAACGCTGGATGCCCAGCCAATTCGACAACCCCGCCAACCCCGCTATTCACGAGCGCACCACCGGCCCTGAAATCTGGGAAGACACTAACGGCGGCATCGATATACTGGTGAGCGGCGTCGGCACCGGCGGTACCCTCACCGGTATTTCCCGCTATATCAAAAACACCAAGGGCAAGGCAATCACTTCGGTCGCGGTAGAGCCCATCACCACCACCATGATTACCGCCGCCAAAGCCGGCATGGAACCCAGCCACGCGCCGCATAAAATTCAAGGCATTGGTGCCGGTTTTGTGCCCGCCAATTTAGACCTGTCGATGGTAGATGAAGTCGCGCAAGTGTCCGATGATGACGCCATCGAATACGCCCACCGCCTGATGAAAGAAGAAGGCATTTTGGCAGGGATTTCCAGTGGCGCCGCCATGGCAGTCGCTGACCGTGTCTGCAAACAGCCCGAAAACAAAGATAAAATCATCGTAGTTATTCTACCCGACTCCGCTGAACGCTACCTTTCAACCGCATTATTCGCCGGCCAATTCAGCGATAACGAAACCGTGCAATAGGACGAGTAAAGGCAGCGCTGGACAGCATTGCCTTGCTTTTATGATTACCGACCCGCTCTTTTATCTGTGCGCCATCCCCGCCGTGCTGATCTTTGGCATGGCCAAAGGCGGCTTTGGCGGCGGCATTGCCGTGATCTCGGTGCCGCTGATGGCATTGGCCATTTCGCCGGTGCAAGCCGCCGCCATCCTCCTGCCCTTGTTATTAGTGATGGACGCTGTTGCCCTGTGGAGTTTTCGCGGCCAGTGGCACCGGCAAAACCTGCGCATCATGCTGCCCGCTGCAGTGCTGGGTGTCGCCATCGGCGCCCTGTTTTTTCGCTATCTGTCCGATGACGCAGTGCGCATCCTGATTGGCCTTATTTCGCTGGCCTTTTGTCTCGATTACCTGCTCACCCGCAGCGATGGCCCGCCCAACCACCCCATAAACTCAAAGGCAGCGTGTGGGGCGCCATCGCCGGCTTCACCAGCTTCGGCATCCACGCTGGCGGCCCACCGGCCAGTGTTTACCTACTGCCACAAAAGATGGAAAAAACCCTGCTGATGGGCACTTTCGCGGTGTTTTTCGCCGTCGTCAATGTCATCAAACTGATCCCCTACGCCTGGCTTGGGCAATTTGATCACAGCAATTTAATGACGTCGTTAGTCTTGCTGCCGCTAGCACCTATCGGTGTAAGACTGGGTTATGTGCTGCTGCATCGGGTCAGTCAAACACTGATCTACCGGCTGTGTTATTTCTTTTGGCGGTTGCGGGCATTAAATTATTAGCCGATGGCATTAGCGGTATCACTGGTGGTTAAAGTGAAGGCCAAAATCCATCCGCGCATCCGAGACATTCTGATCATTGATTAACCAACCTGCTGACTCAAGACAGCTGTTGTTATAGGCGCTGGAACTCTCGCGGCTAGCGCCGTATAATGCGCGGCGTTTTAGCCTAACCCTTTATTTGGAAACACCATATCTACAAAGGGATACAATTAGGGCATCGAAACAAAACAGTTCCAAGCTGTATAAATTTGGGCCTTTAGCGGGGCACGTAGTGCAAGGTGGAGTATCCGACTCTTAATCGGTAAATCCTCAGCAGTAAAAAATTCCGCAGTCCAAACTGCGTTAAAATTTGGGCCTTTAGCTCAGTTGGTTAGAGCATCCGACTCATAATCGGCAGGTCCCCAGTTCAAGTCTGGGAAGGCCCACCATTTTTCTATTTATAATCAATAAGTTACAAAACAATCCCAAAGTATAAAAATATCCACCCCATCCCGTGCTACCTCAGTGCTACTTTCAAGAGGCATATACTCATTGAGACCCTTATGCCTCAACAAGAAGGGGCCGTGTTGTGGCGAAGTCACGCTTTTAGCGGACCCGCTTGCTTGATTTGTTAGGCGATTAACTTTGTGAATTTTGCACCCTACCACTTAAAAAACCAAAATAATTTATGCAGAACATTGCGGCAGCCAATATTTTAGAAGCCTCAGCATGTGTTAAATGCTGCTTTAGTTCACCATCATGAGCCATCTGATTTCTCAGGCTCCACAACCTTATAACTAACTCGGTAATTTCATTATTGAGTGTTGGGATATTGTGAGTTTTACAAATAAGCGGAAGTATTACCTCTAGAGATAGTCTTTTTGAAGGCTTCAAATTATCAGGTAAGTTCGAAGCCTGTAAAGAATAAGCTGTAACTCTTTCAATGGAGTATTCAAGAGCTACTGCACAAGGGATTATCATTTCACTAAATTTATCTAGCATGAACAGTTCGTATGCATTGGCAAGATTTGTAAATGGTGTCTGCTCTTGAGATTTGGGAATGTATGTAACGCTCATGCTTACATCATGATGCCCCCCCACTTCATTTCCACTTTTTGGCATGGGCTTACCAAAAAAAGTCATTTTATTAGTGGTTCGATGTTGTATCGGTTGGTTTCCATGCATTTCAATAGGCCAACCAGCCCCTGCAAAAGGTGTGTAAACCACATAAATCAGCTTGGCATCGTCTGGAACTCCATAGTCGGTTAAATCTACTTCTACGGTTTTATTTGGTGGTAACTGGAAAGTGAAGCTGACATCTTCCCCTCCAATAAATGCAGCCCCCTTATTTCTAAATAGCTGCGCTTTTTTCTGAAGTAATTCAATTGCATGTGACCAGACATCTATTTTTTGGCCGCAGGTAGGACACTCTCTGGTTATCCCCTCAAAATATAACTCAGGAAAAAAATCTTCGAGGCGTAGAACACTCCCACAATTATTTCTACAAACCAAAGCGGGAGGGGTTTTAAATATACGCTCCATATTATTTTCGCCTAACGCCGCGCTCTGCGGAAATTTAGGAGCGCTAGCGAGTAAATTTTCCGTAGCAGCGCCTTGTTATGTGCGATGTCACTTGAACTGAAGGCTCGTTTCGTCTGAATAAAAACATTGTCTTTTTCTCTAGCATCTAACATCTTATCAAAATCCGTACTTTTCCTTCCTAAGTTTGAAGGCTCTCTCTCCACCTTCCATGATGGATGTTATTTCGTTTCTAATTTCTTGTTTGTCTATCGACCCTTCGTATTTAATATGGCCTTTCGTTTGCTCGCTCGTTTCGTTGTAGTCACAACAAATGACTAGTTCCGAATCTCCATTTACTACAAGATTTGCATTATGACTACTTATAATAATTTGCCTTTTCTTTTTTGATCCCCACAAATTTTTGATGATCTTTTCAACAGCTCTGTTATCAATATCATCTTCTGGCTGATCAATAATTAAAGGAAATCCATCTTGATTAAGAAGAACATTCAGTAATGCGGTGGCTTGCTGGCCAGCTGATGCCTCTTCAAATGGTATTTCATCACCCATTTCGTTGTTGGTTTGATAGGAAAACTTGGGAAGGAAATCAAGCTTAATAGAAGCAAGCCTTAAAAGACCCTCACTGGCTAACGCCTCTGATATTTTTCTTCTATTTGCAGGGCTGAAACCTGAACTATCCAGAACTGGAGTATGAGGCAACTCATCTTTAACTTCAGGTGCAGAGTTAAATTCGCTCAGTGCTTTTAGTTCATATATTACTTCATACCATTTTTTTAGTGGCGTAGACGAATTGGCCACTAAGTCAGTTAGTTTCTCTGTTCTGGTCTTGTTGATATTTAAGCTATACGCAGAGAAAACTGAATTAATTTCTTCGCACATTTTTTCAACATCAATTGTTTTTGTAAAATCAGCCTTAATTAGACCATCAGATAACCGCGTAAATACATTGGTTGATTCCTTCAGCTTATCGGTTTTTGATATTTGTAGATCGATGTAATTTTTATATAGATCATCAAAACCCTCATCTGTCATATCCACTTCTGATAACAGAGATCTTTTCTGCCTAATTACCAATTCAAGCTTGTCTATTTTTTGCTCTAATTCTTTAATAGCAGTCAAGGTTGATTGGCTAGATGTTGATTTATCCTTTGCTTTCTTGTATTCCAGTTCAAATGCATTTCTGACCGTAAGCCATGTGCCATGTAGCTCCTCGTATCTTAGAGTTGAGTCGGACTGTAACTGCTCTAGCTCTTTAACCTTTATTAGCGCTTCATTAAAGAATTTGTTTCGTGATTCCTTTAAATTTTTCAGCACCTCTGTATTTTCAAATGCTGGAGGGCTATCACTTTCCTTGCCGATATATTTTTCTAGCAGCTCCTTGAAAGGTCGGATGCTTTCTTTGATCGTTGAATACTCAAGTGCAATCTCATCAAAATAATTCTTCTCGTTCACATAAAGCTTTGCCCTGTCTAATATTTTTTTATCATCGTCTGAAATACCTTTCAATCCACCACGAAGTTTTTCTATCTGGGATTTGAAAGATCCAATCTCAATCTCATTTTTCTTCAGATCGGTATAGAGCCCTTTGCTTTTTGCTAGCTTTTGGTAAGCGGATTTAACTCGATCTAAAGCCTCGCCAACCTTTAAATCTATATCCTCGATTTCTTTTGAGATGGGCTGTTCAATAAATCGCTTTAACTCGTCCGATCGAACGGAAATACTGCTTAGTTGTTTCTGACTATAGGCTTGAATGGGTAATAGCTCCTTAATCTGACTTGGTCTGACCGACTCAAATTCACCTTCTCCAATTTTCAGCAGTACATCCTCCGACTTTGGGTTTCTTTTAACTATGTGTCGAGTCCCATTAACTAGGAAGAAAACTCTTACCTCACCATCCACATCTTTGAGAGTTTTGTCTATTAGTGTATTACGTCGCTTTAATATATCGGATTGGACTCCATCTTTTCCAAACCCTTCAGTTTGGTCACATAAAGCCCATCTTAAGTATTCCAATATCGTGGATTTTCCTGTTCCTCTACCTCCAATTATTGAATTAAGTTGTGGGTTTAAGTCCAAATCGAACTTTGACAAAAAAGAGGAGTTAGTGACGTTAATCTTTTCAATGAAAATGTTTGGTAGATCAGGCTCAACCAAACTTATCCTTGACTCTTTCGCGAGACATGCCTGACGCAAAGCCTCTGCCGTTGGCTCACGCCACTTTATCCATGTAGCCGTGTCGAGTTCGGCAAGCGTTTTATCCGCCCTATAGTCAGTTGTTTGTATAACGGCAAGAGATTTAAACCCCCAAGCTTCAACCTCTCCGTTAAGTATCTTGAGGTATCCCTTACCACCACCTTCGAACTTTCCGTCGACATAGCCTCCAACGCTAGGCATTTTGGCATAGGCTTCGTGAAACCCTTCCCTCATCAAAGTCTTGTGGCCGCTTTCCTTTACGTGCGGTAAAAAGATGTATCGACCTTTAACACCGTCAGTTCCATCTAACTTTTTATATATATCGCTAATACTGTTTATGGTATCGCTGGGGATTGCAACTGTTTGGTTGGTCTTTGAATCGGCCCGAGGTGCTTGAGCTAATGAAAGCGATCCAAGAACAGTAGGAAACAACGTTTCCGGGAAATTGGCATCGAGTATTAATAGCCCCTGCATCGGGGGCTGATGAAATGTCAGCTCTATTCCTGGGAAAACCACTAGCTGTTGATGATTGGGAATTAGATTTCCATCTTCGTCCAATTCTGCCTTTGCTGCAGCTTTGATATATTCAAAAAAGACCATGTCATGATGGTCAGTTATAGCTACTGCATTTACTCCAGCCACTCGGCATTCTTTAACGAAGGCTTTTGAGTATGTCTCACGCTCTTCTTCCGTAACACAATTGTTACCTTTCCAATTTCTATCTCTAGGCGAATGAACTTGTAGATCACACTTTTTATAATGATTACCCTGATCCATTTTACTTCCTCTCATCCATCGCTATATTTTGGGGTTATAAAAATTACGATTTCACTTTAAGTGATGTCATGAATTGATTTAGACACATAACGCCGCGCTCTGCGGCAAGTTTGGAGCGCAGCGGAAAACTTGTCCGACAGCAGCGCCTAGTTAAGGGATGATGCTGCTCGAAACACTTTTAAGCTCTTCATTTACAAACTCTACAAATTTATCCCTAGGGCTGGCGAACTCTTCTTCAGAGCATGGCTCTACTAATTTTTGGATATGATATCTAAAAATACCTGTGTTTACCGTATTATGCATACCCATTAAGGCAAGAAGAGAAGATGGGCACTTTGCCTCAAGAAACATATTTTTGTATATAGTGATTTTTTCGTGAGACATGCCTTCATTTATGTTATTTATGAAAGCCTCTAATGCCTTATCACTAGGAGCATCAATAACCTTGATGATTTTATCTCTAAGACCGCAGAGTATAATTATATCTGTGTAGTAATATTTTACTTGAAAACCACTTTCTTCCGTCTCTTCAATTTCGATTAAAATTACCCCACCTTGATATCCAGTTCCTGATGGTGATGACTCAAAGCCTAATTGTTCACAAATATATGGGGCAGGCCTAAGAAGTGTCTTATGAATCGACCATGAATTTGTACTGGTTTTAGCCATTACAGTTTTCAACTGAACTTTCGTTAGTGAGTCTTGATCATCAAAAATGATGTCGAATCCATCTTTATCTACTTCCGGAGTATATATATTTAGAAAGTACTCCCTCTGGGCAGCGGCTAACTTTAGATCGAAAATAAGCTTGTTATTTATTAGTGATTCTTTTGCATGGCTGTTCTTGGGTTCAAAAAGATATTTTTCTAACTTGGTTTTCTCACTCATTACTTGATTACTCTATTCCCTTAACAGTTTATTAATTCGCCATGGGCTATATATCACTTTGGCTCAGTATCTCGGAACTAAAACATTACCACTTAGGATAAATTTTTTTATTCAATATGTTACCAATAGGAGGAAAAACCTGTTGCTGAGATAGTGAGCCTTATCGCTTTATTTTATTTTCCAATTCCTTTCCCTTGATCATAAATCAGTTACTTGTTAAATCAAACACTTAAGGAGAGTTTTCCAGTGATATAAGGCCATAGGCTACTGATCTGGGGTAAAAAGGCTAAAGACGCTTATCACTGCCTACATTGGAGTATGTCTTGAGAAATGGCTGACAAGCTGCTTTGGGTTAGTGGTCAAAGCTACTGGCCCCAGATTTACATTTAGCAGAGGTGCCGGAAAAAGGGGTCGGTGACAAATGATAATTTTTCGTACTACGTTTTGTCACCGACCCCGTTTATTAGTTTATTCCGTTTATTGGAATGAGTATTTTTAAGTTAATTTCCGCCGTCACCCTGCATCAATAACTGTACTCAACTTCCTGGCTGGTCATAATCGCACGCAGGCGATCACTGTCTTCCTTGCCAATCAATTGCTCCATCCGCGGCCAGATATGGTCAACTTCCGGGGATAAATAATTAACCCGAGTCAGAGCATCGCGCAGCGCGCTTCGCTCAGCTTCGCCATCAACCAACCACTCCGAGGGCACCCCACTTTTTATCAACTCAAGGGTACGATCAATATATTGCTCACACGCTTTTTGCAATAACGCAATATTGGAAAAAGGCGTGGTCACCGCCAATGCCCAAGGCTGAAGAATAGACATTTGCAATCGAGGAATAGCCCCCATGCGCGCATCAGTTAAGCTGCGCACTTCATTATTAATATCTTCTAGTGGCAAAAAAACTTGTTGTTGATATTTTAAATTAACTGCGGGATCAACACGGCCCACAACATTCATAAAAAAACCCAAATTCGGTGGGCCATCATGCTTAGGATCAAAGGGGGCATCAACCTCTGGATCATAAAAGACACATTCGGTAACCGCATGGGGAACCAGACTATCGCGTTTGGTAATAATATGCAGCGCGTTCGCCTCCATTCCGACCGGTGCAAAATTAAGCCGAAGGTGAAGCACCTTTAGCACCTCAGGATGATCCGCACCATCGACCACCTGTAGATAACCCAAATCACCAAAGGCAGGGTGAGTATATTTTTTTATCGTTGATTCTTTACTACAACTTAAACCAAGCTGGTTAATTGTTTTCTCAAACAAACCGTCAATATATTCGGCACCAACATTCATTTTTAATGTACTCACAGCTTAACCCTTATTGATTGAAAAGTTTCCAAGACTCGATAACACCAACGTCATTGATAGTATCGCTACTGCCGATTGCTGCCAAGCAGCAGCACCTAATAACTTTACACCAATTCATTTAGTCAGCCCTAGAGAAAATAATTTTTATTTAAAACCTACAATAGCGGCGCATTAAAACGCGCTCATTTGATTCCTTTGGTCCCTTTGATTAAGACTTACAGTAATTTTTTTGCTAAACGGAAGTAATACTATACAAACTAGATTTTCCTAATTTTTTATTCTATATATCTAATCACTCGACCACTGTTTGCATCTATCAGCTGTTGCAGAGCGGCTACAGCATTTTGGTCGTATTGATGCTTATGCGTTTGAGAAAGAATTTCGAGTGCCTTATCCATACCTAGTGCTTTACGGTATGGCCGAGAATTGACTACAGCATCAAAGGTATCGGCAACAGCAAGGATTCTTGCTCCAATACTAATGCTTTCTGCTGATAGGCCATAAGGGTAGCCACTTCCGTCAAGCCTCTCGTGGTGTTGGGCGACCATGTCAGAGATTGGCCAAGGAAATTCAATCCCATGTAGTAGCTCAACCCCTCGTAGCGAATGAGTTTGAATTAGCGAGAATTCTTCTTTGTTTAATCGGCCAGTTTTTGTGAGTAATTCTAATGGAATCACTACTTTGCCAATGTCATGTAAGGTACCTGCAAAGCGAATGCCTTCAACATCAAACATATCAATATCAAGCTCCTGTGCTATCGCCCTTGATATGCCAGACACCGCTCCCTGGTGATCCGCTGTATATGAATCACGAGAACCCATTACTCGAGTTAGAACGGATATAATTTGTAATGCGAATCTATGAGAGTCTACTTCACCTGCTGAATACTTTTTCAAACCAACCTCCCATGTCTACAAAGCTGAATATTGATTATAGTCTAGTAAATATTAGCCACAATGAACTACTCTTAACCTAAATACCATAGCTTATGGGGGTATAAAATGAAGGTAAGTCGCCTGATGTCCAAGACCATTGTTTCGGTAGGAATGGATGACACGCTAAAGGATGTTAAAAATATATTTGATGAACATAAATTTCATCACTTATTAGTGATTGAGAAAAAAAAGCTGTGCGGCATAATATCTGACAGGGATTTATTTAAGGCTATCCCACCTAATATTGATTCTATTAGTGCAACTGCTAAAGACCTGGCTGCGCTTAATAAAAGAGTGCATCAAATTATGACAAGAAATGTTATTTCGCTAAAAGCTGACGCTATGATTAAGGACGCGGTTAATATTTTTAACAACAATGATATTTCCTGTATTCCTATTGTTGATGATTTAGATCAGCCAATAGGTATTCTTTCATGGCGTGATATTATGAAAGCAATGCAAGGTATTGAAAAGTGAGGAGAATGTAGTCGACTTCAGGCAGCTATAGACATACAACAGAGGTTCCTGCCAATAGCGTCCCACTCCACCCAGTTAGATCCTGGCTCGGCGCTTGGCCCACCTCCTTGCAACTCACAGCCTCATGACCTAACGCAAGCTACACCCGACGACATCTGGTTCGGCCATGTGTCGGCTTCGGTTTTCTGAACAGCTCCTCACTCAAAAAACGCTTAATTTTCTTAAACTTTCTTACACCCAAATTGATGTTGCACTGGAGTCATGGCCAAAGCACTCAATATTTAAGGGGGTCGGAAGGAGGTCGGTGACAAATGATAATTGTTCGTACTACATTTTGTCACCGACCCCGTTTATCCGCAACGTGTTGAGCCTAGGGTAGTCAAACGGCGACCAAAACCCTTTAAATTGATGATGAAGCCAAGATCAGAATTAAAGGATGAATTGTACCGAAAAGCGGCTTTGCTTAGTGGCATTCGGGTCAGAGCCCTTTGATTCTTGCATTTAAGGGGTCAGAGCCCTTTGATTAAAGCGGCCCCTCCTAAAGCTTACAAAAACTAACTTGATAGCTGACATTGAGCTGAATTTATATGAATCAACTTCAATGTCGGCTCTATTAAGTAGATTTTATTTGTAAATAGTTGTTTAGAGCTTCCGGCAAGCCTGTTGTCAATAACTATTTTTTATACCCGCCCGGGAGAGACTCCTATCACTCGCTTAAATGCACGAGAAAATGCCGCTTCAGATGTATATCCCAACTCCTCTGCCAAAACGATTAATGGTACGGTCTTTAATTGGAGGCGCTGATGAGCAATTCTCATGCGCCATTCGGTGAGGTAGTACTTCACACTTTTACCTACGAGTTGAGTGAAGCGTGCAGAGAACCCTGAACGCGACATACCGCATTCGTTGGCAAGAGTGTCAACGGTCCAGCGTTGAGAAGGTTTATGGTGAATTGCTCGCAGCGCAATGCCAATGTGCTTATCTCGCAGTGCACCTACCCAGCCTGTGCCCGCTTGAGGTGAGTGTTCCATCCAGTGGCGAATAAGCTGGATCACCAGGATGTCGGCAAGGTGCGTAATGATGGTTTCACCACCCGGCTTGAGAGTACTGGCTTCACAGGCGATAAAGTCCAGTGTACTGCTTAACCAGCTCTCGCAGCTCTCCTCCAATCGATCAACGCATAGCACGGCCGGTAGTTGTTCAATAAGTTGTCTGCCAGCGACCTGATCGAACCCCATAACGCCACAGGTCAGCCGAGTCGTCAGGCCATCACCCTCTATATCCAGTATTTCATAGCGCTCACTGATTTGTCTAAGCCCTGCATCAAAAAGGGGTACCGGAGACAGTTCTGGGTTGCTGCTGATGACATGACCTTTACCATGCGGAATGAGGGCCAGTGATCTTTGCTTTAACAACTGTGCTGGTTGGCCTTCTATCTGAAGCCAGCATTCGCCCTCCGTAATAATGTGGAACATCATTTTGCCGGGTAGAGCGGGCATGGCCAGCGACCAATCCCCGCTCAGGTTCGATTGACAGTACAGGCTGCCGTCCAGCCGGAGTTGGTGCAGGGTTTCACCTAGAGGGTCGTTGGTTTCAGGGAACGGCGGGAGCTTGCCATGTTCATCTCCATCGATAGTAGAAGTCTTTTGGTTAAATCTGGACGAATAATCAATTAATGTGGATATAGAATCATTAAATGACCGGGTTGATTGCAGGATACTAGCTCTGTCGTTGCAAGCGCAACAGTAAATTCTATTGAGGAGTTATCCTATGAAATCACAAACAACATTGATTATCGGTAAGCATGCTAAAACCGGAAGCCGCGTTGAGGCTTTACTGCAAAAGGCGGGCATAACCACACGCGCAGTATCCCGTTCTACTGAACCGGCTTTTGACTGGCAGAAACCTGAAGAGTGGCCATTGGTTATGCAGGGTTGTCAGTCTGCCTACGTTACCTTCCAGCCAGATCTCGCAATCCCGGCTGCACAGGGCTTAATCGCCGAGTTTATCCGCCAGGCCAAAGTAGCTGGGATTAGGCATATCGTGCTGTTGTCCGGACGTGGCGAGGAAGGTGCACAACGGGCTGAAAAGCTATTGATTAATAGCGGGCTTCATTGGAATGTCGTGAGGGCAAGCTGGTTTGCGCAAAACTTCAGTGAGGGATTTCTGGTTGAAGGTATCCTGCAAGGCCAACTGGCATTGCCCGCCGGTGAAGTTCCGGAACCCTTTGTAGATGCAGACGATATAGCCGAAGTAGCCTTCGCCTGCTTAACCCAACCCGAGCTGGCTAATCAGCTGTTTGAGGTTACTGGCCCGGAGTTACTGACCTTTCGGGATTGTGCAGCAATAATCAGCCAGGTCATCAAGCGACCAGTTGCACTTAAACCCATTACCACTGAGTATTTTCTGGAAGGTTTACAGGCCCAAGGTTTACCGGCGGAGATGTTGTGGCTAATGAACGAGTTATTTGACGTCGTGATGGACGGCCGCAATAGTTATATCTCACAAGATGTCGATAAAGCTCTGGGTAGACCAGCCACGAGCTTCCAGCAGTATGTTGCAAAAACCGAGGCAACTGGGGTATGGACCCTGACTGATGATAGTCCTGGCATACTGAAGGAGGCGAGCTAATGATTAGCTGGATTGAGCCAGCACTGTTGCTAGCAGTTTTGAGTACCGGCCTTATGGCTGGTATTTACTTCACCTTTTCGGTGTTTGTGATGAGGGCGCTGAAACGATTGCCAGTTGATGTGGCCATTGCTTGCATGAACTCTATCAATACAGTCATCGTTAAATCCGCTTTTCTGCCCCTGTTCTTCGGTTCCGGTCTACTCGTGCTGCTGTTGATAATAGTCAATGATGGTGGATTGGCATCTGTATGGATAATCAGCGCCAGTGTGATTTACCTGTTGGGTATGCTGGGTTGTACGGTGGTATTCAATGTACCTTTAAATAACCGTTTGCAATCAGTCAATGCTGAAAATAAGGCACTCATCTGGGGCATTATCTTGTTTACTGGACGCGCTGGAATCATCTGCGAACTATCAGCTGTCTGGTAGCCTGTACTTTTTATCTCCTTGCGATCTTTTACTACCAATAGCCCCATTTAAGGGGTCAGAGCCCTTTGATTAGATGCTTGAGAATGTGCGCAATCGACGTCGGCTCTTTCTTGCTGGCGATGGCTCTGACTTGGCTACCGCAGCGCTCGCAGACCTCAATATCGATAGTGAACACTCGCTTGAGGCGCTGCATCCAAGTCATGGCGCGGTGTCGCTCTGCCGGGTTCTTATCAAGCTAATCCGTACCATCGGGTTTCAGGTTTGTTGTTATTTACCACGCTTGGCGGGCGTGACCTGAATGCGGTGCTTGCTGTTTGGCGCAAAAACTCCATGAATATTGTCATATTTAAGGGGGTCGGTGACCAATGATAATTGTTCGTACTACGTTTTGTCACCGACCCCGTTTATTGGACCCCGCTTATTGCCGGCAGGCATCTTTTAGCTTGTTGAGAAAGAAGCGGTAATCGTCTTCTGAGTTGAAGATAGCTTGCCTGCTGTTACCCCTTAGGACAACGTGCTGAGGGTGCCCCGGTAAAACAAAGCGAGGGAGTCTCGTGCCATCGGAAATCCTTTTCCATAGGTTCGAGTTTATGATGGCTGCGATGTTAATGTTTTTGAAGGCGAGACTTAACGGTTGGCGCTATGAATTCGAGTCTGGCCCCAGTTGTTCCGTAATGTCTTTCATTATCGGCGTAAATATCGATTTTCAGGAAAATAGTCACCTTTTCTCATTTTTAGCTTGGTACATTGCTGTATCGGCACTACGGAGGATGTCATCTAAATTTTTGCCGTCGGTAGGCGCAATGGCCAAGCCGATACTGCCGCTAGGTATCAAGTCAATCCCGTCTATCGTAAGCGGTTCGTTCAAGGAGTGTTTAATTTTTTCGGCCACATAATCGATGCTTTCAATCTCGGCCACGCCAAACAATATGACTGCAAATTCATCGCCACCTAATCTGGCAGCAGTATCGGATGAGCGAATCGAGGTGCGGATTCTTTCGGCGACAGCTTGCAATAGTTTATCGCCAATATGGTGGCCGTGAAGGTCGTTTATCGGTTTAAATTTATCGAGATCAATATAAAGTATTCCTGCTTTGCAGTTTTCCTCGAGGGCGTGATCTAGGGCAATGGTCGCTCGCTTGTGAAATAGGGTTCTGTTTGCCAATCCGGTTAAAGGGTCATGTAAAGATTCGTGTTTGAATCGTTCACGCTCTTGCTCTAAGAATATATTCAGTGAGGAGTAATTATCTTGAAAAATATACAAACATAGAGTTAACAGACCAATGGCCGAAAGCCAGCCGGAAATACGTAATTGCGCCAAGGTTTGGTTATCGAACAAGACAGGAAAATTAAGTTGCAGCGGTTCGATAAAGTATAGTGCTACAAAATACAAAGCGGTAATGACCGACCAAGCCAAGCCGTATTTTTTTCCACAGATAAGAAGTGTCCATGTAGGAATGAAAATCATTGCTGCTAAATTAGGCGAAGTCCAGTTAAATCCCATGAGCATATTAGAAACACCAATATTTAAGAAAGAACATATGGTGTAAAAGTGCCCAAGAAACAGTGTGGAAAGATTGAAAATTTTAAAAATAAACGCGCCCATTATCAGGGCAATCATGAGTGCTATATAAATCCATGCCCCCATCATACCTAACGACGGGCTAATGGCAATTGAATACCAATAGATCGCAGCAATAATCGATATTAAACCCGTAACACCATAAATACTGAGAATTAAAATAGAGCGGGTATATTCATTATCGGAACGTAGTTGGTCTTTCTTTTTGTGAGAATAAGACTGCTTGATGTATTCAGGCAGGAACCATTCTAATAACTGGCTGACAGGGTTAACTTTAACTGTTAGCGCTAGATCGTCGTCTGCTGTTTTATTTTTTATTATCATAGTTGTCGAATCTGTATTTTCAGGGGCTAATCACGATCACTGGCATGTATGCCTTTGTCATCTCAAAATCAAGTAGTGATGGGTTATATTCTTTCAGGAACTGATCTATGGTTGTACTTCTTCTTGAGCCATAGCTCATAACACCCTGTTAATATAGTAGTTCAGATTTGGCACATGTCAGCTTGTGCCGGTTAAGTCTGCCAGATTCACGGAGTGTAGCTGTGTATAGTGTCTGGTATCAAGTTAGATGATTTTTTGGGTTTAGCTTAAGTCAAGAGTAATTTATCAAAGATATAATTGCTAATTGGAATGGCCGATGTTGCAGCGGGAGACAGCGCATTGCAAACATGCAAGCTTCTCGGGCATTGCGCAAACAGAAAGTCATGTACTAGCGAACCATCTTTCATAAACGCTTGTGCGAGAATACCTGCTTGATAAGGCAACAAATCATTAACGGTTAATCGGGGCAGTATTTTTTACTTGTTTTCATTTAAGGGGTCAGAGCCCTTTGATTCTTGAACCCTATCATTCGTGGGCATTCATTTAGGTCTCGCCCCAAAAAAAACTGCAACACTGATATTATAAAATCTGGAAATTCGGCAAGTTTTCAGCAGCAGAAAAAGCCGGGGAATTCATGCTCGCGTGAAATAAAGGCCTGGTATCCAACTCTTACGAATTTTAGCCGTTTTCTCCAATGTATCAGGTAATTTCTCTACGAATTCCAGATCATGAGTTCCCATCATTAAGTAATCACCATTAACTAATAGACGAGAAGATATTTTTTCTCCTTTATAAAGCAAGCCATTAGTACTATTTAAATCCTTAACCTGACAACCAGACTCACAAAGCTCAAATAGTGCATGCTCGGCACTGAGGGTCACATCATCAATCTGAATATCATTATCATCACCACGACCAATGGATAATTTATTCTCAAGAATAAAATGGCTGATTGGTTCGCCATTAAAGTGATGAATAATGTAAGGCATAGCTCCTCCGTATAACCGCTAACATAAAAAATTCCTGAGCAGTCTAGTAGATTCCAAACTAAAATACTGAGAACGCCTTAACACCCCCGAAGAAAGCCTTACGTTTCCAATATTAAGGGGTCAAAGCCCTTTGATTCAACTTTCTTACACCCAAATTGATCTTGCGTTGGACTCATAGCCAAAGCACTCACTCCGTTCGCGGGCCACGGTGTAATCGGCAGGTCCGCAGTTCAAGCACCCAAAGCACTCTCTTCAGTCATGGGGTAGGTTCTCTGGTAAGGCCCACCATTTTTCTGATCCATTAGCTTATAAAAGTTGGAGCGTCATACTTCTTAGGTGGCATGGGCGAACGAGTCAGCAAGCCTAAACAGACACAAAAAAGACCCAAGGTTATCTATAGATAAAACCGACCTAATGTTTGCAAAAAATCTTTTAGTTTGATGCTGGCTTGCGCCGGGAGCTTGTTAAGAAATTGATCATCTTTAGTTGATATTCGATCTCCATGTTTTCGTCCTTTAGATGAAAGTACCAATTTGTAGTCTGAGGTAATAATAGCATTGCCATGCCAGTCACTGATAATGACATAGTCTCGGTCGAAATTATCCGCAAAAAGATTTGATCCGTGGCTGTATGTTTCGCCATTTTTCGTAATTCCTACAGTTTTTAGTATTGTAGCAGGCAAATCTAAATGGCTGCTGATACCGGTATACTTTTGTGGTTTTTTGTCGGGGCTATATATAATTAACGGTACTCGCGTTTGCTGTTCTGAAAATGTTGAGTTGTGGCCCCAGTATCCATTTTCCATAAATTCTTCGCCATGATCACCTGTGATCAAAACAATGGTATTTTCTAGCAATTTTGATTTTTCAAGATAATCGAAAATTCGAGTAAATTGTGAGTCAAGATAATGGGCTGAGTTCACATACCTTGCTTTAATGCCGCTAATTTCTTTAGTAAAATTAGTGGTAAGGTAGTCCATATCCTTACTATAGTCAGATCGCACAGTATTGGTTTCTGGAAAAGAATAGTTGGCATGACTAGATTCAAAAAACATAAATGAAAAAAATGGTTTATTGTTAATTGTTGCATCTTTTATCGAGGAAATTAGTCGTGTTACATTCCGTTCGTCTCGCTTCCATGGCTGCCCTTTGTTGTCTTCGTGCATCTCAGATTTTGAAAATTCTGAAAATACCGTTCGGTCAAATTCAGGATAGGAAAATGCGGCACTTGTGTATGCCATCATTTGGTAATTGTTTTTTCGCAGTGTGTGCAATAATAATGGTGGCGTCCTGGTTTTAAGAAAATCAAACCAGTACGACCCATATATGCCATAGAACATTCCAAACATGCCCATGCGGGTTCCATTGCCACTACTATAATGCTGTAGGAAGTGCTGGCTTCTATCGGCAAATGCATACGTATTGGGCATGATTTCAGCACTTAACATATCCCAACGCAAAGATTCACTGACTAGCCAAACAACATTGTAGGGACGAGTAATATGAAGCTCATTTTTTGACGTTTGGTAGTTTAACTTGCCACCGAGATCGACAGTATATTCCCTAACCTCTCGATTTCTGGCTAAACCTAGTTTTTTAAGCATACCCTTGGATGTCATGGGGATATACCACACGACTTTTTCAGCAATAAGTAATTCCGGAGTCCAGCTACGATAATCAGCTAGTGCATAAGTCCCACTTTGAAATAGCCATGTTACGAATAAAATTGAAATGGTGGTTTTACGACCCAATTTTTGGAAAAGTCGCTCTGAAGGCAGCCATCGATTAATAGTAAAAACTACAGTGAAAAAAACCATTATGCTGAGTGTTAGAGTTATCCATGTTGATGACGTTATATCCAAGGCTTCTATGCCGCCAGCAGTAGTTACGATGTTGAAAACAAAATCGTTAAAGAAAAATCCATAAAGGTCATACAACCGATAATTTCCCAATAGTAGCAAGATGCTTAGGCAGCTGGCGATTGCGAGTATCGTCTCACGGTGCAAGGTTTTTCCACGCACATATCGACACAGTATCGCAATGGGCAAACCTAATAATCCTCCTTGGGTAATTGCCAAAGAAGCAGCAAATAATAGTTCAACGGAGGTTTTAGTTAAGGGTAATAACTCTATAAAAATATAGAGGGATTGAATGATCCAGATTAAAAAAAAATGACGGTATTGATGATTGGCAGGTGTGAAAGGATACATGTTATTTGATCCGCGACAATATTACAGTCTATTACTCTTAATAAGAGTAACCATTATCAAGATCAAAGCTTAAGGAAGACTTAAGGGGTTGATTTAAGGGGTCAGAGCCCTTTGATTCAACTTTCTTACACCCAAATTGATGTTGCGCTGGACTCATAGCCAAAGCACTCATTCCGTTCGCGGGCCACGGTGTAATCGCCCCCTCCCCCCGGAAACACTTTCTTCGGTCATGGAGCAGGCTCTCTGGGAAAGCCTACCATTTTTCTATCCACAATCGTGACGCACAACGTTCACATAAGAAAAATTATGCAAAGTGGTTTTGAATGCTTTATTATCAATTAAATAAATAAGAAATGGGCTATTTATCGCCTGACATTTGAATAATAAGGTTAGCGCTTTTCTACAACGTCGTTATGAATCCTATGAATAAATTTATACTTGAAGTTACCATTAAAAATATCCTGGTAGTGATATTCTTTTTCACGGTGCTAGTGCCCTTAATGAAGAATGATCTCTCATCCATGTCTATCGAGGATAAAGATATTGTTTTGTCTATGCTTGGCTTTCTTATGGCGGGCGCTATAGTCGCTGCTTTTGAACTGTCATATTCAAGGACGGACTTGAACTCGCCCATTCAAAGGTGGCTAGCTCATGGAACCAAGTTTGTTTTATTTTCTGGGATTGGGTGTCTAATTTATATTGCCATGTGGACTGTTGATTTGGGAGGACCAACAACATTGTGGGCTATTGGTTTCCCATCTATGTGCGTATACACTGCACTATTTCTACACGACTTTTGGGATGCACTATCAACGTAATACTTATAACAAATCAATAAAAAAACTTCGGCTATACCTCCATACTATTTGAGCCAACCGGGTTTACTAAAACGTTAGTGTAGATATTAAGCTGTCCCAAATAGCCACTCAGGGAGAAATATTGCTACCAACGATTCGATAGTAATATTTGGTGTTGTATTTTATGAGGACTATTTCAAGAAAGCGGAACAACACTTTGTGAAATAGGCATTTAACAAGCAGCACAATAGGGACTATTTTCCTGCTGCGGGTAAAAATTACCCTCTTCATTGTTTGTTAACCATCAACCGTACCTTAATAGATGAATGATTTAATTGTAACAATCGCAGAAGAATACGATGCCGATAATGTCGCGGTAATGTTTGACCTCTACAGGCAGTTTTATGAGCAAGAGACAGATATTGTTTTGGCCAAAGAATTTATTAAACATCGAATTGAGCGGAAAGAATCGGTAATTTTCATAGCAAAAGATCGCGATATGCCTATGGGTTTTTGTCAGCTGTACCCTTCTTTTTGCTCAGTGACTGCGGCTCCTATTTATATTCTTTACGATCTATACGTCAAGTCCGAGCACCGTAAGCATGGTGTCGCAAAAAAATTACTGCTGGCTGCTGAAGAGCATGCCCAAGAATCTGGCATGAAACGACTGGAACTATCTACTGCTAAAATTAACTACTCCGCACAAAGGCTATACGAATCTTTGGGCTGGGTTAAGGACGAAGATTTTTTCTATTACACTAGAGATATCAACGGTTAACAACGCTATAAAAAATAGTAACGGCCAAACATCAGTTTTCACTAAACGCGCTAACGCGCGCTTTTTATAACGGCACCAGGTTTTAATTATGTCCAGCGAAGAAATCGCCAAGTATTTTGATGCAACTGAGTTTCGCGAAATACGCGAAGATTTAGTATTTGCCGCAAGCATGGTCAGCGAACCCAAAGTTGCTATCGATTGTGGTTGTGGTGCCGGGGCTGATATTGACTACTTAGCACGTAATGGATTCACCGTTTATGGGTTCGATGTCGAGCAAGAGTCAATATCAAGGTGTCAATCCCGTTTTGACGGCATTGGTAATGTGATTTTATCCAAATCATCATTTATTGACTTCGACTACCCTCAAGCATCGCTGGTAGTCGCAGACGCAAGTTTATTTTTTTGCCCCAACTCTGAATTTGAACACGTTTGGTCAAATATATATCAGTGCTTACTCCCAAAGGGAATTTTTTGTGGCTCGTTCCTTGGCAAAGAAGATACTATGGCCGTATCAGGAAATAACCCAAGTGTGTTCTGGCCAGAAGTAACCGCCCTGGAAGAGTCTGAAGTTGTAGCGCTTTTTAAAAACTTTGAGGTTCTTCGTTTTAAAACGCATAAATCTACAGGTAAAACACCTCAAGGCATCACCCATAATTGGCATATATATCAAGTTGTTGCACAAAAAGCCAACAACTAAAATACGGACCGTAGTGGCTTATTACTCCGATTAGACGCGCGAAAGAATTCATTAAGCAAAACCCGTAGTAACTTATCAACCATGATAAGGACTAATCGCTACTGGAATATTACCCATGCGCGGCATGCCACTGATCGGATCAAAATCCTCATCCGTTAACGCCAGTCGGCCAGTGTTGGAACCCAGCTCTTTATATAAATGATCCTCCTCAACCAAACCACCAAAAGCATGGGCAATGGCTACTACGCCACGGCGCAGTGAATCATCCGCCTCTACTACCGCAAGAATATAATCATGGGGCGTACTGATACGTACCGAATCACCGTTGCCCACATTCAGCGCTGTCATATCATCCGAGTGAATCCAGATCGGGTTCCAGTTATTTTCTCCTGTCAGTTTGCTGATGGATCGACCTGAAGAATTCATAAAATTATTGTGGCGCCGGGGAATATAGCGGAAAGGGTAATCCGGCGTGTTATGCATAGCCTGATAATCCTGAGCAAATACTTCAGCCAGCTGCGACATCATAAAAGCGTTAGCACAATCCAACTTCGCTTCACAGTCAAAATCTTTTTCCGCTACCCGCACATCGCTGTCAAATATATGGCCGTGGGGGTACTTTTTAACCTCTTCCAAAGGGATGCGGGAATGCGCACAGATTGATGCATACAGATCTTCCATGGTCGGCTTTTGTTCGGTACTGAGCGGCATAATTTCAAAGCTTGCTTCCTGATATTTTGAAAAACCAAAAGCGGCAACGAACACCAACTCAAGTCCCAGATGATTGGCCATTTGATAAAAGAATTCCCACTCTTCTACTAAATCCGAACCATGGGGTACATCAGCTACCCGGGGAGAATACTGCGCGTAAGCATTGGGAAACCCGATCCCTGTGCCAAAATATTTAATCGCCTCGCCACTCTGACTCATACCCGGAGTTTCCAGGGTTTGCTTGCAGGCGATAACGTAATCAGCAAGTCGCGCAGTGGTAGACATTTCTACATCGAACGTCACCAATAGCTCCAACGCTTCCATTGCTCGCTGGGTCTTGCGCTGGTCCGGCCAGGCTGCCATTGGATTACCGCCAATACAAATCAGCGCTTTTACTTGCCCCTCCCCCGTCAATAAAATCTCGTCAGCCAGCGCTGCGGTAGGCAAACCGGCGGCGGTGTCGGTAAGGCCGCGCACTCGTAATTTTTCGCCATAGCCCCACGCTTTAAAGGGCGCTAAAGCCTGCGCTTTCGGTGTATAGGCGGGCAACATGGCATTAGGGCGAGTGACCCGCTCTCCAGCTCTGGTATAAGCACCACAAACTGTATTTAGACAGGCCAGCAAATAATCCTTCAGATTGCAGTACATGGAAAAACTGGCGCCGGTTCCACTATTGGCATGACGAATTTTTGCGCCGGCAAATACCCTTGCCGCTTGCTGTAATTGCTGGGCGGGAATGCCCGCACGATCAGCCACATATTCTGGAGTAAAGGACGCGACATGCTCAGCCAATTGTTCAAAACCGGTGACATTATCTGCGACAAAATCGGCATCAAACAATTGCTCCTGAATAATCACATTGAGCATACCGGCGAGAATGGCGTGATCTTCACCGGGCCGGCATTGCAGATGGAAAGTGGCTTTACGCGCTGAATCCGACACGCGCGGGTCGATCACGATAAGCTGCATGCCCCGCGCTTGTGCTTCTTTCAATTTTTGCGCCGGGTTTTGGCCGGGTATGCCTGCAGACTTAGAAATAATCGGGTTACTTCCCACCAACAACCAGGCATCGGCTTGCTCAAAATCTGGTTCACCACCCAACCACTTGCCGTGCAACGCCGTGGAGATCTGCTTACCCGGCTGATCTATGGTGTTAGAGGTAAAAAACATGCGCGAACCAATCGCCCGCATAAACGCATTACCCACCCCCGCCGCAGTGGGTTGACCCGCATTGGGCGTACCCACATAAAAGGCCACGGATCGAGGTCCATACTGATCAACAATAGTCTTAATGCGCTCGGCAATTTCTACCACCGCTTGTTCACTCTTGATAGCCTGATGCGAACCGTCTGGTTGTTTTTTCAGTGAGGTTAATAAACGCCCTTGATGATTATGCAACTCCGGCAACGCTCGTCCCTTTGGGCAGGTATAGCCTTTAAATAAGGGGTTTTCTGGATCGCCGGTCACTTTAGTCACTTTGCGACGACCGGCATCATCTTCCACCGTGGCCAGCACCCCGCAGTTAGCAATACACAATCGGCAGATAGTTGGCACTATTGTGGCTGTTGTTGCAGTCATTGCGTAGACTCCCCCAGCGAGAGCTGAATGGTTTAACTGATTATTATTGTTGCAATGTAGTTTTGTTGCGCTATAAATGCTGCACTGATCATTTCAAAGCTCAAGAGCCAGTGCAATCAATGAAGCCCAAGCTTGCGAGAATGTAATTTTCACAAGCTCCATGATCAAGGGCGGTGATGCGCTCTAGCTGCCGCTAGCAATGCCCGTCATGAGCGATAGTTCGGCCACGCAGCCTTCACCTTCGGTTAAACTCTGGCGCCAGTTTTCTAAAAAAGTGCCCGCTTAACTGATGAGCAGCATAGCAATCAGCTGAAAGGAGCCCCAGAAGGCAAAGTGATTAAAGCTCAATCAGTTCACCCTGATCAAAAAACAACCTAACCTTTCCCGGCAGAGCCCCCAATTCGAGGTCCAGAACCGTTACCGCCTCGATTTTTTAACTGCGCCCTGCCCCAAAATTGCTTAATTTTCCTTCGACTTTTTAGCGCCAAAAATGATAGTATTCGCGGCGCTTGGCCAAAGCACGCCCTTTGGGCGCAAGCCACGCTGTAATCGGCAGGTCCCCCAGCTCACAAAATGCACCGCATTTGCTATAAGGCACACACTGCCAAAGCCCTTTAGGATCCAATAGGCTAAAGTCTGTTGGGGTTAACTCTGGGAAGACCCACCATTTTTACACACAGTAATAACTCCGATCCGTCGGATAGACTCATGGCTAAAGCTCTCTTCCGCGCCCAAACACTCTGGTGTCGCAGGGCTGGCACTGGTGGGTCACACTGTAATCGGCAGGCTACCAGCTCACAAAATGCATCGCACTTTGAAACCTTTTGGGCTGAGTGGGCACAGTCTCAATAGACAAAAGCCTATTGGGAATAACGCCGGAAAATCATCATTTTCATATATTTAACTACAGGAAAACCTACATGCTAACAGCCAGTAAACTAGAAAAAATTATCGAACTCGAAAACAATCTTAAAGCACAATACCAAACCAAACTCGATGCACTCGCCGCAGAAATCGCCGGCCATGTTGCTGACAAAAAAGACTTTATCAAAAAAAATGACGAGCAACAAAAGGTCATTGCAACCCAACTGGAAAAAATCACTTCCCTTAACAAAGACGCCACTGCTAACAAACATATGGAGCAACTCAATCGCGAGTTAGGCAACCGCTCTGAAAAATTGCAGTCCGAAGTCGATGAAATAAAAGTTCGGGTAAAGTCCCTGCAAAAGGATCTCGCCAAAGAACGCGAAGAACTAAAAGAGCTTAAAAAGTTTGATCCCGCCAGAATGAAGAAAAATCTGGACGCCACCAAAAAGAAACTGGTGGAGAGTCAGGCTGCTAACGACTTACTGCAAAAGAAAGCCAAGACCTACAAACAAGAAAAGTTCGAATTGGAACAGCAGGTTAAAGAGTTAGAAGCTAAACTGGCAGCGCTAGAAGTTACTGAAGAGACTGAAAAAGAATCTGAAGCAGCAGCGGCTTAGCTGTAACTTAAATCTACGGTAATTATGATAGACCGCTCAGAGGCCACTTCGCGGGCCTCAGTGCGCATGCCTTTTCGCTAGCCCACTGGTTCACCACATTACAGATATGAAAAAGCCCCAAGATTAGTTGGGGCTGTTGTATCGCTCCTTGCCAAAGCGGACGTCAGCGTTTTTACTCTGAACCACGCTATCCACATTCAGCAGTTAATCTTGTAGAATCACCCAAACACAATCAAACAGACGAAAAGCCCAAGCCAAATGCAGGCCTTATCGGGCAAGGTACCCAGAATGACACTACCTATTACACCTATGAATCGCGTTATTTCTTGCCTGTGGCTTTCGCTTTGTCTCGCCAGCTGCCAAACCGCCTCCGAATTACAGAAGGCTTCGACCAGCGGCAGTATTGCTGCAGCCGTTTCATGCGACCAAATTTACAGCGCCTTTAACGCTTATAAATCAGACAAAAGTACAATACAGTCACTTATGGTTTTGACCGGTGCCACCGGTGTGAATTTACAGAACGCGAGCCAGCAAACAATTGATAGCTATTACCAGACCGCCCGCAACAACGCAAATATTGCACTCGCTGTTCAGGGCTGCCACCCGCTGTAGTACATTTATCATTACAACATGCGAAGTGGGTTATTTTTAAGAAAATGCTGGCCGACTACACTTTATTTAACCACTTCCAGCGGGTTTTCTGCTTCTCCAACACCGCGCACATCTGACTAGCACTAAACCACGTCAACCAAAGCAGAAAATCTCTATAAGAAAGCTTATCTAGTTGATCAAAAAACCCGTTAAGTCCTCTTTTACCGCATTGGATTCCCGCCTGCACGCACGACTGTCAGGGATAAAATGTCGTTTGTAGCACTTGAGTCTATAAATACAAGGCTAACTCTATGAAATGCAAAGTTGAAACTTGATTTCCAGGTCGTCATCCTACGCGCAGAGCCTGCCCCCGTATGCTTTAGGCGGGAGCAGGCTCTGCGCGTAGGATCCAGAGTTACGGAGTGCATACAGTCGACACTTGTAAAACACGCTGTTTTTGCAGTGTATAAAAGAGTTCAAGTAATTTTGATCATTAATCGCAACTGGATGCCCGCCCCCGATTCAATCTTTCGAGGGCAGGCTTTTCGCGGGTAAGACTAATTTAAATTATCCCGGACAGCAGTGCGCCTGCGCAGGGATAACTATGATTTTATATTCTTCCGCTTTAGGTTAAGGGCGAACATCCGGGTTTTTACTCTGCCACAATCTCTCATGCAGCCGCTTTTTTAACAAACTCGGATTTCAACATCATTTCCCCGACTTTATCGACCCGGCAATCGATGTTGTGGTCACCATCAACAATACGATTTATCTTGAGTTTGGTACCTATTTTTAACACGCTGGAACTGCCTTTGACTTTCAGGTCTTTAATCAGCGTGGCGTTGTCACCTTCAAAAAGATCATTACCATTGGCATCTTTTACCTTTAGCAATTGTTCTGAACTATCCTCCTGAGAGTTTGCTTGCCATTCATGGGCGCACTCTGGACACACAAATAAATCGCGATCTTCATAGGTTAATTGAGACTGGCACTTCGGGCACGCTGGGTAGCTACTCATAAAAATTTTCCTTATCGAGAATTACAAAAAAACGGTAAAATTTTTCAGGCCCAGCGATTTGATCATCTGAGTCAATGTATTCAAGTCATCACTGGCAATGGGTTCGTCTTCATTATCGGCGAGAATATAAAATTTATTTTGGTGGTCGCTTAACATCAAAAACCACTGGCTCCGAGACTGAGGGCTCACTCTGACCTGCGCCTCTTGCCACTGCCCGTCTCTTCCCAATGCAATTGCATCATCCAACTTCATATTATTTTCCTGTAGTTATAACATTATCAATCGCTTCATCCAGAGTTGAAAACGATAAATCCAGCGGACCTTTAACTTCCGTTCGCGCTCGCGCTAAAGTCTTTAAAGGTTGAAATTGCCAGCTGGAAAAACGAATCGGTATTTGTTTTTTTTCACAATAGGATATTAACTTCTCAATCGCCGACAGCCCACCTGCATCCAGATAAGCGCTGTACTGCATATGCAAGACAATGCCATCATGACCTTCAAGCTGTTGCGACAGTTCACCAAAAATACGATCTGCAGCTGCGAAGAACAATGCGCCGCGGATTTTAAATACCTTACAATTCGCCGGTAACGCTTTGTGCACAAAATCGCGGTTGTCGGTAATGTCAATTACCTGGGTTAGTGCCGCTAGCTCTTTCATAAACAGTAGTGAGGCCAACAGGATACCGGCGGTTATGGCGATCACCATATCGAAAAAAACAGTCAACGATAAACAGGTCAACAGCACCAACACATCACTGCCAGGCGAGCGCTTAACCAACTTAAGCGACTTGGTTGCTTCACTCATATTCCAGGCAACCACTATCAGCAGCGCGGCCATCGCTGGCATGGGTATATACGCAAGCGCCCGGGACAGCAGCAGCAATCCCAGCAAGACAACCAGCGCATGGATAATGGCCGCAATGGGCGAGACCGCTCCAACTTTGAAGTTGGTCGCCGAGCGCGCAATTGCTGCCGTTGCCGTCATCCCACCAAAAAAAGGTGTGACCAAATTACCCAAACCCTGAGCCAGTAATTCGCTGTTAGCACTGTGACGCTTGCCGGACATACCGTCCAACACCACCGCACATAACAAGGATTCGATTGCACCCAGCATAGCTATAGCAAAAGCCGAGGGCAGCAGCTCCGAAATCAGCGACAGCGACAACACCAGAGGTTGGCCATCAGCCCCAGCACGGTTCCAGGGCCACTCTATAGTCGGCAGATAAGGAGGAATACCTGCCGCTACACTGCCATCTGCCAGCAGATACTGAAAGCGGGAACCGATGGTATCTACTTCGACCCCCACCCCCCTCAGCACCACCCCAAAGACACAAGCCAACACCAGCGCCGGCAAGTACGGCGGTATCGGCGTGCGCAATCGCGGCCAGATAATCATCACCGTGAGGGTGAATAACGCAATCAGAGTGCTACCCGCCTGTGCCTGCAGCAGGTTGTCGCCAATGATGGTGACTTTGCTAACAAAATGCTCCGGCATCTCGTCAATGGGTAGCCCCATAAAATCTGGCAGCTGCAACACCGCAATCACAATCGCGATACCACCGGTAAAACCCAGCGTCACCGATTCCGGGATATATTCGATAAAACGCCTAGCCGCGCATAGGCCATGGCAATCAAAATAGTGCCGGCCATTATTGACGCTAACAACAACCCGGCTAAACCATACTTGCTTGTCAAAGGATGCAAAATAACCACAAAAGCTGCCGTCGGCCCTGAAATACTAAAACGGCTGCCACCGGTCAACGCAATAAGGGCGCCAGCGATAATCGCCGTATACAAGCCATATTGAGGTGGCACCCCACTGGCGATAGCCAAAGCCATGGCGAGCGGAATCGCAATCACCCCAACCGTCATGCCGGCAATAACATCTTTGGTTAACTCCGCCCGACCATAGCCTTCACCCAGCGCTTCGCGCAGGGCATATGCCACCCGCAACGAAAAAAGAGGGCGCGGTGCGACATCGTGGTGTCTCCTCAATGAATAATGGAACAAATAACCCTCAGGCGAGCTAACACCAGCAACAAATCCTAAACTGGCTCTTGCATTCGCATTATATGTTAATACAATTAACATTCAATACGAGATGATATTCCCTATAACTACCCACAGATGCCCCGCGATGAAAACTTCAATGAGTTCACTGCAAGGTAACTGTAGGCATAATTACCAAACCTTGGTGGCCCTCAATAGGGATGGTTACTGCTGGCAAGCGCTATCTGGCTCTGTGGGAAAATAAAAAGGAGGCGCTCGGTGATCAATGATGTGCCACCACAATAACGCAGGGTTTCCATCCCCTGCCCAGGCATCAAAGTATTAAACCAAACGGATCAGCAACGCCATACCAACACCAATACTGCAGCTGGTAGTGTCAGATGGTTTCACTATCTTAACAATTGAATTAACATGCCAGCTTTTTTAAAAATGAGCCGCCCTATGGAAAAACGCACCGCACGATTAACACTCTTGGTTGACCCCCAAAAAAAAGCGGTCTTTGAAAAACTCTGTGAGCAAGAAGACGTCACTCCATCACAAAAAATTCGTCAGTTTATGCGCGAATATATCGAGCAAGCGATGGGGCCAGACTGGAAGCAACAGGTTTTTAGTAACGATGAGCAGGATTAGATTACACCTTGCCAGCTTGGTTGCTGACGATGCGACTGCAAGACATTGTCACGGGATAAGCACACCCGCATAGTGTTAAAGCTGCCATTAACATCACAGCCTCCTTATTAAGATACACATTCCATAAAAACAGAATCAATAGCTTTTAGCCAACTCTTAACTGAAAAGCGAC
This sequence comes from Oceanicoccus sp. KOV_DT_Chl, assembly GCF_900120175.1. Lineage (NCBI taxonomy): Bacteria > Pseudomonadati > Pseudomonadota > Gammaproteobacteria > Cellvibrionales > Spongiibacteraceae > Oceanicoccus > Oceanicoccus sp. KOV_DT_Chl. The sequence continues at coordinate 1,352,617 of NZ_FQLF01000002.1, forward strand.
AAGAGCGAACACCAGCGTCTTTACTGACCCCAATCGCACAAACTATAACGCTTCAAGTATCCATTTTCTGGCAGCATGCTCTGAATAAAACCATTCGGTCATCCAAGGCATGCCCTCAGTTAAGAGGACATAGAGTGATACCAAAGACTGCCCCAATTCATTATTGGGCAGAACTGTGGGGTTTAAAATGAACGGGTTGGTTTTTGCTAACGCACTATTGTAAGCAACAAGAGTTTTAACATGCCTCTCTTCAGCATCAATCGCCGTTGCGCCTGTAAAGTCACCAATGATGTATTTAACGCTATCAATTCGGTGGTCACTTGCTAGCTTCAAGACATGGGATAATATTTCATCACCCCCTAACTCACCGGTATATAGCATGTGGAGCCCTTTGGATTCCCAGACATTCTCAATTGGCATCTGTATAAAGCTCTTCTGCTAAAAGGTGGAGGATTATAAAGACTCCGCTGTAAAAGATATAGATATTTGGGATCAGAGTAAAAACCCGGGTAAAACCCCTGCAAAGTAATCTCGCCAAAGAACGCGAAGATCTCAAGACTCTTAACCGCCTGAATGAAGAAACTGGTTTAGAGTCAAGCCGCTAATAACTTACTAAAAAACAAAGCCCACCTGACATATAGAAGTTTAGATCTAACAACCACTCGAGAAGCCACTTCACGGGTCTCAATGAGCACCTCCTTCCGCCAGCTCAATAGCTCACCGTAATACAGACATAAATCCGTGTCTGTTTTATCGGGCCAAGTTCAACCTACTGCCCTTACATTAATTCTTATGCACTTATGCTTTTATAGCTGATCCAATACTCATGTACGTGGCAAATTTCGCGAATTTATTCATATACATATTATCATTCCACTCAATTTTAAAACCTGACTCTTCAATATTTTTAACGACAGTTCTATTTAAGTTACAACCACCAAATAATTTACCCCACACAGGATTCAATTTGTCTTGCAACCGTTCAACTGAAGAATCAGGTGATCTACCATGTTCACAAAAAAGTAATTTACCTTGAGGTTTTAAGACTCTGTACATCTGTTCCATTGCCACACGCCAATCAGGAATTGTGCATAATGTATATGTTAGAACGATAGAATCAACAGAACTGTCTTCAAGAGGAATTTTTTCTCCTGGAAGCCCTAACCATTCAACATGAACGGGGGATTTTTTTAAATTCTTACTGGCTCTTTTACGCATACCTACAGAGGGTTCAAGCCCCCAAACTTTATTGACTTGAGTTGAATCATATAAATCGAGATTTAAAGCCGAGCCCATTCCCACCTCTAACACATCGCCATAAGCCAGCGGAACCACTTTCGCTCGTAACTCCATAATATCTGGAGTAGAACATCCACAATTTATGATATGCGGAAGAATTTTTTCTTCATAAAAGCTCACAATAATATCTCCAGTTTGTCCAAAAAAACAATATACAGTAATAGCGAATTCCAGTACTTACCACTAACAACAGCTAAAACACTGGAGAAAATTTGATTCTCTCGAGTACTTTGACCTGTTACATGAGGCCATATCTAGATAACATTTTTAGCAATCTCTTTAAGGTGTTTATCCCAAGTCCCGCAACACCCACCAAAAATATCCATATGTGAATGGCGCTTCATTAAGCCTCCAACCTGCTCCCCAAGCGCTACAGGATCGCCATCTTCCAAGTGACCTATCTTACATAAACTAATTTTATCCATAGCGGATGCATTAGGACGTACACCTCTAATTCTTTTCATCCAATTTTCATTTTCGAATGCTGGCTCATACTCAAGGGGGTGAACACAATTTATCATATAAAAATCTACAGAACTGTCAGTTCTTTCATCAATAGCACTAATTGCTTCACCTAAAGAAGGCCCGCTGTTTAACCTTGAAGAAGAGTCTAAAGATAGTGATATACAAAGTGGCAATCCAATTTCTTTTGCGGCTCTAGCTACACCTATTGATTCTTCTATGTTGTTAAACGTAATGGCTGTAACCAAATCAACGTCTGCTTCTTTTAAAGTAGATAACTGTACAGAATGATATTCTTGAGCTTCCTCTGCATTTATATTTCCGCCTTTTCCGTAAGCATCACCTCTTGGCCCGATTAAGCCTTGTATCAGGGTTTCATTGATCTCCCCAGAGAAAGGGGATGCTGTTTTTCGAATGAACTCTATACATTCGTGATTGATATCCGCAAGTTCCCGGTCAGAATATCCAAGTTTTCTCCCCCAATCGGGACTAGCTCGATAATCAAGGCCTCCTACTAACGCCGACATATTATATTCTGAAACAGCTGAGAAGTACTGCTCATACATTTGCTTCAATTTGGATACTGCCTTGGGGTTTTTAAGCAACTCAAATACTGCGAAATATGGGAAGTCAAAACCATGCTTATACATCACCTCTGTTTCAGTGCCTCCCTCGCACATATAAAATTTACCTGACTCTTGTTTGGGAAACTCAACTCTATGTGTCATCACTAATTATTCCTGGAAAATGTCATTGTCGCCTAACACCTGGAAAAATGGCCACCAAAGTGAACTTCGAGACATTTTTCTTGGTGTTGCACCGATAAATATTTAAAGCCATACCCACTGACAGCATAAAATGCTTATGCTCATCAAGCTGCTAGCTCAAACCCCATCAAAATTCTGACTTGTATTGCGTGCCGTCAGAGTAAAAAACCAATAGCCTGGTTTTTTACTCTGACCCAATGATTGCAATAATGGTGAATGCTAAGCACACTGTGCCATCGTGCAGCAATGGCTGCCGATAGCACTGATATGGCGATCATCTGTACCGCAGCAGCCCCCAGAATATTGAAATGAGGAAATTGTAACAGTAGCGTTTGATACTGCTGCCCTAGCTCGACCGGGTTACCGCTGTCGAGAGTTTCCGCAGCATCAAGTTCCGCATGCGATAGCCTTGAAGCATTAGCCTTTATACCTCGGATACGCTTTACCCAAGGTTCGCCATCAACCAGTGCCTGGCTAAAGTGTTCTGGGTGCGCACAATTAATCATATAGTATGCGGGATAGCTATCGGTCGCGGCGTCGACCTGTTCAATCGCGTCAGCCAGAGTAATGCCGCAAGGAAGCCGGCCATCAATTTCAGTGGTGAACGAAAGAACAACAGGGATATTGGCATCCCTGGCAGCGATGCTGATGCCAATTGCTTCCTCGGGATATGTCAGTGTGAACGCAGTGACCATGTCAGCGTCGGTGCTAGCAAAAGTATCAATTTGCTCGCTGTGATAGTGGGCGGCTTCCGTAGCAGTCATTTTTTTACCAACCTGATAACCGTCGCCGCGGGGTCCTATCGCTCCGCTAATCACCATGGGGCATTGCGGTAATGTGTACTCATCGCGAATTTTTGTCATCAGTTTTATGCCACGGCGATTGATATCGGCTAGCTGCTCCCGGTTGTATCCCAGCAGCGTTGCCCAGTCCGAATTAGCGCGCCAGGTTGGTGTATCCAAAATGAACCCGCAGTGCGATTGCACGGCTATCTGTGCGTAGGTTTCGTAGTAGTCAGTGAGTGCTGCCATTCCCTCTGGTGAATCTAACAGTGGAAACGAGGCGAAATGGGGCAAATCAATTCCCTTGGTGAATAGTAATGTGGTTTCCATTCCGCCATCGGATAAAAATGTAGTATTCCCAAGTTGGGGTAGAGCGTTGCGATAGTTTTTCATGTTGCCATCCTCTTTTATTGGACTCGGTTAATGATGGCGCACAGTGTAAGATTGATATGCCGAAAAAGCAGTGGACTGGTGGTATCGAAACGAGCATTAGTTTTTTTCTTTTAAAATCAAAAAGATAAATAAATATTGTCGGTGTAATGAGTAAATTGTCGGTGTCGTACATCGGTTAACTATACTTGCAGTGCAGTTAACAAAGCACAATATCAACCAAGCAAAGGAGCGGTTTTGAATACCAGAGCAAACAATAGCAAGGAACGGATACTTACCGTCGCTGAAGCATTGATTCTTAAGCAGGGTTTTGCAGGTACATCTATCGATGATGTGCTGGATCATGCGGCAATTACCAAGGGCGGATTTTTCTATCACTTCAAGGGCAAGACGGATCTGGCCAAGAGCTTGGTGGAGCGCTACCTGGCCACCGACGAAGAAATTTTTAGTGGTATGTTTAAACGAGCCGATGAGCTAAGTGAAGATCCATTGCAGCGGCTGTTGATCTTTCTCAAGTTAATGGCCGAAATGATGGCTGATTTAGAGAGTACTCACCCAGGCTGTTTGGTTGCAGGTTTTAGCTATGAGAGTCAGCAGCTTAACGAGGAAGTTCATGCATTAATGAAACGCGGGGTGCTTAACTGGCGAGAGATGATTGTCGGGCGTTTGCAACTGGTACTGGCTGAGCGTGAACCCAGAGTGGAAGTATCCGTTGATTCCCTTGGCGATATGTTTACGTCTAGCATTGAGGGCGGCATCATTCTGGCCTTGGTACTGGGCGACAACACCGTACTGGTTGAACAAATCCTGAACTATCGTACCCATCTGCGCCTGCTGTTCGAGTACTAAATCCGTAGGTTGTTTGTGTAACTAGATTTGAGGTCAGAGTAAGAGATTGGGGTCAGAGTAAAAACCAAGCATAAACCTTGCGGGAGTTTTTACTCTGACCCCAATCTCCTTTCTTCCAATAGCTGCATAACGCTATCATCGTTTAAAATAAGTTCGCCCGCTTTTGTCCTCAATAAAAGATCAATACGATCTATAACCCCGTCACAATTAAGATAGTGGGGGCAGAGCCTCTTAACCAACAACCCCCTGTGTTCGCAAATTGGCGATCGCAGCTTCCCCGTAACCCAGCTCGCCAAGAATCTCATCACTGTGCTCACCTAAACGCGGCGGATGACGGTACAAGGCCGCAGGTGTGTCTGACAAATGCCCCGGGTAGCGCACATAGCGCATGGTGCCCGCCTCCGGGTGCTCGGCATCAAAGATAGTGCCGTTGTGTTTAACCTGTGGGTCCTGCGCAAATTCACGAATGGTTTTTACCGGCCCGAAAGGGATACCGGCTTGCTCAAGCCGCGACAACGCTTCCTCGGTACTAAAACGCTTAATAACTTCAGCGGTGGCATCAAGCCAGGTGTCAAAGTCGGCCATGCGCGCGCCCATCGAATTCATCGCCGGATCGGCCATCAACTCCGGGCACTCCATCACCTCGCAGAAGGCCTGGAAATGGTCGTCCTGAAATGCCATTCCCACTAAATAACCATCGCTAGTCTCATACACCCGTAACAATGCCAACGGCTCCGGGTCGGGTAAATCACTGGGAATAAAGCTATCAACGGGCATCATGTCGGGCATCGAAACAGCGGCAAACGCATCGATCATCGGCACATCGACGCGCTGGCCAGTGCCGGTACCATTAATGCCGTCCCGCGCATAGAGTGCGGCCAATACCGCGCCGGTGGCAGTGGCGGCGGTGCTTTTGTCAACAATCGCCGACTGAATCAACTGTGGCTTGCCGCCATGACGCCGCCCCTGAATATAGGCCATCCCGGACAAACCCTGCGCCAACATATCCTGACAGGGGCGATGGGAATAAGGCCCCGTGCTGCCAAAACCGGTGATCGCCACATAAATCAGTTTTGGATTGAGCGCCTTCAAAGTGTCATAACCGAAACCCAGGCGATCAGTGACACCGGTGCGAAAATTTTCCACCAATACATCGGCCTCTGATGCCAGCCTGGTTATCACTTCCAGGCCTTCAGGGCTTTTCAGATCGAGCGCCAGACTGCGCTTGTTTCTGTTCATCTGGCAGTAATAACCGGTAAGACCGGCTTTTTGCGGCGGCGCCATCCAGCGGGCAATCTCACCATGCATGGGCTCTATTTTAATTACATCGGCACCCAGATCGCCCAGTTGCTGGGAGCAAAGTGGACCGGTAATTTGCGCAGTAATGTCAATAACGCGAAGGCCTTGCAGTGGACCTTGCGCGGGTTCAGAGAGCTTGATATCCATAGTCCGGGTTCTCTATTCGTTATTCTCAGCATCAAATACTAGCAGGGCATCCCGTTGCCTGACCTTAACTTCTTTGTAATGCGGCCGAGGAAGTTTGCTGCAGGGTGGCACGTATGCAAATAGAGACACTACATGTAGATACAATCGATGAATGCACACCAGACTAAGACCAACGTAAAACTATTTGCCAAAGGATTAACCAAACCGAAGGGTATTATTTCTATTTGATTGTGATTTACAGCAATGCATGGCCCCTAAATTGCAACTACACTGATTAACTCTACAGACAAAGCACGGCGTTTTATTTTGACTACTGACAGTATATTTCGTGTCGCAATCGTAAATTCAAAGGGTGGTTCCGGTAAGACCACCCTGGCGACCAACCTTGCCAGCTATTACAGTTCACAGCAGCTAAAAACGGTGTTGATTGATTACGACAGCCAGGGATCAAGTAGCTTCTGGGTCAGCCGTCGGCCTGAAAGCTGTCCTGACATACAAATTATCTCTGCTTATAAGCAACCCACCAATGTGACCAGAAACTGGTTTTTACGTCCTGAGCGCGCAACCCAGCGGGCGGTTATTGATAGCCCGTCGGGGCTTGATGTGGCCCAGTTCAAACAAACATTATTGGAGAGTGATGCGATATTGATCCCGGTATTACCGTCTTCCATCGACATACACGCCGTCGCCCACTTTATTGCTGATATTTTGCTGCAGGGAAAAATCCGGCGTGATGAAGGACGCGTCGCCGTCATCGCCAACCGCGTTCGCAAAAATACCCTCGTCTATCACCGACTGGAGCAATTTTTAAACTCTCTGGGCATCCCTTTTATCGCCAGCTTGCGTGATACCCAGCAATATATAAAAGCGTCGGAGGTTGGCAAGGGTATTTTTGAAATGCCCAGAGTGGATGCTAAAGATGTTGATAGCTGGCAACCCCTACTGAATTGGCTTGATCAATGCGAAAAAAATAAATCCAGCAAACCGCAGTTTTCTATTAATAGTTAACACCGCCTCATTAGTATTGATTTACCCTTCGAATGTAATAGCCCGAAACTCATCTCATTGGATTATCACCTACCTTACTACCCAACCTGAAGTTTTATTCCACGACTAAAAATGAACCGTTTCTCCTGCGCATACGACACATAACTAAATGCCACAACAGGAGACAGCCAATGAAACACTTACTATCACTTAAATCCTCACTGGTTCTATTGACCATCATTGCATCACAGAGTGCTTTTTCTGCCGGTTACCTTAAGTTCGACGGTATCGATGGCGAATCCACCGAGAAATCTGGCGCCCCCAGCCAACAAACTCCCAGCGCTGTAAGCTCGGCGCAAAAACCCCCTAGCGCCTTATTGCTACCTGCTGTTCAGGCAGCGCGGGAAGCAGCCAGAACCAAAGGCGGTAACGCTGAAACGACATGGAAGGTGGAAAAGGGAGAAAAGTAACAGCTACAATATTGACTGTTGAACGGTAAGCATTGATTACCACTCATCCATTCAAATTAATGTAGCAAGGCTTTAAAGACGACACCAAAATGAAAAAGAGCTGCAATTGCAGCTCTTTTTCATTCCGAAAAAATAACGGCATGTAATAAATTAACAGTCTTTATCCTCTGCCCCCATACCCTCTTTCATTTTTTCACAAGCATCCTCAACCTCATTACCCAAATCCTGAGCCTTGTCTTGGATATTTTCCACAGTCTCATCAACTGCCTCACCTGCGTTCTCTGCTATGCCTTCTTCACCACCCTCAACTTTATCACCTAAATCCTGAGCTTTCTCTTGCAGCTTTTCTACCGCCTCATCAACTGCTTCACCTGCACTCTCTGCTGGACCTTCTTTTTCACAGCCACTAATAAAAACCGTCACCAGTAACGCCATGTACAATAATACTTTATTCAACATAATCCATTCCTCTAGTTTATAAATAACACAACATAATTATTGCTTTTTATCTATCAACCCGTTTTTTGGCCTGCATCCAGAGAAAGCCCTGAATTAAAACCACGCTATACAATAACACTAAAGCTAACGTAACTGCTGCTAATTATAGACATTCAAGTGGCTGCTCGTGTCGAGCATTGAGGAAAACCTGTCTTTCTAGCTTATTTCACTGCCGTCTATATAAGCAGAGGGAGGCTAAAAAATGCTTTCATTATGCTCAGGATCCTCTATTCTCATCCATCGCTAATAATTAGGTTCTGTTTTGTGTTTAGATTTGCCGCTGATCGTTTACCTGTCGCTATTATTCTTTCATTTAGTATTCTCGACTTTAGTCTATATTTTTTGGTGGATAACATCTGGGCATTAGCGGTTTTCTGGCTGCTGATGATAATCCCTAAAGGGAAAATCTGTGCATGGAACCACCATCACCAGCACATCCCCACGTTCAGACTCAAAATACTGAACCGATTATTGGAATTTTTCTACGCATTGCACACCGGCGTCACCACCAATCTATGGCTGCTACACCATGTGCTAGGTCATCACCATAACTATCTGGATCAGAACAAGGATGAAAGCCGCTGGCAGCGTAAATCCGGGGCCCAAATGGGTGAAATTGAATATACCTTGAATGTAGCGAGTACTGCCTATTATCGAGGGTTCCAAGTCGGCAAACGCTTTCCTAAAATACAACAGAGCTTTATCGTATATGGCCTCGCCACCTTAGCCGTGGTAGCAATCATGGCTTATTTCAAACCTCTAGCCACACTGTTTTTGCTGATATTACCCATGATAACCGGCTTACTACTTACCGCCTGGGCAACCTACGAGCACCATTCGGGGCTCAGCATTGACAATGAATTTGAGGCATCCAGAAACAACCTCAACCGCTTTTACAATATCACCACAGGAAATTTGGGCTACCATACCGCACACCACTATAAACAAGGAACACACTGGTCCTTGCTACCGGCATTACACGAGCAAATAAAAGATAAAATACCAGCACGCCTTATTACCTGTGCTGCATTGTAGAATAACCACACGAGCGCTATCGACTGCTATAATTGCGTCGCCTCTACTGATTGATTTTAATAATTTATAAGAAACACTATTAGCTAATCAAAATAATTTAAGGATGAATAATGAGATTAACCATTTTGCTACTTATCACTGCCTTCGGTGTTATTTCATGCAGCAGCAAGAATCAAACAATAAATGCTGGCGACGCCGCGCCACAACTCAGCACTGACACTCTTATAGAGCAGCGTGTATTAGTCATCGGCGGCACCGCCGGTACTGGCCTCGAAACGGTAAAGCTGGCACTCGAACGAGGCCATAGTGTTACGGTAATGGCAAGAAGGCCTGAGCGCATGCCCGTCTCTCATGACCGACTCACGGTTATCAAGGCAGATATTTTAGACCCTGATTCGGTATCAACAGCCGTAGCAGGCAAAGATACTGTTATCATTTCGGTTGGCACTAAACCTACGCGCAAACCAGTGAACCTTTTTTCTGCAGGTACGAGTAATGTATTAGCGGCAATGACTAACCATGGCGTTCAACGCGTTATCATCGTAACGGGTATTGGTGCAGGCAATAGTCGCGGCCACGGCGGATTTTTTTACGACAAAATTATGCAGCCACTTTTTCTTGATACAATCTATGAAGATAAGGATCGTGCAGAAAAAATTATTCTGGATAGCCATCAACAATGGACGATCGTCAGGCCTGGTTTTTTAACGGATGAGATGGGTAAAGCTAGTTACCGTGTTATTACTGATTTGGAAGATATTACCGCGGGTAACATCTCCCGCTCCGACGTCGCTCACTTTATGGTGTCATCACTGGAAACAAATAGTTACATTACCGATACGGTGCTATTAACTAATTAAATTAAGCGAGACCTACGCAAAACAAATTTTATCGACACCGCGCTTGGCTTCATACATGGCATTATCGGCCTGTCTAACTAAAGCATCAAGTTGCGTACCATTATCAGGACCCACAACCACCCCCAAGCTACTGCCCACCCGAAGTTCGTGCTCAGCCGTCACTATTGGGGCCGAAAGTGCAGTGACGATTTTTTCACTGATTACTCTAGCAACATCCTTATCTGCCATACCATGTAAAACAATCCCAAACTCATCGCCACCTAAACGAGCAACAGTATCACTGGAGCGTACTGCCAGCATTAAACGGCTGGCAATAATTTTAAGCACGTTGTCCCCAACCTCATGACCAAGCTCATCATTAATTGGCTTGAACTCATCAACATCGAGATAAATAATGGCCATTTTCAATTCGCCATCCAATGTATGCTCAATAGCTGCCCTCGCTCTTTTATAAAACAACGTTCTATTACACAAACCAGTAAGCGGGTCATGCAACGACTCATAGGCAAAGCGGCCACGTTCATTACTTAAACGCTCATTCAGCGCATTATATTTATGTACATGGGTGTATAAGCAAGCGGTCACAATTAACAACAAACCTATCCAAGCTTGAAGTCGCATATAAGGTATAGCCTGCTCCGGAATATACTGAGGGAAAACAAAGCCCTGTGCCTCCAACACATATAGCAGCACCACCGCGATCACTACCGCAATACTGGCGAGAAACCCGTAGATAGCTTCCAGCATAATGAAAGACCAAATTGGGACAAACAACATCAAAATTAATTGTGGTGACTCTGAGAAGCCACCGGTAAGAAAAACGATAGATAAAATATTGGCAAAGACAGTGACAGAGTAAAGATTGATAGACACTATCAGATGACCACTATAACGGAGAATCAGTAGCCCACCTAAATACCCTGCAGCTGTCAACAGCGCTATTACCTCAGCATTTATCAGTTGCTCGGAACTAAGTGGCGAAAAAGGTAGGAAAATGGCGACCAGTAATGTCAGTATTGCCGTAATAAGACAGACCGCAACATAAGCACCTGGCAAACCATTCAATTCTTCATTAAACGAATCTGATGGAATAAAATAAAGGATACTCTTTGTTATCAAATTTTCTGACATAAACGCCACTACTGTAAATATGAAAAGCGCGTTAATATACGCGCTTAGCTTGCCCTTCTTTGATTATGAAGTGTGACACAGAATTTCGTTTTTACCATAAAACAGTCTTATTTACTTCTGACAGAAGACCTAACTATAGACAATCAATTAACAGCTAAACCTAACAGAGCAATACAGCTATCAAACCAACGTTAGAAAACATGGCATATTTAATAAAACCACAAGGCATTGCGCGCCTTTCTGTCGCCAAAATGACAAGAACGAACTTCAGCTAAGCTTAGGTTCCTTAAGGGCATCGCCGTAGTTGTAATCAGCTTACTAGAATACCTATATTGGCTCACCACTTTGGAGGGCCATGATGGTAGGGTGACATGAAAAAGCTCCGAGCGGCTTCGAAGCCTGATACTGGTTGCACTAAAAATTGCAGTGCTTCGAAGCTGAACCCCTAGCCAGTGAAAATAAGACTTAGTCGCTACTCTCACCTTCAATATCCTCAACACCCGGTGGTAAATCCATCACCTGAGGTTGACGGCGCCGGCGAGTTTTAGCAGGCACCATTCCGCGCATCGATTCTAACTTCCCAAAACACAATAATTTATCACCCGCTTCCAGCACACGATCTGCACGGGGGTTGGGAATAACTTTGGCACCACGGTACAAAGTAAGGGTATTAATATCCTGATCGCGTAATTTAGTTTCAGTAATGGTCATACCAACAAAATTTGAACCTTCTGGTATATAGATTTCGCTAACCCCATAGCCCCGGCTTACCGTGAGCCGTTGACGCACATCGATCTCCGGAAAATCTACTTGAGCCGCGATATATTCAATAACCGCACCGGCAACATCAAGCCCGGTACACTTTTCTATACCCTCCAAACCCGGCGATGAATTCACTTCCATAATTTGCGGCCCGGTTGCACTTTCCAACATATCCACACCAGCAACTCGCAAGCCCATAATCTGGGCTGCCCGCACCGCTGTTTCAACATACTCATCCGGTAAATCAACGGCCTCGGCAATACCTCCGCGATGCACATTGCTGCGAAACTCCTGTCCCTGTGCGACTCGACGCATTGCCGCCACAACCCGGTCACCAACGACAAAAGCACGTATATCTTTACCTTTACTCTCAGCCACAAATTTTTGAATCAGCACGTTTTGCTTTTGACTTTGCAACAATTCAATAATCGACTCCGCCGCTTTTACCGATTCGGCCAACAGCACACCGATACCCTGAGTACCTTCAATTAACTTAATAATAACCGGCGCACCACCCACCCGCTCTATCGCCGGTAGCACATCTTTTTTATCCCGCACAAATGTGGTCCGTGGTATACCTATGTGGTGACGACTCAAAATTTGCAAACTACGCAATTTATCCCGGGAGTTACTAATACCATGGGCGGTATTGGCACAAAAAATATCCATTTCCTGAAACTGCCTGACTACTGCCGTACCGTAATAGGTAATAGATGCACCGATACGGGGTAATACTGCATCATAGGCGCTTAATACCTGTTGCCGATAATATAAATCAGGCTCCCCCCGCTGCAGATCAATCGCAAACTTAAGCGTATTTAGCACCTTGACCTCATGACCACGTTGCAAAGCAGCTTCCTTGAAACGGATGGTGCTATAGGCTTTAGGGCCACAAGATAAAATGGCTAATTTCATATTTTCTCTCTCAATTAACTAGGGGGATTACTGGCCGCGGAGCGAGTCAGGCACTGGAGTTGGCTGGTATCTTAACCTGCGCAACAACGTGCAAATTACGATCACGATACACTATTTGCAAGTGAGATGTTAGCGACGCTCCAGCCGAATTTAAACAACCGAATCAACACAATTTGTTTGATAACATTTGGTTCTAATGAGTGCTGAAGCGGCTAATATACCCAGCTTAAAATAGAACAACGATTGCAATATTATTAAAATTATCACTCTTACGCCATTGCCTAACTGATATCCCCTATAATCTGCCCAACATTTAACAAAGACGTACCAGTATGAATTTTCTTCCCTGTGAAATTATTGAAACCAGTGACAGTATTGACGCCTCAGTAATCTGGCTGCATGGCCTGGGGGCTAGCGGCCATGACTTTGTCCCCATCATTCCAGAATTACAGTTACCGGAGCACTTTGGTATCCGCTTTATTTTTCCACACGCGCCCGAAATTCCTGTCACCATTAATGGCGGCATGGTGATGCCGGCCTGGTATGACATTCTAGCGATGGATATGGAACGGAAAATTGATACCGACCAAATCCTCGCGTCTGCACAAGCAGTAATTGATCTGGTCGACGCTGAAATAGCTGCCGGTATTGCCAGCGAGCGTATTATTCTCGCCGGGTTCTCGCAGGGCGGTGCAGTGGTGTATCAGGCTGCACTAAATTATGACAAACCGCTAGCAGGACTACTGGCACTATCGACGTATTTTGCCACCCATAAGACCTTGCAACCATCAACTGCCAATCAACATATCCCCATCCAGTTATTTCATGGCACTCAAGACCCGATGGTGCCTGAGGCGATGGCCCAGCAGGCACTACACGCTCTACAAGCACTAGGCTATAAGCCTGAATACCAAAGCTATGCTATGCAACATGAAGTCTGCATGCAGGAAATCAAGGATATTTCCGCCTGGTTGCAGCAACGCTTGGCATGACCGGGACGGATACCAGTCTCTTTTATATCCACGACCCCATGTGCTCCTGGTGCTGGGGTTTTCGTCCCACGTGGGATGCATTAAAACGCGCCCTGCCAACATCTATTCACGTTATCAATCTTACCGGCGGACTGGCTCCCGACAGTGATCAAGTCATGCCGATAGCTATGCAACAAACTATTGAAGACTACTGGCACACGATTCAACAACAACTAGGCACTGAATTTAATTTCGATTTTTGGCGTAAGAACCAACCTCGCCGCTCAACGTATATTGCTTGTCGCGCTGCTATTGCCGCCGACAATCAAGGAGCACAGGATACGATGATCGACGCTATTCAACAGGCCTATTATTTACGGGCATTAAATCCCTCGGATCGCTCAGTATTATTGCAACTAGCAGCGGAGCTGGAACTACAAACAGAAACATTCACCAGGGATTTAGAATCGCCAGTGACCCATGCCGAGTTTAAACGACAGCGCGCTTTAGCCCATAGCCTGCCCATTCAGGGGTTTCCCTCTTTGGTTCTCAAACGCGGCGAGCAGCTCGCGGGTATTACGCTTAATTATCTTGACGTCAAGCCTATGCTCGATGCCATAGCGGCCTAATAGGTATTATTCCCCCCTTGCTCACCAATTCAATGCTATGATGCGCCGCTTTCTATGAGCGCCCCACAACAAAAAAGCAAACAGGGCCTAGCACTCAACAGGCATCAGCCTTACTACATTCAAACCTCAAGCTGAAGAGGACAGTCGATGGTCAAGCCACAAGCATTTTTTATTTATGGATCACTGCTAGATAGCGATGTACGCCGCCATGTGTTTGGTCGCGAACTGGCAACAAATGAGATCAAAGCAGCTACTATTACCGGCTTTCAAACCAAAACCTATGCCGGTGACACTTTTCCTATTCTGGTACCCAAGCCTGACGGTTATGTGCAGGGTGCGGTGTTACTTGCGCTATCTGAATTAGATCTACAGCGGATGGATTTTTTTGAAGGCGGTGAATACAGCTTTGGCACTATAGAAACCCGGCTTGAAGACGGTAGTACCCAACTGGCACTCTACAATCAACCTTGCAGTAACGATCATCACAATGATGAAGACTGGACTCTATCCTTTTGGCAACAGTACGAAAAAACGATATTTCTCACTCAGTGTGAGCGCTATATGGCACTGTTTGGAAAAATGACTATTGATGAGGCCGACGCTGTCTGGCGGTCTATGGTGGATGAACAGCAACTCGCTATGGCAAGCAACTAGCCAATAGGCTCAAAATGGTAAAACCAAAAACCAAAACACAGAAAAAAATTGATCATAATATTCAACTGGCACTGACCAGGGCCTGCGAAGAATTCCTGCAAAGCGTTACCGGGTTTCAATGGTTAACCCATCGAGCAGATTACAGCAATTTCCCTTCAAGCCTGCGAGTTATTTGTATTTTCGATAACAACCTGAACCAACAGCATGCCTGCCAGAGCGAGACTTACCGACAGATGCATAAACAGATTCAATCCGAACTCCTTAACATCGGTATTAAACTTCCTCAAACAGCAGGGCAGATTATTTTTGACTCTGAAGAGTCATGCAACGGAACCCATCAAGGTAACTGGGCATTGCGGCTAGACAGCCGTTCAATCAAATAAATTTAGGCTGCTAATAATAGGCTACGTCAGTCCACACTTGTTTATATACAGCACATAGTAGAAAATCACGTCATGTCACAGCAATAAGGCAAACGCCTTCCCTACATTTATTAATGGTGGAATCATGTTTGAACGCAATTTGGGTAATATTGAACGGGTAATAAGGCTTTTATTTGGCATTGGTTTTGGGTTCTGGGCATTTAGCCAACCCTATATGAACCCTATTGAATGGTTCGTTATAGCGATCTCCTTAATGTTGATCCTAAATGGTATATTCTCTCGCTGCTTTATCTGGTGGGCTCTGGGCTTAAATACTTTTAAACCAGTAACTCCAAACTGCGACTAAGCATTAGCTGACTTTTTAGTAGCTACTAGCCAATCAAGCACAACCCGGCCAACAGGGGCTCGCTCAGAACCCCTGCCAGCTAGTTATCACTCCGCAACGCCTTAAGGTCCCTCTGCACCCACGACAATAGTGAATCAGCATCTATTGGACGTGAAAAATAATAACCCTGTACTTCATTGACACCCAGCCCCACTAGCGCAAGAAAGTCTTCTTTGGTTTCAACCCCCTCAGCTACAGTTCTTAAATTCAAGTCTTTTGCCAAACGAACCGTGCTGTCAACAATGGCTCTTAATCTGGGCTTTCCCGCCAGACCATTGATAATACTTCTATCCAGCTTCAATTCAGTGGCGGGAATTCTGGATAACTGTTCAGCATTGGCAAAACCAGTGCCGTAATCGTCAATGGATATAAGAAACCCCTTTAACCTTAAACGTGACAAAATCTGCAAAGACTTTGCAATATCGCCCAATAAAATATTCTCGGTAATCTCGATAGTAATATCAGCAGGCTTAACGCCATGACCACTAACAAAGTCAGCCAAAGAATCAACAAAAGAAGAACTTTCTAGTGATAAAGGCGAGAGGTTTAGTGACAAATTAAAATTTAAGCCTTTATCTTGCCACTGCTTTTTTTGTCTAAGCGCCTGCTCGAATAACACGGTAGTGACAGTACCAATTAATTGATGTTGTTCAGCAGCCAAAATAAATTTATCCGGTGGAATAAAACCCCGATCGGGATGAACCCAACGCGCCAGCGCCTCAACACCTTTTAATAACATTCCCTGACAAGTCAGCTTAGGCTGATAGTGCAAAAATAATTGCTGATCATTAATCGCAGCCAAGAGTTCCTCATAACTTACGCTGTCATCTTCAACCGCAGTAGCCTTTGCGCGCTTATGGCTGGCCAATCTGGTATCGATATTAGCTAAACAAGTCGTAATGACATCTGCGGTGATCGGTTTAGCCGCCGTATCCAGCACCGTCAATCCCTCGGCCTCAGCCATACTTCCGACACTGGAAATAAGCGAAGCATCTTTTGAACTCAGAATTAGAATATTTTGGACAAGGCTCTCTTTGGCAATCTCGCTAATCAATTCAACGCCGTCCATTACCGGCATTTCCAAATCGATTAAAGCAACATCAATCATCTGGGTGCGCAATAAAGCCAGTGCCTGCTGACCATCATGGGCTGAATAAACTTCCGCGCCGGTCTCTTCACAAAGCATCACTGCGTGATTAGCCTGAACTACGCTATCATCAACAACAAGAATTTTTAAACGTTTTTCCGTCATACGTAACCTAATGATTTAACAATTTAGGAATATCATTTAAAGAAGCTATTTGCGATGCCGCGCCAATGTTAATCGCCTCTTTAGGCATACCGAAAACGACCGAAGACGCCTCATCCTGAGCAATCGTCTCCGAACCAACTTTACGCATGGCCAACAAGCCCTGCGCCCCATCATCACCCATACCCGTCATTATTACACCCATTGCATTCTTGCCAACATTTTTCGCTACCGAGCGAAACAAAACATCGACCGAAGGGCAATGACGATTGACTGCAGGCCCCCTAAACACTTTGGCGATGTATTGCGCACCTGAGCGCTGTATTTCAAGATGATGACCGCCAGGAGCTATCAATACCCGCCCCGGAATTAAACGATCACCACTTTCGGCCTCTTTCACTTCAACCTCACACAAATCATTCAGCCGGGCTGCAAACGCAGCGGTGAACTTTTCTGGCATATGCTGCACAACTGCCAGCCCCTGACACGTACGCGGTAACTGGGCAAGAATAAACTCCAAGGCCTGTGTTCCACCCGTCGACGTGCCAATCACGGCAATCCGATCGGTCGTGTGTGCCATCCGGGTAATATCTTTAATTGGCTCTATCAATATGTTAGTTGCTTTTGGTTTATATTGGCGGGCAATTTTAGCCTGTGAGGCAGCGCGGATAATTTGCCAAAATTCTAATTTTGTTTCTTGCAAAAAACCCTGCAACCCCAGCTGTGGCTTCGTCACAATATCGACAGCCCCAGCCGAGAGTGCCTGCAAGCTCAACTCACACCCTTTAGCTGCCAATGAAGAACAGATCACCACCGGCGTAGGCCGCTCAGCCATAATCTCACGTAAAAAAGTTAAGCCATCCATTCTTGGCATTTCAATATCAAGAATAATGACATCGGGCCATTGCTTTTTTAAATGGTTACGCGCAAATATAGGATCTGAAGCGACAGCCATCACAGTTAAATCTGGCGCTTCATTTAGCACTGAAGACAACACCTGTCGCACTACAGCCGAATCATCCACGATCATTATCTTAATCGCCATTCTGTCTCCTAAAGCTGCAACTCTCGCAGCTTAATAGCACCACTAGTCAAATTGAGCGCAACATGGCGGCTCATATTTCCACCACAAGCTGTATACCGGGGAATCATATCAAACAAAGCCATCCAGTCCCTGGCTACTTCAATATTTTTACGTCCAATATTAAAAAATTCATCATCAGAAAAAATTGTAGAACCACCAAATATTCCTACTTCGTATTCATTTAACGCAGCATAACTAAGCATAAGATTTTTCATCGCTACCAGCGCAAACTCAGCATAGACATACTTTTTTCTGCCTTTTAATTGGGAAGTATTTGGCAACAAATAATGGCACATGCCGCCTACTTTAAGCTCTGAATGCCAAGCTGTTATTGCTACACAGGAACCTAGCAACGTGCTGATAATTATCGGGGATTGCGAGAAGCATAATTCGCCGGGCTCAACAATTATATGGTCCAAATTAGTGCTCATGTTGATAGGCCTTTAGCCGATAAATAGATGGCCTAACCAAGTAGAAATCGTCAGTAACTCCATGCAAGGATTCAGAATGACTAACAAACAACCATCCATTAGGTTCCAAACATTTTGCTATTTTTCTGAGCAGTTTTCGCTGCGTATCCTTATCGAAGTAAATCATCACATTGCGCAGAAAAATTATATTAAACTTACCTAAACTCGAAACTGAACCCATCAGATTAAAGCTTTCAAAATTTACTCGCCCCCTCAGCTCAGGGATGATACGCAAAAAACCTTCAAATTCAGCAACACCTTTACGACAGTATTTTTCCAAAAACTCTGCTGATATACCGGAAGTTCGCTGATTTAAATAAATTCCTTTTTTCGCTTGCTGAATTACAGTTTCATTCACATCTGAAGCAAATATTTCCCAGGGATGATAAAAGCAACTAGCTAGCAACATCGCTATGGAGTATGCCTCTTCTCCGGTTGAAGCGGCAGCACTCCAAATTCGAAGCGGCCGCCCGGTTGGCACACCAGGTAATAACGACTGTTTTAAATATTCAAAGTGGGCGGGCTCTCTAAAGAAATACGTTTCATTGGTAGTAATCAGTTCCAGAGCTTGCTGCAACTCCCGCTTTTCCAGGCGCGAGCTCACCATCTGATAGTAATCATCAAAACTGGACAACCCTCTGGCCAGTAACCTTTTAGCTAGGCGGTTTTGCAGTAATGATTTTTTATGAAGCGGAAGAAAAATTCCTGTTTGTGATTGAATTAAAGCCTGAAACAAAATGAAGGTTTCATCACTAGGCGGCAGTAGTACATCATCCATACCGTCTCTCAACTAGTTTATTAACTATCGAATTTCACAAATTTATCATCATCTTCGTCACTAGCTAGTGTTGATTGATCCTGGTCTGAATCTGCCGACCTTAAAGGCACCGCTGTAGACCGAGTATTTCTATAATGCTTTAAATTTCCAAGACGAAAATAGGATATGGATTCCTGTAGCTGCATAGCTTGTGAGCTCATCTCCTCTGAAGTTGAACCTAACTGCTCTGACGCAGCAGCATTCTGCTGCATGGTTTGGCTGACTTGACCAATAGCACTGTTGATTTGATCGACACCCGAGGCCTGTTCCGATGACGCTGCTGCTATCTCCTGAACTAAATCAGCAGTTTTTTGAATGGACGGTACCATTTGCTGCAATAAAGTACCGGCTAAATCTGCCCGCTTAACACTTTCACTAGCTAGCTCACCAATATCCTGTGCTGCCACCTGACTTCTTTCAGCCAACTTTCGCACTTCAGACGCCACTACTGCAAACCCTCTACCATGCTCGCCCGCTCTTCCCGCTTCTATCGCAGCATTAAGTGCTAATAGATTTGTTTGATAGGCAATATCATCAATAACACTAATGCGCTCAGCAATTTTCTGCATCGCTTCAACGGTTTGTGAAACGGCTTCTCCACCTTTACCCGCATCAGCCGAAGCCTGCTGCGCCATACCATCGGTTACACTGGCATTCTCGTTATTCTGCGAAATAGACGCTGACATCTGCTCCATAGAGGCGGACGTTTCCTCAACACTCGCAGCTTGAATTGAAGCCCCTTTTGAAAGTGACTGCGCCGTTGAACTAACTTCCTCAGCCGCAGAAGATAATGAATCAGCGGAACTTCTGACCTCTGAAATAATTTCAGTTAAACGATCTTTCATATTACTGACAGATGCTAACAAGGAGGTGGTATCACCTTTACGTAATTCAACTTCAACATCCAGCTGGCCGTCAGCGACTTTCTTAACCATAGCAGCAGTGTAAGCTGGCTCACCACCGAGCAGGCGAAACATATCCCAGAATATCCATAGCATTATCGCAAGTATCAAAATAATGGACACAGTCATAATTTGGATAAACTCGGTTCTGGCTGCACTATACTGAGCAGCCACTTCAGTATTTGTCGATTTAATGAGGCGATTAAATTCCTCTTCCATAGCAACTGATATTTTTTCCATACCTTTACTAGCGTCACGATCAATTCCTTTGACGGCTTTATCAACTTTTTTTCCAGTCAGCTCATCTTTCGAATTAAAATTTTCTAAAGCGCTACGATATGCTATACCCAGCTTAGCGTGATCTTGTTTAACTTTTTCCAGGTTTTCTGCGTTCTTGCCAGCCTCTTTACTAAATTTAATTGCCTCAGCCAATGCAAGCTGAACATTGTCTTCTGCCTCATTAAATTGCTTTAAATATTTATCATACGTTTTCTTATCATTACCCCTGATCAGAATATTCTTCCACTCCTGAACCTGACCCTTAAATTTTATATGCGCATTTTGTACATTTTGAAAAACATTACCATTGCTCTGTATTTTTCCCAAGTTAAGCACGACAAAAGCATCAAACTTTTCCATAGTCGCCAGGGAATATGTACCCAAAAATATCATCGCCATCGCAATCAGTAACGACAGTATAGTAACTTTCATCTTTAAACTTAACTTGGCTAACATGAGAACATCCTCTCAAACATATTTAATAGGGTTTTAGTCCAATTCAGCTTCTACTAACTTTGCCAGTTCACGCATGGATAAGGTTTTATCCGCATCCAGCAACACAATAAAATCATTATCTTTTTTAGCGATACCCTGAATAAACTCTGCTCGAATTTGTGCGCCGAATGCCGGTGCATCCTCAATATCACTATCCTGTATCTCAGCGACTTCACTCACCGCATCGGCCAACAAACCAAGCGTGTGTTGCTGGCCATCACTTACCAACTCTATTACCACGATACAAGTTCTCCGATGCAACTCTATCGCTGGCCGCCCCAACCGAACTGCCAGATCAATGATCGGCACCACCTCGCCACGCAAATTGATAACACCACTAATAAAACGGGGCATCAAAGGCACAGCCGTTACGCCATCGTATTCAAGAATCTCCCGGGTCTTCGATAGCTCCATACCAAAAAACTCGCCGCCGATACGAAAGGTAAGGAATTGACGAGCTTCAGAAACATCCATACTTAACAATTCCGAGTGTTCACTATTCATGCAGAAAAATCCTCGCGCACACCCTTATGTCTGGACTCCATCAAGACAGCCGAGTGGATTAATTGGGGAATATCCAGAATAAAAGCAATCTCCCCGCCTCCTAATAAACTTGAGCCACCGACACCCTTCAATGCCTGGAAAATAGGACCCAGCGGCTTTATAACCGTTTGAATTTCACCATGCAGAACATCGACAATAATAGCCGCACGATCATTACCAAATTTAACTACGACTAATTTCTCTGGCTCTGTTTTACTCCCCGCTAACGCGAAGATTGATTTTAAACTCAGGTAAGGAACCAACTCTCCACGTAAATTAATGCTATTCCTTCCCGCCACATGCTCAACGGAATTGAAGTCCATACATTCAAGAATAGTCGCTTGCGGAATAATAAAATCGGTACCGTAGGCCGATACGTGAAAACCATCGATGATTGCTAACGTTAGAGGTAACCGAATACGAATCATCGTCCCTTTACCCGACTCGCTTTCTATCTCTATACCGCCTTGTAACGACTCGATATTTCTCCGCACCACATCCATACCAACACCACGACCCGACAAGTCAGTGACGGAATCCGCTGTTGATAATCCGGCATGAAAAATCAGTTGATGAATGTCGTGATTAGATAATTGCTGACTCGCTTCTACAACACCATTATCAATGGCCTTTTGACGAATCCTATTGGTATCGAGCCCGCCACCATCATCTCTTACTTCAATCACAATACTGCCCGCATCGTGGTAGGCTGAAAGCTTTAACAGCCCCTGCTCCGGTTTATTGCGCTCTTTTCTTATACTTACTGGCTCTACACCATGATCAATAGAATTTCTAACAATATGCGTAAGGGGATCGACCAACCGCTCTACCATAGATCGATCGAGCTCAGTTTCCGAACCTTCAAGTACCAGCCTAATATCTTTATCCAGCCCTGCTGCGGTATCCCGAACTACCCGTTGAAAGCGTTGGAAAGTATCACCTATCGGCACCATCCTTAAATTGAGCGCAGCATCCTGAATCTGCTCAGTAATAGACCCCATTCCGGTAACAGCTTCCTCCAGGTCATTATTAGCAACACTATCGCAAAGCAGGTCAATACGTTGACGACTTACTAACAATTCACCAATCAGATTAATTAATTGATCAACACATTCAGAATCAACTCTTATAAACCGGGTAGTACTAGTTCGCTCTTTAGTTTGCTGCTGCAGCGCCGCACTCACTACTTGTGGCGACACCTGCTGCTGGTCCATTAGCATTTCACCTAATGGTTTCTTGGCGCCACTCTCAAATAGTTGGGTAACCTGATCGCTTACTGCATCATCCAGCTCCTTAAGTGTCAGCGCACCACTATTGACTAATATTTCTCCTAGCTTGCGCTGCCCCAAACCAGAAGACTTAATGAGTTTAATATACTCCTCAATAGCACTTTGCGGTGGTACTAGCTTGATCTCGGCGCCGTCAGCAACAAACATAAACGCATCGTTAATAGCCTCTCGACTGGCACTACTTATCAAGCCCAACTCAAAATTAAAATATAATGTTTCGGGATCAAATTTTTCCTTGGCAGGCAAAGTATTAGTAATGGTTTCAAAATACTGAAACTCACCCATCGTTTTTAAAAATTTTAAAATTGAAAGGGGGTCCATTCCGTTTTGCAGTACATCTCCACTCAAGCGGATAGATAAATGCCAGCAGCCTTCACTACTATTATTTTCTTCATTATCTTCCTCGTCATCCGATGACGGCGATTCCTCTGCAAGCCACGGCCCTAACGCTTCTACCAGCTCTTGCTCAACAACTACATTTTCAGCCGAAATCTCTACACCTGCAATTACAGCAGCAACATGACTGCCAATATGATCGCCGCACTTTAATAAAATATTCAGTAAATCTTTTTCAATGTTAAAATCACCATCTCGTGCACGATCAAGGACGTTTTCTACCTTGTGAGTAAAGGCAACAATATTATCCAAACCAAACAACCCGGATGAGCCTTTAATGGTATGAGCCGCCCTGAAAATTTCATTAAGTGTTTCCGGATCGTTATCGCCATCTCCTATTCTAAGTAAGGCAGCTTCCATCTGCTCCAGTAATTCCTGAGCCTCTGCAATAAACGTATCTAGCGCCGCATCCATACTCATACAGCAACGTCCTCTTGCGTTAATATTTTCTTTAAGTTTAGCAAGTTCAATACTGAGTCAGCTGAATCACTGATTTTAGTAAGCTTTATTGATTTTTCTTCAGCGACAGCGTGGGCGAACAACACTAACAATTGTGCGCCAGAAGTATCAATTTCAACTATACCTGATAAGTCTAATTTAAGATCTGCAGCACACCATTCTGGCTTAGCAAACAGTTTGGAAAAATCCTCTTTAGCAGTATAAATTGTCATCTCCCCACTAAAGATAAGGTATAGCAACCACCTGATTTTTTCGCCTTAATTTCCATGAGTAATACTCATATAAGCATCGATACGGCTTTTAGCATTTGCTCAGGCTGGAACGGCTTAACAATCCAGGCTTTAGCTCCAGCGGCCTGACCTTGCTTTTTCTTTTCGTCCGCACCTTCTGTAGTGAGCATAATGATCGGGGTAAATTTATACTCAGCTAACTTTTTAACTTCTGTCACCATGGTAATGCCATCCATGTTCGGCATATTGACATCCGATATTATTAAATGAACTTTTGTGCCATTCAGTTTTGACAGTGCGTCTTTACCATCACATGCTTCAATTACGGTATAGCCCGCCCCCTTTAACGCAATTCCCACCACCTGCCTGACACTGGCCGAATCATCTACTACAAGAATTGTTTTTGACATAAATACTTTTTTCCTTTTTTAAAAAAATGTAACTTCTGACTCATCCGGAACGCCGGCACTTTCCCCTTGAGTATGCACGTCCACCTGCTCTAATGTCGTGAATGTTGCCTGCAACTTTTGCAGCCATTCATTAATATCAATATCGGGGACTACTTCTCCACTCCCTGCAGCCGCCTTGTGCTCTTTCATCAATGCCTCAAGCATATTCATGTCATTAACTACATGTTCTAGAATCTGCCTTACTCGATCCTGAAACTGCAGGGACACTAATACTTGCTCAACATCTTTTTGAACCCGACTACTTTCGCTGATCATGGTTGCGGAGGATTCTGTCATGCTATTACCAAAACTATTAAAATTCTCTAATACTCCGCGAATAGTTTCCTGCGACTGCTCCAGCGTCTCTTCTCCTTGCTTGGAAAATTGATCAGTGCTTTTTTGTGCAGCCTGTAGCAAGGCGTTCACCTCATCAATTCTTTCCGTTATTCTTGCTCCCGTTTCCCCAGAGCGTGTTGAAAGCGTCCGCACCTCATCTGCGACCACTGCAAACCCTCGACCATACTCACCGGCACGCGCCGCCTCTATCGCTGCATTAAGTGCTAGTAAATTCGTTTGCGATGCAATGCCTGCAACTTCGTCACTCATTTCTTTCAGATCATCAGTAATAGCAGAGAGCCTACCAATATCCTCAACCAGATTTTTTTGCGCCGCAATCGAATCGCGAAGTAATTCTATTAACTGCGACAACTCTTTTTCAGAATGTGCAATTATAGAAACCAGACTACCTTCAGCAATACTGTCACTGGTAGATTCCCGGGTCGTGGCTATGGCGATTTGTAGACGCTCGTAAATATCAGCAAAGGTTCTGGTAAGATCGTTAATGGCTTCTTCTGCCTGAGTTTGCGCCAAATTAGTTTGTCGAACCCATGCAGGTAACACTTCAATACAAAGATCACGATAAGCTCCCTGCTTTAATAACTTTTGCTGTGCATTAAGCTCTTGCTCTGCTTTGCTTTTAGCAGCCACCGCTTGATCAACAGAAAATTGCAAGCGCCGAATATTCAAAAAACTATAGACAAACGCCAGCAAAGCTATGATCACACTTGTGATAGCTAACATTAATGACGCCTCACCATAGGCCAATGCACAAACTACAATGACAGGGATGCTGCTGCTAACAACAAGAAGTTGTAGTCCTTTCTTCATAACGATTAAAGCCGGCTTTTTTACGAGATGGATAAAGACTTCTTTTTCTAGCGTAGTTCATTAAAACTAGAAAGCCACAAGAGCCAACGATTAAGCTAATACCAACCAAGCATTTATTGTTTCATTGTGCTGGTAGCTTATATTTTGATAGTAGTCGAAATAAATTTATTGCGTTATAAGCAATTCTACTTAGGCTGCACAACTAATATAACTTCTACCTATATCGCAAATAATTATATTTAATTATTTTTTTATTATGATTTATTTCAATAAATTATAGCCCTATGCGCGATAGAGCATTTCTTTTGTCATTAATAGAGCCCCACTTCTATATTGTAGCCGAGCGATTAACTACGTTACTGATAGGCGCCACAAACTCATCCAACCTTTACCCATACCGCGCAGTTAGTGATCACGCTCTTGTCAGACAGACTATTTAACTGACAATACTCATTCGCACTCAGCTTATCGATCACTACACCTACTCGTGCTAGTATCCACCCGCTTTTGACAGACCAACTCAATGCTCGCCCAATGGTTACCCGCACTATTAACCCCAACTTAATTAATTAATGATTAAAGATGTTACGACTCAACGAAATTAAATTACCTCTCGATCATCACGACAACGATCTTATTGCCGCGATTTTGCTAAGACTGGGCATCCACCGCGATGAATTACTGGGTTATACCGTATTTAAACGTAGCTACGATGCGCGTAAAAAAACCAACATCTTACTGATCTATCAAATTGACGTGACTGTTGAAGACTCCCTACAAGCAAAAATTCTCGATCGCTTTACCGGAAAATCACTGGTGACACCCACACCGGACACCCAATATAGATTAGTTGCGCAAGCTGAGGCCGCCTTTCCTGCCAGCCACCAACAGCGCCCTATTGTCATTGGTTTTGGCCCCTGCGGCATTATGGCAGCATTGCTACTAGCAGAAATGGGCCTCAAGCCGATTGTGCTGGAGCGCGGTCAGGATGTTCGTCAGCGCACCAAAGCGACTTGGGGTTTATGGCGTGAACGCAAACTCAACCCGGAATCCAATGTGCAATATGGCGAGGGAGGGGCTGGCACTTTTTCCGACGGCAAACTCTACAGCCAAGTAAAAGACAAGCGACACTTAGGCCGGAAGGTGTTGGAAGAATTTGTGGCCGCCGGCGCCCCCGAAGAAATCCTGTTTGTGAGCAAGCCGCATATTGGCACCTTCAAACTGGTAAAAATGGTGGAGAACATTCGTGCCCGCATCACAGCCCTGGGGGGCGAAGTCCGCTTCGAACAAAAAGTTGAGCGCATTCATCGTCAGGCACTGGCCAACAACCAAGGACAGGTTACCGGACTAACCCTGAGCAACGGCGAAACATTGCAGAGCCGCCATATCATTCTGGCTATTGGCCATAGCGCCCGCGATAGCTTTGAGATGCTATTAGCAGAAGGGGTCTATATAGAACCCAAACCCTTTTCCATCGGATTCCGTATTGAACACCCACAATCGGTGATTGACCGCGCGCGCTTTGGTGATAATGCCGGCCACCCGATACTAGGAGCCGCCGATTACAAGCTGGTCCATCACTGTAAAAATGGCCGCAGTGTCTACAGTTTTTGTATGTGTCCCGGAGGCACGGTTGTGGCCGCCACCTCTGAGGAAGGAGCAGTGGTCACCAATGGCATGTCACAGTATTCACGTAATGAACGTAATGCTAACGCCGCTATCGTAGTTGGCATTGACCCTGAGCGGGATTACCCCGGCCACATACTGGCTGGCATTGATTTACAACGACAGCTGGAAAAATTGGCTTTTGAGTTGGGCGGCAAAGATTACAATGCCCCGCCCAGTTAGTCGGTGACTTTTTAAAAGACCAACCCTCTTCAATATTAGGCTCGGTAATACCTCTTATAAACCCGGCGTCACCCTCGGCGATTTATCCCAGGCGATACCGGACTTTGCTGTGGCGGCCATTCGCGAAGCTATCCCCGCCTTTGATAAACAAATTAAAGGGTTTGCTATGCACGATGCGATCCTTACCGGAGTAGAAACACGCACCTCCTCACCCATCTGCATTAAACGTGACAAGGATTATCAAAGCATCAATAGCCATGGTCTCTATCCCGCGGGAGAAGGTGCGGGCTATGCAGGCGGTATTTTTTCTGCAGGCATTGATGGCATTAAAGTAGCAGAAGCGGTAGCGCTAGATTTATTACCATAATTTATACCTTATCCATTTTATTTGCGCTTAATACCCGCTACTCTTGCCGCTAGCCCTTCGAACACTAACGGACGCTCCTAGGTGCAATGATTGTTTTCAGAATGATAATAAGCGCATTAAGAAAAACTCTTCTACAATGGCTCAGCGTAGTCTTTTGCCTGTTAGCATCCAAAGTCGCCGCAGGTACTAACGTACAATCAATCGTCACCCTGCCGCCCCAGTCGGGCCAGGAAACCAGCCACCACTATTTCACCCAACTGCTTGAGCTTGCGCTACTAGAAACCCGCGCAAAATTTGGTGAAGCCAATATTGTCTATTCTCGCCCCTACAATCAGGCAGGCGGGATGCTGGAGCTAATGCGCGACGGCAGCAAATTGGACGTGCTGTGGTCCGGGTCTTCCGCTAGCAGAGAGGAACACTTGCTAGCGGTTAAAATCCCGCTAATGAAAGGATTACTGGGCTATCGCATGCCGATTATTCGCCAACAGGATGTTGAAAAATTTTCCGCCATTAAATCCATTGCCCAGCTAAAAAAGTTTACCGCGTGCCAAGGCAGGTACTGGCCAGATAGCGATATATTAGAAAGTAATGGCCTCACCGTTAAACGGTTCGACGAAAATGAGGATATGTTCGTCGCACTCAGTCAGGGCAATTGCGATTACATTTCTCTGGCAGTATTTGAAGGCCAGGCTGAGCTGGATGCTAGAAAAATTCGCCATACGTCACTCATCTATTATCAGGATCTAATTATTTACTACCCCTTCCCCATGTATTTTTTTGTGCAGCGAGGCCAACCTGAACTACACAATCGCATTCAATCAGGACTGGAAAAAATTATTAGCAGTGGCCAACTGAATGAATTAATGCTTAAACATGCCGCTACTAATTTCGTCTTCCCTCTAGACCTTTGGATAAATAAATCCACCATTATTTTAAAACACAACTCACTAGCACTAGACCCCAAAGAGCTTCCACCTAAACTATGGATTCTCCCCTAATCCTATTATTTCTCGCCAACCAATAGTCAACTAACTCCGCACAACCTTATCGCAATCCCGGATTGACTGAATTTTTTATTGCGCACTAATGTTTAGCCGCAACTTTTTTGTAATGATTTATCAAGCCATTGGTCGATCCATCATGACGAGTCGTGTTTTCACTACAGATAACATCTTCCAATAAGCTATTGGCTAATTGCTTACCCAGCTCAACCCCCATTGATCGAAAGAATAAATTTTCCAAACAATTCCCTGCACAAAAATCTTATGCTCATACAATGCAATCAATGCACCTAGATGGTAAGCATCTAATTGATCCAACAGTAGACTATTACTGCTGCGATTACCGGCATGAACCTTATGCGGCACTAAACGCTCAATCTTTTCCTGAGCGATACCGTTATCCATTAATTGTTTACGCACTGCCGTTGCTGAAACCCCATCCATCAGCGCCTGTGTTTGCGCAAAAAAATTAGCCAATAAATGTTTATGGTGCAACGGCTCATCGCAACAACCTTTAGCAGAAGCAATAAAATCACAGGCAATCTGGTGAGTACCTTGATGCAACAACTGATAAAATGCATGCTGGCCATTTATGCCCGTTTGCCCCCATAGAACAGGACAGGTTGTATATGGCAAAGAATCTCCCTGCCAATCCACTGACTTACCATTGCTTTCCATTTCTGCTTGCTGCAAATACGCGGGCAAACTATGCAAGTTTTGGTCATAGGGTAAGATAGCAAGTGTATTTATTTTTAAAAAAGTACTATTCCATATACCCACTAAGGCCATCATTACCGGCAAATTATCTGCCAGTTCTGCCGTGCAAAAATGTTCATCCATTGCTTTGGCACCGGCTAATAAATCTGAGAAGGCTTCAAATCCTAAACCGATAGCGATGGGCAAGCCTATTGCCGACCACAATGAAAATCGACCACCAACCCAGTCCCATATTTTGAAACAATTCTGCTCTGCAATACCAAATGCCTGTGCCTTATCCACTGCCGCAGTGACAGCCACGAAATGCCGCGACACGGCTTCTAATGGTGCTTGCTGCTGCAACCACTGTTTTGCTGATGCCGCGTTTAAAAGTGTTTCGCTAGTCGTAAACGTTTTAGAAGAAACTATAAATAAGGTTGTCTCCGGCTTAAGCTTTGCCAGCAATCCAACCAGCGGCACAGCATCTACACTGGAAATATAGTGCAACTCTACTGGCTGCTCTGCTTGCACCGATCCCGCCAGAGCATCTGTCACCATCGAGGGACCCAAGTGCGAGCCACCCACGCCTAAACACACCACATCAGTGATCGCCGAATCGCTATAACCGGTGAACAGACCCTGCCGAACTTGTTGCGAAAAATTTTTAATACGCTCAAGTTCCTGAGCAATAGCTTGCTGACGCTGGCCCTGCATGCTGTTTGCCTGATCTATAGTGCCCCCAGAGTTTCGCAATGCAGTGTGCAATACCTCTCTGCCTTCAGTGTGATTTATCGCTTCTCCGGCAAACATGGCCGACCGCCACGACTCAACATGACTTTCCTGAGCCAGCTGCAATAGACTCGCTTTTACTGAATCAGTGATCCGGTTTTTTGAATAATCAAATAAAATACCACAACTAGTTAACGAGTATTTATCAAAACGCTGGCCGTCCTCACTAAACAGTCGTTTA
The DNA here is from genome assembly GCF_900120175.1 of Oceanicoccus sp. KOV_DT_Chl. Taxonomy (NCBI): domain Bacteria; kingdom Pseudomonadati; phylum Pseudomonadota; class Gammaproteobacteria; order Cellvibrionales; family Spongiibacteraceae; genus Oceanicoccus; species Oceanicoccus sp. KOV_DT_Chl. The sequence goes on from NZ_FQLF01000002.1 coordinate 1,383,003, forward strand.
ATTTCCAACCCAGCTGTCGACGCTGCTAACTGCGACAATTTTTTCCAACTAGCCAAATGCGTATGACCCGCCATAAAAACCTCAAATTTATTCAGTAAAACATCGAAGCCCATACCTGCCAAAGACTTGCAATCATCAAGAAGGAATCGCATACTAAGCACAAATGACAGCGCTGTCAATTTCAAGCTATAAACACCGGATACACACAAGGGATACTAATAAATCCCCGAAAACGGTATAGTCTGCGAGTTTTTAGGGCTGCGTGCGCCCTTTCGGCAATACCGCAGTCACTATTTGTAATAGCAAAGCAATAACATAAGGTAATAGATTCAAGTGCGAGCAACCATCAACGATGTCGCCAACCAAGCCGGGGTTTCAATTAAAACCGTCTCGCGGGTGATGAACAACGAGCCATCCGTTAGCAAAACCACGCAGGAAAAAGTCCTCAAAGTTGTCAAGGCGCTAAACTACCAGCCGAATGCTGCGGCACGTAATTTAGCCGGCACCAAGTCTTATGCGGTAGCCTTTATCTACGATAACCCTAATGCTTATTACATTATCGATATGCAAAATGGTTTGTTATCCGCCTGTAATGAACAGGGCTTTGAGCTACTGATACATCCCTGTAATGCCAAATCCCATGATATCAACGCCGAACTAACCGAAATGGTTAAGCGCTCCAGAGTAGCCGGCTTAGTATTAACACCCCCTTTTTCAGAAATGCCCTCGGTAATCGAGACACTGGAAAAACTGGATGTAAAATTTGTCCGCATTCTCTCCGGCTCTGGCCAATCTGACGGACGCTCACCTTGTATTTTTATCGATGACCGCGAGGCCGCCTTCGCTATCACCGAACACCTTATTGCTAGCGGACATCAGACTATCGGCTTCTTATGTGGCGACAAAGGCCACAATTCCAGCCAGGAACGCTTGATGGGCTATAAAGCAGCGCTCAAAAAGCATGGTATTCGCATTGATCGATCGCTGATTTTAGCGGGAGAGTACTCGTTTGAATCCGGCGTTAATGGTGCCAAAAAATTATTATCGAAGGAGCAGCGACCCACCGCCATTTTTGCCTCCAACGATGAAATGGCTGCCGGCGCATTATTCGCCGCCCGCCTGATGGACATCGATATACCCTCGCAACTGGCCATCACCGGGTTTGAAGATAGCCCTTTCTCACGCCAGACATGGCCAAAACTGACCACCGCTCAGCAGCCTACCAGTACTATCGCCCGCAGTGCCGCTGAACTGTTGATTCAAGCCACGCGCAATCAATCCACAGAAAATAATTTCACTATCTTTACCCCCGAGCTTATCGTGAGACAATCCACTCAAGCCGAATAACTTGAACCTGCACTGAAAACCAGCGCTAAAATAAACTGCAGACAGCAAAATGACAGCGCTGTCTTTTATGCTATAATCCAGCGCACAGCCAACCCATAAAGCGCGAATTAACCGCAGGCTATATCTTTATGAAACACGTAATCACCGGCGCCACCATTTTTGATGGCCAACAAATGCTGTCCCAACACAGTCTGGTACTTGAAAATCAGCGCATCCACAGCATTATCAGCAACGAACAGATTGATTCCAGCCTGACCAGCACGCAGCTTAGGGGCGGCACTTTATCGGCTGGGTTTATCGATCTACAAGTGAATGGCGGCGGCGGGCTACTGCTGAATAACGCCGCCACGCCCAACACCATTAAAACCATGCTAAAGGCCCACCGCAGCAAAGGTGTTTGCGCCATGCTACCCACGGTGATCACCGATACTCGAGCAATAACAGCAGCAGCTATCGACGCCGTAAGAACGCTCCGCCAACAACAGTACCCTGGCGTACTGGGTTTACATATTGAAGGCCCGTTCTTTAATCCCCAGCGTCGGGGCGTGCACCAACAAGATCATATTCGCAAACTGAGCACCGAGGATATTGATTGGCTATGCAACCAAGCTGACATCCCCATCATGCTGACGTTAGCTCCAGAGCAAACAGAAGCCGGACAAATCAAAGCTCTATCCGAAGCCGGCATTATTGTCTGTGCCGGCCATACTGACGCACTGGCTGCGGATATCGAACGCGCCTTCGCTGAAGGCTTACAAGGATTTACTCATTTATTTAATGCCATGCGTCCTATGAGCAGCCGTGAACCCGGCGTGGTCGGTGCAGCATTGGCAGATAATGATAGCTACTGCGGTATTATTGTTGACGGCCACCACAACCATCCGAGCACAGTATTAGTGGCCCACAAAGCCAAGGCGGCAGGCCATCTTTATTTGGTATCCGATGCAATGGCAACGATCGGCTCCGACAATAAAACCTTTGAGCTTTACGGCGAAACGATTACTGAGAAAGAGGGCTGTTTATTTAATAGCGAAAATCGTTTGGCCGGTAGCGCTATCGGTTTAATCGACGCAGTGAAAATCAGCCACCAAACGGTTGGCCTGCCGTTGGATGAATGTTTAAAAATGGCATCGCTATACCCGGCGCGCTTTATCCAACAGCAACAGCATTTCGGCCATATCAGTAGCGGCCTCAACGCTAATCTGGTGCATTTTGATGACGACTTTCAAGTCACCCACAGCTGGGTGAACGGCGACATGGAAAGCCACCCGGGCACCGATCATCTAGACAACGACCAGCAGGAGCATAACCACTTATGAAAGTAGTTATTCTGGAAACCCCACAAGCGGTTGCCAACTACGGCGCTGCCATGTTTATTCGTCAGTTAACGAGCAAACCAACGTCGGTACTGGGATTAGCTACCGGCTCAACTCCATTGGCGCTCTATCAACAGCTTATCGCTGCTAATCAGGCAGAGATAATTTCTTTCAAACAATGCAGCACGTTTAATCTCGATGAATATTTAGGACTGGCGCCGGAGCACCCGCAAAGCTACCGCCACTTTATGAATGAGCAGTTTTTTCAACACATTGATATTGAGCTAAGCAACACCCACGTACCCAATGGCGCTGCGCAAAATCCACTGACTGCAGGGGATGAATATGAAGCACTTATTAAAGCTCACGGTGGTATCGATATTCAATTACTGGGCATAGGACGCAATGGTCACGTCGGCTTTAATGAACCGTCTTCTTGTCTGGCCTCCCGGACACGGGTAAAAACACTGACCCAAGCCACCATTGACGATAACGCACGTTTTTTTAGCGCCGAGGAATACCAACCGCACTTATCGATCACGATGGGGATTGGCACAATTATGGAAGCGCGCAATGTGGTGTTACTGGCTACCGGCGAATCAAAAGCAGAGGCTATTCAAGCGACGGTGGAAGGACCACTTAGCGCATCATGCCCCGCCTCCGCATTACAAATGCATTTATCCACCACCTTGATTATTGATGATGCAGCGGCATCAAAACTTAAAGACAAAGCATTTTATCAGCATATCGAACGGGAAAACCAAGCCCTGTTGAAACGACTCTCGCATTAAACATGTAAAAAAGCCCTCTAATAAGAGGGCTTTTTTATAACAAGAAAAATACTGATAATTTAATCTTCCAGCCGGTTCCACCAATATTTCTTTAACAACACACAGCAAATAGCAAACACCAACACACTAACGGCCAGACTATCAAAACGTCTCACCACCAGGAATATTGGAATTACCACCAACATCATCTGCCAGACAATACCTACCAATATATTAAAGGCATCGTAAGAAAAATTATTATTGCGTTTAAAGTCTGGGTTCTCAGCAATAACCTTTTCGGCAATCGGCCCCCAAAAACCCCAAGGACGAGTTTGCCGATAAAAATTCTTGAGTACTTCTTCATTATCAGGCGCGGTCAACAAACATCCCAGTACACTACCTAATATTGCAAAGACAAACAGGAATGGAAATTGCTCAATCGCCAATAAATGCAAGCCCATACTCTCCAGTAATGGCGGAATAATAGCAACGCCGACCATCCCGCTCAACATACCAAAGAAAAACCCATAGCCATTAAAGCGCCACCAAACCCACTTCAACACATTGGAAGCTACATAGCTCCCGTAAAGCAAGCCCACAATCCAGTCTGTGCGCGCTTGTATATTACCGCCAGCCAAACCAAAGCCAACCCCGATCACAACGATGCTCGCAGTAACAATATAGCTAAGCCGCATATAAGTTTTATCATCAGCCTTGTCATTGATATATTTACGGTAAATATCATTCACTACATACGCCGAACCGGCATTAATAAAAGCGGCAAATGTCGACATAAACGCCGCTAACAATCCCGCCAACAATAAACCCTTAAACCCTGGCCCGACATACTCACTGATTGCATAGGGCAGCACTTGCTCAAAATCCAACTTGCCATTAGTGCCCTCTAAATTACTGGGGTCCATATACACCAGCGCCAGCACAGCAATACCTGCAATCATGAAATAACGTGGAAACGACAAAACTACCGGAGTCAGACCAAACATTTTGGCGGCTTCCGACGGTGAACGGGTACCTAGAATGCGCTGCATATCATAACTGGGAACAGGGCCCGCCAAACTGGCAAACACCCCTTTAAATAACATCAACATAAAAAGAAAACCAAACAGGCCGTAACCATCATCTTCTATTCGCTGGTCTGCTGCGGGTAATATATTCGACCAATCCAATCCCAATTCCCAGCCAAACCACAGGCTATCCCATCCCGCAGGGACTGCTGCCTGAATCTGTTCGGCCGTGGTAGAAAAAATGGCAATAAACCCGACAATTAAACAGGCCACTGTCATAATTAAAAACTGCAGCACTTCAGTACCAACGACACTGTAAAAGCCGCCTTTCAACGTATATAGGGTAGTAATAGTAATAATGGCCAACGCATAGCTATCTTCATTGCTAATAGCCACACCAGCGATTGAAAATGATAAATCCCATGGCAAAAACTGCGCGGAAAACTTGCCTATACCTTCAACAAAATACGCCATAAAGGCGATCACAATCACCACCGCAAAAATGACAGTAGCGATGTGCGACAGCCTGCCTCCAATCGACTCACCAAAACGAAAACTGATCCACTGGGCCCCCGTCAGAACATTCGACCGTCGCATCCACGCAGCTAAAAAAACCATCATGAAAATCTGATTCCATACCGGCCACAACCAGGGTATCCATGCACTTTTCAAACCGTATACAAACAACCAGGCTACGGCAATCATGGTACCAGACACATCAAACATGCCTGATGCATTTGAAAGACCGAGGTAATACCAGGGAATGTCATTACCAGCCAAAAAATAGCTTTGCATATTTTTACTGGCTTTTGCCGACAGGTAAAAACCCAAACCCACTGTGGCAACTAAAAAACCAATAATAATGACTATATCAATCGTTGCTAAATTCATTGGTAAAACTCTTTTATGCTCCAATCAATTAATGAAGCTATTAAAATATGATTTATTAATGTGCTCTCACTGCACGATTAACGCACTACAATCTCATCGATATAAACCGGCATAGCGATCACAGCATTATCTTCTTCACTGAAACCGCGATTAGTATTTTCAACGTCTACCTTCAAATAACGCGAATATATTGCTGAAAAAGGAATATCTATCCGCGGCGAAGATTGCTGTATCTGCTGAGTCTCAACTGCTGCAACAAGCTGCCATTCCTGTTGGTCAGTAGATACCCATAACTTTATTGCCGTAGGCAAATACAAAGTGCGGTATAAACCTGCCTGATAACCGATATCCACACCAGATAACTCGGCCAAAGACTCCAGTTCAATAATGGCCGTCAAACCGCTTTCATCAATCGCATACCATTCGTGAAACTGAAATATTCTATCTGTCGCTAACTGGCCGTTTACAAGTAACGATGCAGTCTGCTCACTTGCTTGTTGAACACTAATCGTTTTCCCTATGGCTTTGTGTGGCACTACAGTCAAACGCTCATCACCGTAAGCCTTGTTATTGTCTGAATCAAAGGCAATAGCGCGCACTACTGTCATTGCAGTGATCGGTAACGGCAATTGATAGATTTCCGACTGAATGGTTGGCTTGCTACCATCAAGGGTATAACGGATTTCCAGCGCAGCAGATGCGACTGATAAGTTGACGCAAAGATTTTCACTTTCTACAGTCGCACTGGCTAATACTTTACAATCACTCTCAGCTACGGTGTAAGACAAGCCCTTAAGCTGGTTTACTACAGGCTTTAGCCGTTGCTGAAACGAAGACCAACTTTTATTTTCTACCGCTGACCACAACACTTCAGCCAGCGCAGTCATCCGCGGCAATACCATATACTCAACCCGCTCGGGGTAGACATATATTCTGTCCATACATTAGCTTGCGCACCTAAGATATTTTTTTGCTGCGCAACGGTTAGACCTTCAGGGACAGGCTCATATTCATACACTTTCTTTAGGGGTGTTAAACCATGAATCGCCATTGGCTCATCACAAGATGTCGCTTGATAAAAATCAAAGTACAAAGCATCAACTGGTGTCATCACCACCTGATGACCTTTGATCGCCGCTTGCTTGCCACCGGCTATACCCTGCCAGGACATAATGGTTGTACTGCTATCCACATCAGCATCCAACACTTCATCCCAACCGATAAGCTTTTTATCTAACTTTCTGGCGATCGCCTCCACCTGCTCAATAAAATAACCGTGCAAAGCTTCGTAATCGTCGGTATTTAATGTGGCCAATACACTTTGGCAGTAGCTGCACTCATGCCAGCGTTTTTTCTTTACTTCGTCACCACCTATATGAACATACGCACCAGGGAAAAGCTCTGCGACTTCAGCAAGCACCACTGCTAAAAATTCAAACGTTTCAGGCTTGGCGCAAAGTACATCGGTAAAAATGCCAAACCGGGTTTGCACTTTGAAGTTTTTATTGTCGAGATCACAAGCAAGCTCTGGATAAGCCGCTAACAGTGCCGCCGCGTGACCTGGTATATCAAGCTCAGGAATGATAGTAATATGACGCTGATCAGCGTAAGCGACGATCTCTTTTATTTGTTGCTGGGTATAAAATCCTCCATGACGACGGCCATCAAAATGAACATTACTATTAGACGTATGCCCAACGACTGTTTGCTCGCGCCACGCACCTACTTCAGTAAGCTTTGGATAAGCTTTTATTTCAATGCGCCAACCCTGATCATCAGTCAAGTGCCAATGAAAGACATTCATTTTATGAAACGCAATTAAATCAATATAGCGCTTGATGAATTCCACTGACAAAAAATGTCGACTCACATCAAGGTGCATACCACGATAAGCAAAGCGCGGGCTATCAGTGATAACCAAGTAAGGCAAGCTATCGCCTGCCTGATAGTAAATTTGATTTAAGCTCTGCAGCCCATAAAAAATACCGGCGGTGCTGGATGCTGAAATGGTAACGCCATTATCATCAATAATTAGTCGATAGGCCTCATGATCACCCTGCTTTGCAGAAGATTTTAACAATAAGGAAATATTAGCGTTAGCTGGTTCTTCTATTTGCTGGCAGACTTTATCTTTAAAGAGTGAGGCCGATATAAACTTGGCCGATGCCTGTAGATCACTGTCATTAGTATAAATATCAATACAATTATTGAGATGAAAAATTCCTGAATAGAAATCCAGTGCACTGGGCTGTGGTATTAACATAATGTCAGCAGACTTATTCACTATACCTTTCATAGTGTCAGCCACAGCCGAAAAATAAAGCTATCATTATTAGTAGTAGCGGAAAAGCCATTATCATAACTGAAGGGCAATTCTTTATTGTTATCTACTAACATTCTCGATACCTTATTCTGGAATTTTCTAATATTAATTCAGCGACAGCTACAGCGCTGCCCGCCAAAATTCCATTTCTTTTTTGGCAAAATAAATGGCGCCTGCTTCAGGCTGATCCAACGGACTGGAGAAACGCCCCACCACATCCTGGTCCATCCACGGCATTAACCGCTCGCTCAAACCGCCAAGTAACGATAACCGTGCAGGGTTATCGGCAAGCAACTTTCGGGCAATCATACTTAAATAACAGGCTCCATCACGGATGATCCCAACCGCCACCGCATCATTCTTTTCAGCTGCTTCTATCACCAATGGCGCTAATTGCGCGTATTTTCTGGGTGAAGCGCCTACCATTACCTCTACCAAGCCCAACCCTTTAGTACCTAATTTAGCTGATAACAGCTCGGTTAATTGCGTAGCTTCTGCCAACCCATCCTGTGCTAATAACACCGCCTTCATGGCTTCAAGCCCTAACCAGGCACCACTACCTTTATCGCCTGCTGGAAAACCATGTGCACCATATATAGCCGTTTTGTTTTTGGAATAGATATAGCCACAGGAACCTGTTCCGGCAACCATCACTGCACCCTCTTCACCACCGTGTGCACCTAGACAGGCTATATGTAGATCTGTAGTTAAAAATAATCGCTTGAATGGATGCTGCCATTCTTGCATGACTTGATACAAACTGGGTAAGTTGACACCGGCTAAACCGACTCCGGCAACAACTTGTGAGATGTCATTTTTTTCGAAGCCTGCTGCTAACAAAGCCATTTGCGCCGATGACTGAATAGATTCTATGGCTTGCTCAATACCATGAACAGGATTTGCCGGGCCGGCAACTGCAGAGCCAAGCACACGGAATTTTTCATCCACGACTCGCGCTTTACATTTACTACCACCTCCGTCGATTCCAAGATAGATCGTTCGCTCATTCTTAAAAGCAGAGTTCATTTGACACCTTCAAAGTACTTCCTATTAATAACCATCAATAAACATTTAAACTTAATCGGTTCAACAAACTACCAGTGGCATTTTCTTCGTCACCTGTACATTACAGGATTCAGACTACGCAATAATGACAGCGCTGTCAATTACAAAGAAGGATCGCTAATCCCCAAAATTTTTGCATGACTGACAAAATACTCAGATAACTTTTCACTCATTTCCTTGGCCTGCGCCATTGGCGCCACATAACCCTCTGGAGGTTTATTTAGCTGATCGGGAAACCGCCCCATGCCTGAAAAAATACAATACCAACTAGGCAAAGTATAAGCCTGGCTTTTTGCTTCGGCCTCGAAATCAATACCGGAATCCCAGCTATTAATTATTCGCTGTAACTTTTCTGAAATATTTTTATTATTCCGATTATCAATCCAGTATTTTGAGTCCTCTCGAGTATTTAACTTGTAGTGGAGAACTATATAATCACGCGTCTCTTCAAATGCATGATTTACAAGATCATTAAATTTATTGTAGTTTTTTTCATTTTTTTTATACTGCTTGATAAATTCTTCCAGCGTGTATTGAACCAACCCCAGCGCCGTCGCCTCTAAAGGTTCGATAAAACCTTGAGACAAACCAACTGCCAAACAGTTATTACGCCAGTGATTTTTTATACGTCCTACACGCATCTTTATGTGCCGCGCTTCTTGATCGGTACCACTATCTCCAATATGCCTTCGAAGCTCCGCCTCTGCCGCATCAGCTGACAGGTAATCTGACGAATAAACATAACCATTACCAAAACGATTGGTTAGCGGAATCTTCCACGCCCATCCACAACTAAGAGCCGAGGACTGCGTTTCAGAAGGAATATTTTTAAAATCGGTAATTCGGCTAGGAATTGCAACTGCACTGTCATTAAATAAGTTTTCTGAAAATGAAATAAACGGCTCTTTTAAAGCTTTATTAATCAATAAACCAATAAAACCTGAACAATCTACAAATAAATCAGCATTTAAAATACCAACGCAATCCGTCTCCAGATGGCTAATATCTCCATTCACTTCTAACGGAATATCGATAACATTACCCACAACATGAATAACGCCACCCTCAATAGCTTTTCTTTTTAAAAAACTTCCTAATAAACCTGCATCAAAGTGGTACGCATAATCTTGTTTTGCAGGTAATGATCCTATGGAAATTGGTGCTTGGAAATTTCTTGATAAGGCAGCAGCTAAAAAATAATCATCGGGATGAGCTGGCGCATCATAACCTCGACGACGAACTGTGCAATTATGGAAAAAAGCTTCTGCCATTGGTCCATCCCATTCAGAAAAGAATGGATGGAAATAACTCTCAAATCCACGTTTTGTTGACCACCCAGGAAAACTTATTCCACATTTATACGTTGCATTACACGCCGGCATCCACTCTTCTTCAGCAATGCCAAGTTTTTCAAAAAACTTCCGCATATACGGCGTTGACCCCTCGCCAACCCCAATAATTCCTATATCAGATGATTCTATCAGTGTTACCTTACAGCCTGCATCTTTCCAAGCATGATTAAGCAGCATAGCTGACATCCAGCCCGCCGTACCACCACCTACAATCACAATTTTCTCTGGAATCGACATCACTCTGACCTTAAGCAGCACAAATAAAAAAGCCGGGGTAAACACCCCGGCAAACACTATCATCAAAGCATCAATACTGATTTGATAGACAGGGAGACATAATGAAATCTGAATATATTAGCGGGCATCCATACCCGCTTAAGTACCTTAACGACTAGTTTTAAAACTGATAGTTTAAGCCAACAAAGAAGCGACGACCATTATCAATTTGCGTAGTCGTCATTTCTACGCCATCAGGAGCTACATGATACTGTTCAATAATTTCATCAGTTAGATTCAATGCCTCTACACGAATAGTCAGATTTTCTGTAGCGAAAATTGACAACTGTGCATCAATACGGGCTTGCTCTTCACGATTGAAGTCACCTGATTCAGCAGCTCTCTCGAAGTACTCCGAACGGTAGTTATAGTTGATACGTGCACTGTACAGCTGCTGCTCGTAAAAGGCTGAAATATTATAGCTATCTTTTGAAACACCTGGGAGAGTGATATTTCTTGCTACCAAAGTAGCATCGCCATCAATCAAGGCAGCATCATTTACCGACACACTACCCGCATCGGTATATGTGTAATTGGCAGTAACACCAAATCCATTATCCCACATGTGCTGAGCAACTAGCTCAACCCCTTCTAAAGTTACTGAAGGACCATTTTCAGGACGAGTAATCAAAAACGTTTCACCATTTATATCATCGGCAAAAGTCGATGAATAAATAAAGTTTTGAATATCTTTCATGAATACCGTAGCGGAAAGCATGGATCCCGACTGGTAATACCACTCGATACCCAAGTCATATTGATTTGCAATTAACGGGTCAAGCTCTGGATTACCAGTATCGCCACGACGATTCTCTACCGTTAAATTCCTGGCAGAAGTTAATTCAAATGGCGCTGGACGAGCCATTGTTCTACCTGCGGAAAAACGCGCCTGAATGTCATCAGTGATACTATACACTGCATTCAAGCTTGGTAAGAACTCACTGTACTTTCCTTCGAGTTTTGTACTAACTGGAGTTGCAGCTGAAACATCCCATGCACTTGAGGTCGTTTCAGTTTCGACATAACGCACACCAAAGTTACCACGCAGATTACCCTGCTCGAAGTTAGCCATAGCATAAAGCGAAGTTATATCTTCTTGCACACCATATGAAGCATCATAAACAAACTGGGATCCGGTTCGACAAACAGCGGTATCACCATCCACACAAACAGCCAAATCACTAAAAGCCTGCTGCATTAACGCCTGATTAGGCTGAAATACTGTAGTGCTCCGCTGACTGGTTTCGTCATGATCAATTGTATAACTACCGCTAGCATAATCACCAGCCGTACCCAGGCTAGCACTTAGATCACCAGCTTGGGATGTATTAATCATATTGTCTTTAGTGCGCTCTTGAGTAAATTCACGATCGCGATACTTAAAACCGACTTTAATCTGGTTAATCGCTGCAAACTCAACGTCCAAAGTACCATCTAACTGTAAATAGTCTTCTGTGTCTTCAGACTCTGTCGTTTGATTAAACGCAGCGGTTAACAACATTTCATCTGTAGGGTTAGCCAACCAAGGGCTTCGTGAATAATCAACATCAAAGCCATTGCCACCACTGTTGTAGTAATCAAAGTTGGCGCGTGTATCTTGGTTATGAGCAAAAAATTCGAAAAAATTATCTTTAGCAACACCCTTGCCTGTAGTCGTACCTATTTGGCCGTGCAACTCAAAACCTGCGCCCGTATAAGTACCTTCAAAGTCAATAATTTCTGTCTCAGCTTTTGAGCCATCACGATAGATATTGTCGTAGGCCATATGGTTGTTCCAGCCCAAATCCTGGAAAGTTTCCGAACCACCACTTACTTCCAGCGAATCAACAATACCGTTAGTCACAGTACCAGTAGCGGGCTGATTAGTCAGGAATAAACCCCGAAATGGAATAGCCAGCATATTTTGGTTTACATTATCCGCCTTTAGCTCACTAAAGAAATAATGAAAATTTGTATCCAGGTTTGCTGTGGGTTTCCACTGTAAATTTACATCAACACCATCACGCTCACGGTTCTGTTCAAAAAGAGCCGAGCCTGCCGCCCAAGGCGTATACCCTTTCTCAGCAGCGCCTGTTGGTGCGGCAAAGTCATCTCCAAGGCGTGTAACTGACGGCCCAAATACATCTATAACTTCAGCGGTTTCACGGCGAACTGTGCGTTCTTGATGGGATAACGCCACCATCACACCAAAATTTTCATCGGCATTTTTCCAGCTATAAATACCTGAAAATGCCGGATCCCAATCTTCTGCCAAATCGTTATATTGGCCTTCGACATTAATATTTAATGTATTGGCCTCCATCTGCAAGGGCTTACGGGTTTTTAATATTACTGTACCGCCAATACCACCTTCATCTACATCAGCCTGTGCAGTTTTATATACCTCTACACCAGCTATCATTTCTGAAGAAAGCATTTCAAAATTAAAATTACGCTCTGCCTCACTCAATACAAACCATTGAGCCGTACCAACAGCTTGACCATTAACCAGAGTGATATTGTTATCTCCATCCAAACCACGAATTGCAATATTCTGGCCTTCACCAAAATCACCAGAAATAGTAATACCAGGTACACGACCCAAGGCCTCTGCTACGTTTTTATCTGGAAACTTGCCAATATCTTCTGCGCTTATTGCATCAACCACTGCGTTAGCAAAACGCTTGGTATTCATCGCGTCATTTAAACTACCGCGAATACCTGTTACCACCACCTCTTCCAGCTGGGCGCCTTCCTCGGCATTTGCTGCAGCCGCCATTGTCATGGCTAGCAGCGCACTTAATGAACCAGAAACCAACGTTGTTTTGGCGCGGTTCGCATTACGAATTGCTTGTCTTAATTTGGACACGGTTGTACCCCTCGTATTTATATTTTGTTATCACATCTCTCATGTATGAAGTGTCAGATTGCCCTTGATCGCGAAGATTAGAGCGCAACCACCCTATAGGGCATATTTCTGACAGCGCTGTCATGGAAAACTCTAATTAGATATGACAGCGTTGTCAAATTAAATTTATTACGGTGTTGTTATTTAAGTGTGGCATTCATCTTTAAAACTAGCAGAATGTAGAGCAGCTATAGAAAGCCATTATAAAAAGAATATTTAATGGTATAATGCTATACCTTTAGAACATTACTGATCTAACCAGCTACAGCTCGCCTCTGAGGACTTTTTTTATGGAAACCACCACCAAAACCGCCAAAGAAATCTTTTTCGAAGTACAGGCCAACCCCGCCCGGAAGAAATTTGGCTTTGGTGAGAAGGCCATTCTGGTCAATATTGACCCACAAAAGGCCTATACTCGCACCGATCTATTCAAAACCGCCTATGAAACTGACCCCAATCAAATGGAACATATCAACACGTTGGCACGCCGTTTTCGCCAGTTGGGCTGGCCGGTTGTCTGGACCCACGTGGCTTATATGGAATCAGCTGAAGATGCTGGTATTTGGGGTACCCGTACCGACACGCCTGATAGCCTGCAAAATATTAAATTCGATTCCGTGCGCTCAGAATTTGATGACCGCCTGGAAATTGATAACGTAAAAGACGTCATTTACCTGAAAAAAATGCCCTCCGCTTTTTTTGAAACCCAGCTGCAATCGCTCTGCGTTTGGCATAAAGTCGATACCGTTATTTTGACTGGAGGCTCCACCTCGGGCTGTATTCGTGCCACCGGTGTTGACTCATTATCGCGCGGCTACCGCACAATTGTTCCTGAAGAATGTGTGGCCGATAAACACGAGAGTTATCACTACGCCAATTTAACCGATTTATCACTAAAATATTGCGATGTATTAAAAACCGCTGAAGTTAACGATTGGCTAGACGAATTAATTAGCAATCAATCATAGTTTTTATTTTCTGTAAAATTTTTGCTTACTGCTGGATAGACACATGAAAGAAGATCCCGGTTTTTACGATTACTGGCCCTACGAGAATCGCCCTAAAATTCAATGGCCCAATGGTGCCAAAATGGCTTTTTGGGTAGCCCCCAATATTGAATACTATGAATTGGACCCACCCAGCAATCCGTATCGTCAGGCTTGGCCGCAACCATCTCCAGCCTTACCAGGCTACACTATTCGCGACTATGGCAACCGCGTTGGCCATGTTCGCCAAATGGATGTGTTAGAAAAGTATGGCGTGCGCGGTTCAATTTCATTATCAACCGCACTGTGCGATCACCACCCTGAAATCATCGAGATGTGCAAAGAACGCAACTGGGAATTTTTCAGCCACGGAATTTATAATACGCGTTACACCTATGGTATGACCGAGCAACAGGAACGTGAGGTCATTAAAGACTCAATGGAAACCATCTATCAACATACCGGCCAAAAATGTGCTGGTTATTTGGCGTCGGCCCTGTCCCACTCAGAACTTACGTTAGATTTATTTGCCGAAGTAGGCACTGAGCTATTTGGTAATGAGGGCGGTATTTATACCTGTGATTTATTTCATGACGATCAACCCACACCGATTCATTTACGCAGCAATAAAAAATTCGTATCGATTCCTTACTCTCTGGAAATGAACGACACCATTGCCTACGTCGTCAATAAAATTGAACCCCGTCGCTACGGCCAACAAATAAAAGATAATTTCGACCGGCTTTATCAGGAAGGGGCTGAGTCCGGCACCATCATGTGTATTCCCACTCACAACTACCAGGTAAGCTGCCCCCACCGGTTAAAAGCCTTCGAAGAAGCACTGGAATACATCACCAGCCACGACGATGTATGGGTAACTACCGGACGAGAAATTGCTGAATACTATATTGAAAACTATTACGACGGCGCATTAGCTGATATCAGCAGTAGAAATGGAGGGGCTAAATAATGACTTTAGATAAAGAGTATTTTGACTACCCTCATCGCTCCTACGGCATGGACCACGACCGCTATGACTGGTCAATGCTGACTGATCGCAAAGCCGTGCAATGGCCCAACAACAAAAAACTCGCATTATGGGTGAATGTTGGGCTGCAATATTTTCCGCTGAATCAACAGGGCAAACCTTTCAAGGTGCCCGGCGGCATGACCATGCCCTACCCTGATTTACGGCACTACAGTTTGCGCGATTATGGCAACCGTGTAGGCATTTATCGATTTTTAAAAGCCTTTGATCACTACGGCATCAAACCGACGTTTGCAATCAATACGCGCTTGGCTGAACGCCTACCTTATCTAATCGATAAGATAAAAGAGCGCGACGATGAAATAATGTGTCACGGCTATCATATGGACGCCTTACACTACGGCGGACAGGATTCCGCGGATGAAGCGCAGCTAATAAAAAAAGCCCTTGATGGGCTGCGAGAACTTACCGGACAGAAAATTCGCGGTTGGATTTCTCCCGCCAAAAATGAGTCTCACAATACACCCGACTTGTTAGCCGCTAACGGCATTGAATATTTTTGTGACTGGGTAAATGACGATATGCCTTACCCCTTCAAAACTATTAACGGATCGCTGATTGCGATGCCACTCTCGACCGAACTGGAAGATCGTTTTGTTATCCAAAACAATCAACACTCGGAAGACTCCTGGGTGGAACAAGTCTGTGATGCCTGCGATTTTTTAATTGCCGAGGCGGAACAGCAGGGGAGCCGCATTCTAGCTCTTAACATTCACCCCTGGTTAATGGGACAACCCCATCGCATAGCCAAACTGGAACAAGCACTGGAATATATCACCAGTAAAACGGAAGTCTGGTCCGCCAATGCCGGTGATATTCTGGATTGTTGGCAAGCGCAGCAATAAGCCGCCTTATTGGGTTTTAGCGTCGCAACGGGGTTGCTGCTGTAATAGCTGCGGCCAGCGTTGCGGCCAACCATGGTGATGATCCTGATCAGCCACCCTCACTAACCTGGCGCATTGTTGCTGCGGCAATTTGGATAAATAACTTTCCGCAATCGACACCGGTACCACCTGATCATCAACCCCGGAAAAATGCAGTTGCGGAATGACTGCCAGTTGCTGGCTAAAATCTACCGGGTTCAACGACTCTCGCATTTCACTGACTTTGTGATAATCGGTAAATGCCCGCACATCAATATTAGCGGCGACAGTACGTACCGATACGACATCATGACGATGCGCCGCTAACAACAGTGCTAAGGCGCCGCCACCTGAAAATCCAACTAACTCAAGCTGGCTGTTATTAAACTGTTGTTTGAGTTCATCTATAGCTTCATTCAAGCTAGTAACTACGTCGCTCCCATAACTGGCAATCGTCCAGTACTTTACTGTGCAGGCAGCATCTGCGGCTGTCGGACGGTAATGACATGGCCGCGCCAGATACACGATATTTTCCGCTTGCTGATCGGCCAGCGCCAATGTTAAAGCGACCGGATTGTGTGGAGTGGGATTAAGGGAAGGTCGATAGCGGGTAATCCATGAATTACCATCGCCCTCAATATAAATTCTAAGGGGCAATTGCGAGTTATTAATTTTATGATAAACCCGTAAGGTGAAAGGCTCGGTCTCAATATAACTTGCAATAAAACCGGCGGCGGCAGCCTGTTGATCAGCCGCTGAAAGTCGTGCCTCAAAATCGGGAGCAGCGCATGAGAGGATACTGACTACAAAAAAAGTAACGGCAATAGTCCGAATAAAACTTAATATGCCATCGGATAAACGCACGAGTCTGTCGCCTTTAAAAAATACCCATTTGACGCGTTAAGCGTTTTTTCTTTTCCTTGGCTTTGAATTCTTCTTCCTGCACCTTCATAATTGCCACCTGCTCATCCAAGCGCGCTTGCGACATCGACATCGACTCGGCATCAGCAATCAATTCACGACTGCGGTCGAATAAGTTTTTACCGGTGTAGTAGCTAATGGCTTCAATATATTTATCTTCCAGCCTTACCAGTGCAGGAGCAATTTTGGGATGCTTGGGATCGACTTCCTTGGCGCTGAGAATTTCTCGATAAACCGCTTTTAATGCATTACGGGCAACATTGTTATCAGCAAACGTAACGGCTTTCAGATACTCTTTATCTGCGGTCGCAAATGCTGCATCTGCCTTAGCCAGAGCAGCCAAGGCATTATCAAGCTGTTGTTGCATCGCGGCCAACGCAGGGTGTTTCGGTGTTGTAGATTTAACTGTGGATAAATTCAATGCCGCCTTATTGTACTCACGTTTATCAATTGACTGCTTAGCAATAGCCAATTCGTAATCACTGGTTCTAATCAGTCCTGCTTGCGCAACTCTATTGTCCGGCTCTATCTGCAGAATGCGGGTATACATGCCCCGTAATTGATTATTATTGGTTTGTGACGGCGACTTCTCGGTCAGCTGTTCAGCTCGAGCTAACAAAGTGTTCTTTTCTTTTTGCAAACGCGCATATTCTTGTTTCGCTTTTTCCAAACCCGCTTTTAAAGAACGCGTTGTTGACCCCTGCGGGAAGAAACGCGACAGCGTGGCAATATAACCCTCGGCCTCATCTATTTTCAAACCTTTTAGCGCCTTATTAGTATTCGCAACAATCATATCAACTATTTTGTTGCGACCAGTACTCGCTTTATTATTAACCGGGTCTAATACTAGTACCTGGGAGAATTTCTCTAAGGCATTATTCCCCAATGGCTCACTTAATCTCCCGGCCTCTAAATCTTTTGCTGCACCAGCCAACAGCTGTTTTATTTCACGTTGACGCTGTATTTCCAAATCTCGCAAGCGGGCTTTCTCTTCCCTGGCCGCCAATACTGAACGACGCGCAGTGAACAACTGCTGACTACTAGGTACCAACTTTTGCGCAATATTCAAATATTTATCTGCTTCTTCAATCGCTTTTTTCGCTAACTGTTCGTTAGCTAAAGCCACATATTTTTCACCAACGTTCTGTAAACCTTCCAACGCATCTAAATTGGAAGGATCCAATTGTAAAACCTGACGAAATTTTTCAACGGCATTGTTTCCTACCGGTGTCTGCAATCGATCCGCTTTTAAGTCACTGTTTGCGGCTTTTAATAATGCGACTATTTGCTGACCACGGGTTTTTTCTGACTGTATACGTTGCCGCTCCAATTCTTCTGGTGTTAACTGTTTTTTATTGGATTCAGCCAATTGCTGCTGACGGGCACGCTCTTCGCTTTTATTAATACTGAGCTGGGTAGCTTGTAAGTCCGGGTGCTGACTATCAATTTGAATAGCCGCAGCCACCAAAGCCCTGGCTCGACTAAAGTTATTATTTGCCGCCTCTGCAATTGATTGTTTCAAAAAGCTGGCCGCGATAGTTGAAATACCACTTAATGCATCTGCGTTTTCAGGGTCCAAGGCCAACACTGACTGATAGCGATCATAAGCGTTATCACCAATAGGGCTGGATAAGCGATTATCTTTAATTGCTACAGCAGCCTCGGCCAGCAATTCTTTTACCCGACCTTCACGATCGGACTGTCGGACATTCTGCTGTTGAAATTGGAACAATTCAGCACGTAAATCTTGTTGCCGCTCCAGCAATGTTTGATCACTCGCATAAAAAGCAATCTGCGCTGACCGGTTTAACCAATCGGCGGCCACTGTCTCATCACTACTATCAATCCCTTTTTGCGCATTATCCAAATACAGCGTAATCAACGATTCCATACCACTAATAGCTTCTTCATTGCGAGGCGCCAATGCCAAAGCGGTGGTGTAATAATACTGTGCACTATCATCGGCCGGTTCATACAAACGCCCATCCGCAAGCGCATCACGTGCGTTTTCCAATAATTCCTGAGTGCGCTGATCCATAGCAGCCTGCTCTGCATCACTGACTCCTGATCCAGTACTGCCAAACATAAACCAACCACCGGCACCTGCAATGGCTAATACTGCAACCAAGGCGACAATTAATAGCGTCTTGTTACTTTGTGCTGGCGCTACCGCCCTGGCTTGACGGGTAGCTCTTGTTGCTTGTCGGGTTCTGCCGCCAGTAGTAGTGCGATTACCACCCTTGCTAGCACGAGTTTTTACCGTCGGCGTTGTACCGGAGCGACGCCGTGAGGAACTTTTATGCCGTTTTAACGCATCCGGAGAAATAATCGTAGTGGATGAACTACCGTCTTGAAGATCGTGCTCCAACTCATTTAGCGCATCGATAAATTCCTGGCCGGTTTGAAAACGTTCTTCGGGCGCTTTGGCCAAAGCCTTATCAATAATTTGCTGGAAATCGGCCACTTCATCCGGAAGTTCAGGAATAGGATCAGTAATATGTTTCAACCCGATCGAGATAGCTGAGTCAGCGGTATACGGGACATTACCCGTCAGCATTTCGAACAGGATAATACCCAAGCTGTATAAATCTGAGCGACCATCTAACGTTAACGCCTGAGCCTGTTCAGGGCTCATATAACTAGGGGTGCCGATAATGGTCCCCGTCAAAGTCATATTGGTTTCAGATTCTGTAGAGCGCGCAATACCAAAATCTGAAACCACTGCGCTGCCGTCTTCACGGAATAAAATATTTTCTGGTTTGATATCCCGGTGGACGAAATTTTTACTGGAAGCGTAGTGTAATGCCGAGGCAATTTGTTGAACAATCTCGAGGCAATCCGCCAACGGCATGCCTTTAGCCAAACGCTGCTTTAAATCGCCACCACGCAATAATTCCATCGCGATATAATGGCAATCACCGTGCTGGCCAACGTCAAACACAGGCACGATATTTTGATGGGACAACTGGGCAACGATACGGGCTTCACGTAAAAAGCGCACCCCGAAGCTGGGGTCAGAGAGTAACCGCTGGGAGAGAATTTTAACGGCAACTTTTCGCTGAAAATTTTCCTGAATCGCAAGATACACTTTCGCCATACCGCCTTCGCCCAGCGGTTCAAGTATTTTGTATCCCGGTATTTCAGGTTTGTCTGCCATAAATTATTTTCTGTAGCTATCCAGCCACACTCAAGAGATATTCGTTAGTCAAAACAACTACACCCTAACGCTAATCAGTTGCCAATCCCAGCCAAGTGAACAAACGGTTGATTTTATAGTTTGTACCGGTAAATAACAATTCGACCTAATAAGTAAAAACTTTACAACAGTAGCAATATTGCAGCCGCAATCACAATGACAGTTGCAGCCAGCCCTAACCACAATTTGGGCACTCCGCCTGCTACTGCGCTATCCAAACTATCGATAACGCGATCAGGAGGAGCTGGATTGGCGCCGCCAGAATCAAATATCAGCTCTACCTCTCCAAAAAACAAAGAGTCATCACTATAAAGTACGCATTCATCAATCAAACAATCATTAACAAAACTACCATTGGAGGACCCCAAATCACGCACTAACCATTGATCGTCGATTTTTTCAATTTCAGCGTGGTGTGCGGAGACCGATGAAGCCTTGATAATAATGTCATTAAAAGGAGAGCGTCCCACCGTCAACAAGTCTTTGTTTAACTTAAAAGAGCGGTCAACAATGGGATCAGTGACGCCTAATAATGCAATATTGACCGGGTTTTTAGCCGCCGCCTGCTTGATACGATCAACCGCATCCTGACCTATAGCTTCGGTATCATCCGTACTACCAGGGCTGGCGACCATGGTTTTGCTTGTATCGTTCGCTGGTGGCGCCACCAGGGTCTTATCATCGTTGTTATCCGGTACTGGCGGTGCGGCGGCGATTACAGTTTTATCACTATCCTCAGGCTGATTAATGGGCGGAGGTGCTGCAACAAGCGTTTTCTCATCATCAGCTGATGACGGTGCTGGTGCGGATTTTTCAGCGGCTACCTTGGCCTGTCGCTCCTGCTCAGCCTGCTCTTTCTCGGCTTGAGCTTTGGCGGCTTTTTCCTGCTCTGCTTTTTCAGCGGCTACCTTGGCCTGTCGCTCTTGCTCAGCCTGCTCTTTCTCGGCTTGGGCTTTGGCGGCTTTTTCCTGTTCTGCTTTTTCAGCCGCAGCCTTGACCTGGCGCTCTTGCTCAACCCGTTCTTTCTCTGCCTGGGCTTTGGCAGCCTTCTCCTGTTCTGCTTTTTCAGCGGCTACCTTGGCCTGTCGCTCTTGCTCAGCCTGCTCTTTCTCGGCTTGGGCTTTGGCGGCTTTTTCCTGCTCTGCTTTTTCAGCGGCTACCTTGACCTGGCGCTCTTGCTCAACCCGCTCTTTCTCAGCCTGGGCTTTGGCAGCCTTCTCCTGTTCTGCTTTTTCAGCGGCTACCCTGGCCTGACGCTCCTGCTCAGCCTGCTCTTTCTCAGCCTGGGCTTTGCAGCCTTCTCCTGTTCTGCTTTTTCAGCGGCTACCTTGGCCTGTCGCTCTTGCTCAGCCTGCTCTTTCTCGGCTTGGGCTTTGGCGGCTTTTTCCTGCTCTGCTTTTTCAGCGGCTACCTTGGCCTGTCGCTCTTGCTCAGCCTGCTCTTTCTCGGCTTGAGCTTTGGCGGCTTTTTCCTGCTCTGCTTTTTCAGCGGCTACCTTGGCCTGACGCTCTTGCTCAGCCTGCTCGCGCTCGGCCGCCTGTTGAGCCACACGCTGCCGATCTTCCGCTTGTTGTTTTTCCCTTATCTGTCGGTCTTTCTCTAGCTGAACCTCTTCAGCTGTAGCCATAATGGTGGCTTTTTCATCTTCCACCGATGGCGGCTTTGACTCAACCACTAAAAACTCGACAATATCAAATCGAATGATATCGCCATCCACCAATAAAGACGTTTTAATGGGTTTTCCGTTTACAAAGGTGCCATTTGAAGAATCGTTATCTTCAATGGTTAGCACCCCGAAATACTTTTGACTACCGCGTGATGACGCGACACAAAACCTTCATTGATAATCAGGTTGTTATCTTGCTCGCGGCCAATTTTAAAATTGAACGACACGGGATAAACCTTATTTTTATGATTGCCCGCCAAACCTCTTAATGAAAAAGTTTGGGTCAAACCTCTAATTTTGGTTTTATCTTCAGCCATACTCTTTTAATAACCTACACTGCGCAATTTATAAAACTCCGCTAGTTAATAACCAACCTGCACCAATCAACACCACGGCTGCCACCAACCAGGGCCACAACACCCCACCTGAAACTGTCGGCGATTCATTCTCACTTTTATTAATCGACGCCATTTGCAAAGTTTCCTGCCGTGCCAGCTCCTTCATATGTATCGCTAGCACAGTGATATTATCTTTACCCTCCGTCGCTAACGCCGCAGTCACCAGCTGATCAACAGCCGCCTGCTGATCAGTTGCAGCTTGTAAAATAGAGGCAATGTCTGTGTCACTAACATAATCTGATAACCCATCGGAACACAGTAGAATGATATCGTTTTCGTTAAACCTGCCACGCACCGTCTCTACTTCAACAGATTCCAGCCCCTCCTGCCCCAAGGCCTGAATCACCAAATTACGGCGCGGATGATTCGCTGCCTGCTCCTCAGTAATCACATGCTCATCAAGCAAGCGTTGTACCAATGACTGGTCATGGGTCAATTGCGACAATTCACCTGCGCTCCACAAGTAAGCGCGACTGTCTCCCACCCAGGACACCTGATAATCAGAGCCATGCACAAGCAGGGCAACCACAGTCGATGCCATTCCGGGCTGACCAACGCCCTCCGCCGGTGACGCTTTAACCGCTTGATGGGACATTTGAATAGCGTCTTCCAAACCTTGACCGGCCTGTACTTCAGACTTAATAACATTGCAGACAATCTGGCTGGCAACTTCGCCGGCATCCTGCCCACCCACGCCATCTGCCATAATCCAAAGCGATAGTTCAGGGCTGGCTAAATAACAGTCTTCGTTATTACTGCGTTTATTGCCAACATCCGTTTTTGCGGCGTAAGAAAGCATGCATACAACTCTTATTGGAATGTTAAATTATGGCTTGATTATAGATGGCGACCTGCAGAATTCATAATTTTGCCTCTTTGCCACCAAACCTGATAACTATTGATAAGCATTTCAATAGGGCATCAATAAAAAAGCCAGCCCTTTATGGGGCTGGCTTTAAACAGCTAAGAGTAAAACTTAAAAGTCGTAACGCACAGTTGCCATTACCGACTGACTTGAGTAATCGTCTTTACCAATGTAGTCAAACCCGCCTGAGAAGCTAAAGTTACCTTGACTGAAAGTACGCACACGCAATGATGCTTTATACATTTCCTGCTCAGTGCTAGCACCATTAGTGATAAAACCACCGCCACTGACGCCGATAAAGTTAGAATCCACTTCAACTTCATCACCGATAAAGTCATACATATAATCCAGACTGAATTCTGGAATCCAGGTTACTTCACTCTCAGTGGTGATTGGATAGGCGAAAGTAACACCAACGCCCGCAATTAATACTTCCATTGCATCCGTATCAACTTCCAGACCCAAGTTATCTGCATTCTTTTCAGTGTAACTATCTTCATCCAGATAGGTGTAATTCAACTCTACTTTAGGCGTAATAAACCAATTGCCTTCAGTCGCCATCGGGTAACCGCCGCGGACACGAGCTGTATATTGGTCGCCATCGTGATCGCCGGTAGCAATAACGACCTCTCCCGGCGTTAAATTACTATCGATTAAACGATCACTTTCATATTGGTTAGCCGCATAACCAACTTGAGCATCAATATAGTAATCTTCCGCATTGTAGCTACCGTAAACGGCTAGACGAAAGCTTTCGATAGACATTTCATTAGCTTCTTCTTTACCTTCCACATCAGTGTCGGCATAACTGAACGCCGCACCTATATTAGAAGTTTCACTCAACGGTGCATCAAGACCTAACGCAAAACCAAACGTGTCAGCATCAAAACCATCAACTTCATCACGCACGTCCTGGTCCGTTTCGTTATCGTAAGCCTGTACCCAAAAACCGTTAACCGCAAATGGGTCACCCGCTACAGCACCGCTAAATCCATAAGACCCACGCAGAGCTGATTGACGGTTGGCAACCGTACCAGCCGCGGCTGTATCCGCAGCCATTGCACCGACCGAAGTACCTTCAATAGTTTCAGGGTCAAGGGTTTTTAGTGCGCGTGAGTATTGATCATCAGTCAAGCCGGCACCTTGAAGCTCACTAAGCGCGTTACCCAGCTTGGTACCGCCGATATCACTTAAAGGCACGTTATTCAAAGCATCGGCAATATTACCTATGTTTTTTCCACCTTCGGTTCCTGGCAGAGGAGGTAACCGGGAACCAAAATCGCTGGCGCCGGCAATAGCAAATAATTCCTGACCACGCTGCTCTACAGTAAAGCCCACTACCGGTGAGCCAGTCGTAATGTTGATACCGCTAGCTATAGAAGTATTTGACGTTAATGTACCGCTCGCACTGACAAATGAAAACTCATCACCTTGCGCAGTCACACTACCCGGAGTTAAACCGACTCGAACTGTAGCACCATTCAAGTTGGCATCACCCTGCACATCCAGCTGACCATTAGCGGTAAAACCCATGCCGGACTCGGCAGTAGCAATAACGGTTAACTGTCCACCAAACGTTAAATTTCCCTCAACCGTGGTAGTGGTTATACCCTGCCCGTTGGAACCAATGACCAAAGCACTCGCGCCAATAATAGAGCCCGAGGTACCACCATCCGACGCGAACTCACCACCGTTCATTCGGACAATACCGTTAATGCTACCGGCGTTGTATAGAGTGTCATTGGCATTTAACGATTCAATCGCCGTACCTGCAGCATCAAGGTTGGTAATCGTGCCGCTGCTTTCGTTGCGGAAATTAACACCTGAAGCCGTTTCCAATACCACGGTGCCGATACGGTCGGCCACCGGTACCAGTATTTGACCATCCATCTGATTTGTCGTGTCGCTAATCAAAGTACCGGTATTAATTACTGAACCAGTGATTGTCGGCAAGGCATCAGCTATATCATTGTCATCACCTATATAAATAGCTGCTGCATCGCCATCCGGTACGCTACTCACATTAATAGTGCCCGCGTTGCGTACATCACCACCGATGAGGACATTATCATTCAGCGCAATACCGTCGAACTCGGAAATTATGGTGCCATTGTTTATTACACTACCACTAACTACTGTCTGAAGCGTGCCGTCGGTAAAACCATCCACTTCACCAGCAGTACTATTAATAACCCTGCTGGTAATCCGAATACCAGCTGTACCGTACAGGGCATCAATATCACCATTATTTTGAACATTGCCGCCTACGGAAGCTCCTCCCATTACTACCAAGCCACCCAGCCCCTCGGCTTCTATACGCCCAGCTTGGATAGTGCCAGTATTGACCAGGTTACCATCCAGCGTTCCTGTAAAAACGTCTGAACCTTCGACGAAACCCACTATGCTCATACCATTAGTCGCGGCAATTGAACCCGCATTGGTGACGCTACCGTTAACAGTGCCTAATACCACTACCCCGGCCTGCTCAACGCCAGCCTCATAAGTAGGGTCATCTTCACTTGGAGCTGTACCTGTACCCGTAAAACTACCGCTAGGTGTAATTCGTACATCACCCGTTACGGTGGTATTACCATCGATAGATACCCCGATACCGCCCACATAGCCGATTGAAGAAAGAGAACCTGCAATAGTAATATCGCCTATAGTGTTAGGGCCGCCAAATTCAGGATCAACATAAAAAGCATCCCAGCCAGCCAAGATATCGCCACCCACCTGTACAGTAAAAGAAGTAAGGTTTATATCGCCACCTTCCAGGAGAATGCCGTCATCATATATACCAATACCATCATTAAAGGCATCAACAGAACCATTGCCTGTGACAGTTATCGACGTACTGAGATTATCAAAAGACTGAGTTCCGAAAAAAGAACTATCGATCAACTCATCACCTTGGCCCTGCGCTGTAGCGGCTACGAGTGAGGCTATCAAAGCCGGCAATAATTTACGGGTGTATAGAGGAGGGGGTTGAACATTGTATCTATTCCTTGTTTTAAAAGCGTTAAATTGAGATAAGCGAAAACCATGCGCAAACATCCTAACGCACGGCAATAGACCAAAATTTTGGTAATAGTTTTTTAATATAGACCAGCATACCTATGCTATCTAGCCAACAAGGGAAATTAATCATTTTTTCATTATTGGCTATTTAACAGACGTAAGATCAAGCCATTGACCAAATTCCTATAAAGTCAACGGCGACACATTATCCACACTTACCCCCACCAAACTGTGACAGTGATCACAAATCACCACCCGCCCTCATCATTCAATTCAGTGATTGCCTCACACCAATTCCCTCGTTAACATCACTCCCTCAAGCTGAAAAGGAATGACCATGCCCACTCATCCACCCTTACCGACATGATTGGCAATACGCCAATGGTCTACTTGCGTGAAGTCTCTGAACTGACCGGGTGTGAGATTTACGGCAAAGCAGAATTTCTAAATCCTGGCGGCTCCGTCAAAGACCGCACCGCCCTAGGCATCATCCGCGCTGCCGAAGCCAAGGGCGAACTGCAACCGGGCGGTACAATAGTAGAAGGAACAGCAGGCAACACTGGCATCGGCCTGACCTTGATCGCCAACGCACTGGGCTATAAATCCGTGGTCGTGATGCCACAAACACAGAGCAAAGAAAAAATTGAACTGCTGGATCTATACGGCGCAGAACTGCATTTAGTCAAAGCAACCAGCTACGATGACCCCGCCCACTATATTCACCAGGCTGAAAGACTCAGCAAAAAACTGGCAACGAAAAGCGAGCACGGAGCGATTTGGGCGCGACAATTCGACAACCTTGCCAATATGGAGATTCATAATCGCACGACTGGCGAAGAGATATGGCAGCAAACAGACGGCCAAATTGATGGCTTTATCTGCTCAGTAGGTACCGGCGGTACCCTCGCTGGTGTCAGTACGGCGCTAAAAACACATAACCCCGCCGTGAAAATCGGCATCGCCGACCCGATGGGCTCCTCGTTATATCATTATTACAAAAATGGCGAACTTAAAGCTGAGGGACGCTCCATTGCTGAAGGCATAGGTATCGGTATCATTACCGATAACATCCGCGAAGCTATCATCGATATGGCTTTCCAGATCGGTGACGAAGAAGCTTTACCGATTATTTATCGATTACTGAAAAATGAAGGACTGTGCCTGGGCGGCTCGTCCGCTATCAATATTGCCGGCGCGGTGCAAATGGCTAAAGAAATGGGCCCCGGCCACACGATTGTGACGGTACTTTGTGACTACGGCCACCGCTATCAGAGCAAGCTATTCAACCCCGCCTTTTTACAACGAATGAAACTCCCTGTGCCTGACTGGCTGACATAAATTTACTCCCCCCGCAACAAAATGAGACAGCTATCGCATAATAGTTTAATAAAAGAGACTAGCCTCAAAGCTGTACCTAGCACAGTGATTTAACCATAGTCATTTGCATTATTTCAGCTACACTTCAAGAAAGTGCTGAGGCAACTGCCTCAACCAAAAAAACAGTCGCAAATAAAACTGCTTTTTTGTGCATTACCATTTAATGACACGGCGGTCCTAGCAGTTGCAGCTAGGACCAATTAGTACGTTAATCAATAAAGAAAAAACCAATAATATTAACCGGAGATCACACTATGAGACTGTCCCGTCTTATGCAGAGCGGTAAGCGCTCACCTTCCTTTTCACGTATTACGTTGGCTGCTGCAGTTGCCGCGGTTAGTTATCAAACCCCGGTGCTAGCTCAGGATGAAATCAATTTAGTGCTGGAAGAGATTATCGTCACGGCAACCAAGAAAGACGAGATGCTTTCGGATGTGGCAGAAACGGTTAACGTTATGACCGGCGACAAACTGCAAGACTACAGTGTGTTTAACTTTAAAGACTTGGAAAGTCTGACTCCCGGCCTGTCTTTAAAGAATTTTGATGCGCGCAACTCGGGTATCAGCTTGCGTGGTACGCCCTATGATCCAGACTCGGCAGCGTCCGCTACTGTTGTGACATACTGGAATGGTGTCTCAGTACGATCAAATATTGCCTTTAACCAGATGTTTGATATTGCCAGGATTGAAGTAATTCGCGGACCACAGGGTACCCTGCAAGGAGCCACCTCACCGTCAGGCTCCATCCAGATTCACACCAAGCGCGGTAATACAGATATTTATGAGTTTGATGCTCGCACTACTGCCAACGATAACGATAGCTATATCGTAGAACTTGGTGGCAGCGTGCCACTAATCGAAGGGATTTTGGGCATGCGTATCAGTGGAGTTACCACTGAAAGCGGTTTATATGGCCTTGAATCTGCCACCAATGGGCGCGAGGCAACCACAGACACCAAAGCAGGCCGTATCAATTTAAATTGGCTACCGAACTACGATATTGACATCTCCTTGAATTACGAATATCTGGAACGCCACACCGATGGTATGGAAGCCGTTGAAGGATTCGATACCATCAATAGTGGTGACGCACCGCTAGGAAGCTTTGATCGTGTGAGCCTGCAAGAGGGTGCAACTGACGTTCATCAACGCCACGAATTAGTGGTACTGGATGCCAACTGGACCGTAGCTGATCATGTACTGACCTCTGTCAGTGGTTATCAGGACGTGCTCAATTACGCCAACCGCGATATTGATATCGGCAACACTATTCCCAACTTTTTGCAGGACCAGTTGGTTGATTCCAACTTTGAAATTTTGACTCAGGAATTCCGCCTGACTAACGATGACCCGGATTTCTGGGAATATGTTGTCGGCCTTTACTATAACCGCTCTCGTTCATTTACCGTCAATGAGAACCAAACTGTTGTTTTTGCCACACCCACTGGTCCTAATGGCGCCTATGTACCAGGCCTCATTGCCAATTCGTTCTCTGATATTCCGGTCAACAGCGAAGATTATGCCTTCTTTATGAATAACAAGTTTTATCTATCCGATGAAACCCGGCTGGAAGTTGGAGCCCGCTGGCAGAAGACCCGCGGCTTCCGTGAATTGGTTACCGCTATTCCAGCCTTTAACCTCATTCGTGAAGGCATCCCTGATGATCAAAAAAGCGCTAAATCAATAGCATGGACGGGATCGGTGAAACTGTCTCACGATATTAACGAGGAAGTCACTGCCTACACCTCCATCAGCCGCGGTTTCCGGCCCGGTGGTGCCACCATCTCGCCAACCGACGGTATTGATTCTGATTCACTTATCTACGATGAAGAAACCAGCAACCAGATTGAAGTCGGCTTCAAATCCACACTGGAAAATGGCCGCTACCAAATCAATGGCGCTATTTACTATCAGGAGTTTGATGGTTTTCAAGCCCGGGCTAACAACCTGAATCTGGATATTGATAATGACGGCATCCTTGACACTTCAATTCTTGGCGGCCTCAACTATAACGCTGACGCCATTCTAAGCGGTGTCGAACTTGAAGCCACTGGCCTGATCACGGCAAACTGGTTAGTCTTTGCCGGCATCAGTTATAACGATGCTAAATTCGATGATGCGCAGGCTCCTTGTGGTAATGTCGGGGATGCAACAACTGAAGGGCAACTAAGACTTTGCTCAGGCAGTGGCCGCTTGGGTGCTGAACCCAATTGGTCGATCAGCGCTAATTCTGAATACAGCTTCCCCGGTATCGTCGGCGATGCCGAAGGCTATATTCGCACGCTTTACAAATTTACCGATACTCGCGTTGATGACAACGCTTCCGTTAACCCAAACCTCTATGAGAAGTTCAGTATCGGTGCCTACAGCACTTGGGATTTGTATGTGGGCTTGCGTCAAGAGTCATCCGATAATCACTGGGATGTCAATTTCTGGGTGCGCAACTTGCTAGATAAAGAGGCCAAAGAAGATCTTGGTCAGGAAGAAGCTATTGCTACTTCAGCAAGCGGCACACTTGAATCCGGCTACAGCACCGTCGTCGCCATCCCTGAACGTACCATTGGTATCACGGCTTCTTACGGATTCTAAATAACCGTTAAAGCACTTAAACAAAAGGCCAGCTAAATAGCTGGCCTTTTTAATATTTGCTCTGTCTCGTCCTTAATGTGTTTACACATTAAGGACTTATTTATGAATACCTCTACACTCTCCACCCGAAAGCGTACTCAACGTGATTACAATCTTGGCTTTAAATTAGCCGTTATTGACCAGATTGAAAAAGGCGAAATGACCTATAAACAGGCTCAAGATGCTTACGGTATTCAAGGTCGAAGTACGGTACTGGTTTGGCTTCGCAAACATGGTAAATTAGATTGGTCATGTCCTAGCGAGCTACCCATGAGTCAATCCAAAGAAACCCCTGCCCAACACATTAAACGCCTAGAACGAGAGTTGAAGGACGAGCGACAGCGCATCCTTATTCTCGAAGGTATGGTCGATATCATGGAGAAGGAAACTGGGGGTAAGCTTAAAAAAAAGCCTTTATCCAAAGAGCTAGAAAACTTCAGGCCGAAGGCGAAGTAAGCCTGAGCAAAGCCTGTAAGCTCTTTGGAATAACACCGCAATCCGTCTATCAGAGCGAGAAACGACAGCAACAGCGGCGATCAGCATTAGCGCCCGTAAAGTCGCTAGTGCAACGTATAAGGCGCCTGATGCCTCGAATTGGTACACGTAAATTATATGAGCTGATCAAACCGGAATTGGAATCGCTGGGCATCAAGCTGGGGCGCGATGCGTTGTTTGATTATCTAAGAGCACACCGGATGTTAGTTAAGCCTAAACGCAGCTATACGAAGACAACATACAGCCAGCACTGGATGAAAAAGCACCCTAACTTGTTTAGCGATATGTCAGTAGAAAGGCCAGAGCAGGCATTTGTGAGTGATATCACTTACGTGGAAAGTGACGAAGGCGTGCACTATCTATCGCTGGTTACCGACGCCAGCTCACGCAAAATCATGGGGCATGAGCTCAGTCATGCAATGAAGGCCAGTGATACGGTCAAAGCCCTTCAAAGAGCTGTTGCTAATAGGGCAACGACCAGGCCATTGATTCACCACTCAGATCGGGGATCACAATATTGCTCTGCGCTGTATCAAGAAGAATTGAGCAAGCATGGCATCAAGCCGTCCATGACAGACGGATATGATTGCTACCAGAATGCATTGGCTGAACGAGTTAATGGTATTTTAAAGCAAGAGTTTTTACTTTATCGGTGCAAAACATTTGAAGATTTAAGAGTGTTAGTGGCAGAATCCATCGACACTTATAATCGGTTCAGGCCACACTTAAGCCTTGGTATGAAAACACCAGAAGAAGTGCATAAAAAAGCGGCTGCGTAAATCAGCCGCTTCAATCAAAAACCGTCAATGTATTTTAGGACGAGACACTCCTGTAAAAAACCCCTCAAGCCACGATCAATTGCGACTCTACCTCGGCAGAATATTTAACCCGCTCTCTTTGCACCCGCATAATTGACCGCTCCAGAATACGCTGCTCCTGAACCGGTAAATCCAAAAACTCGGCACCAATCACTAACTTATGATCATCCGCTGGATCAACCTCAACACTGCGCACGGTAACGCCACAGTCCACATTAATACCTGCAAAATCAAATACCAAATGATCAAAACGGTCATTGTAGTGAAATGCTAAATCGTTGGCGGCACTCGCCGTTTCAATTTCTAGCGAAATACCGGTGCTGGAAACATTCCTGAGTCTGCCACAATAGGGCTGCTGATCAGGACCAATAAAATGCGAATCAATGGCCACATTCCTAATCGGCAAACGATAAGCACTACGACGCTGATCAGTTTCTATATCTTTAGGCATTGCTAACACATAGAGTGGTGCATCATTATGCAAATAGCTCTCGGTAATTACCGAATCAAATTTTATTTTTCTACCTTGTTGCAAGCGAATACTGAGCTTTACTTTTTGCCCAGCCAAACCGGTAAAGCCAACGGGGAATAGCTCATCAATCAATACCGTCCGCTCTTCAGGATCCAGCTCTAGAATCATACTTTGGTAAACCACCTCATTACCCGCCACCATGACTTCGATAAAGCTGCGATCACGCTGGGCGCGATGCAGCTGCAGGTAAGTTTGGTTTAACGCCAGATCGACTTTACCTGGCGAAGCGTTATTACCTACGCCTCTACCATAGTCTCTTAAACGATTTAACAGCGCTGTAATCATACGGTCGACCCCATAGCAACATCATTAGGAATATCGGCTTATTGGACAATACCTTTAACCGGGTTCCTGCACAAGCCTATGCAGAAACAGCAATGCTGAATAGCAATTTTACGCAAAGGCATAGACCAAGGTATTATATAAACACCTCAGAGTATAATTGTCTTACTCAAACTGCCACGCCAGTGCCGTTGAGTGTAGATATTAAGCAGCAATTCATTGCAACTTAGCTAGACTTATTATTTATTAGATACGACCATTGGCAGAGTGCTTTTTGTTATTACGCGTCTTTCTGACATTCTTGACCACTCTCAGCCTGATGCTCTCATTGCATGCCGGGGCTCAGATCTCCATCAATAAAAATACAGCGGTTCTGCTTCATACTGATCAATCGAGAGGCTTGGGTTTATCAATCTATTATCTTGAAGACAAAGAGCAACTGCTTGACCCCTTATCTATTCTCGACAATACAGATCAACTGCCCTGGCAACAATCGTCCGATCCTTCAGTCACTATTGGCAACATCAACTCCAGCTATTGGCTTACTACAACGATTCAAACACCTCCGGTTAATCGTGACTGGCTGATTACTATTGAACATTCCATGATAAATCGCGTTGACGCATGGATAGTGCACAATAAAAGCATTATCGCCCACCACCGCCTGGGAGCTGAACTGCTGTTCTCGGATCGACCCTTTGCGCACCCCAATTTTAGTATTCCTATAAGCTTGCAAGGCAATAGTGAATACCGCTTATTATTTCGCGCCACAATGAATGGGGTGCTGGATTTTCCTGTCACTGTTCGCACCACCGAAAAGGCGGCTGAAGAATTATCGCGGGCTAACTTGAGACTGGGAATTTATTACGGTATTGCGTTAGTCATGCTACTTTATAATTTTGTTATCTTTATCTACAGCAGGGAGATTTCATATTTATTTTATGTGCTTTTTATATCTTCATTAGCTATTTTTATGGCCATCATAGAAGGCAGTGCTTTCCAGTATTTATGGCCCAACTGGCCTCAATTTAATAGTATTGCGTCACCCTTATTTGCAGGTCTAACTCAACTCACCGCCACGCTGTTCACTCAGGCGTTTTTAAATGTACGACAACAAAGCACCAGGCTCTTCAACGTATTGGCCGGTCTCGCGATATTAAATTCACTCGCCATAATCGCTGCAATAATATTTAGCAGTGATACGGCCTTTACCATTGTTGCAACTTCATCAGTCTTGTCATTCCCGATACTGCTTTTTGCAGGTGCCTATATGTGGCACAAAGGTCAGATTTACGCTAGATACTTTACCCTTTCATGGGCGCTGCTTTGTTTTTTCTGCGTTTGGATTACCTTTGTCGCCTTAGGCATCGTCACTTGGTCAGTTAATAATATTTGGGAAATGTTCCGTATTGCCAGCACAATTGAAATGGTATTACTGGCTTTAGCTTTAGCCGCACGCATTGACTTTCTGGCCCGCGAAAAAGAACAAGCTCGTGCCGAAAGTCAGGCAAAAACTCAATTTATCGCCCAAGTCAGCCATGAATTACGCACCCCAATGAATGGAGTGCTAGGTATGTCTGCGCTACTGCGTGAATACTTAACAGACAAACAAGCCATTCACTACAACAACATTATCTATCAATCCGGTCTGGCATTACTCGGCACCATTAACGATGTGTTAGATGCGGCTAAAATAGAAGCTGACAAATTGGAAACAGAGAAACTACCTTTTAGTCTGCGCAGTCTTTGCGAACAATCACTATACATTATAGAGCCACAAGCACTGCTAAAATCATTAACCATAAATTCGACAATTGACGACGCGACACCACAAACCGTTTCCGGCGACCCGAATCGAATTCGACAGATTTTATTGAACTTTTTGAGTAACGCTGAGAAATTTACTACCGATGGCTCTATAACGCTAAGCGTAGAACCAAGTAGTGGTGACAACATTAAAATCTCAGTCACTGATACCGGGCAAGGCATTTCCAAAAAAGATTTAGCGTCTCTATTTGAGCCCTATAAGCAATATCAAAAAAGTAATAACAATCACTCAGGCACCGGACTCGGCCTTTATATCTGCAAAAAACTGTGTGAAATAATGGGTGGAACCATTGGTGCCAGTAGTAATTTGAGCGAAGGTTCTTGCTTCTGGATTGAATTACCATTACCCGCCTCAAGCCATACACCAGTGCCTTTAGCCGGGCAGATTCAGCAGTCATTAGTACCTAACCAATCGACTGACAACTTAAACATCCTCATTGCTGAAGACAACGTCGCTAATCAAATGGTAATCGAAAAAATATTACAGAAAATGGGACACACTACCACCATTGTCGAAAACGGCAGCGAAGCTCTCTCAGCAATAAGCAAACCTCAACACCACTATGAATTAATTCTTATGGATTGTGAAATGCCGGTTATGGATGGTTACGAAGCCACAAAAAATATTCGGCAATATGAACACCAGCAAAACAAAAAAGCGATGCCCATCATTGCATTAACTGCTCATGCGATGCAGGAATACCGGGAGCGTTGTATAAGCTCAGGAATGAACGAAGTATTAACCAAACCAGTGAACACACTAAGCTTGCAGCAAACACTAAAACGCTATGCAAAAATTATTAAACAATAACCACTAATCAAAACTGTGCACGAACTTCAGCCAAGGATCATCACAAGCCCGGCGAATCTTCGATAATGCCTAACATCACCTGCGCCGCATCAATATAGGTTTTTTCATTAATGAAGGCATGCTGAGTACCTGTATACAAATCTCTAAACGCACGCTCCAAGCGACTACCTTCTCGAATAGCTGAAGTACCCGCAGCCAAATGCGCCCACTGCACTATTTCTCGACTGGCCTCAGTCGCATACGTTGCTGCCATCCGCATTTCAGCACGCATCAAGGGCGTTAACTCAGCACCACTGGCAGTCTGTTTTTCCACATCACCAAATGTTTGCTCAACCAATAATTTTGCCGCACGCCACATCGCTTCGTGATGCGCCATATTGCGTTGAAACGTTTGCTTGTTCGCCAGGGTAGTAGGGTCACCCATTCGGGTTTTATCTTTGGCCAACTGAACCACATCATCAAGCATGCTGCGGGAAACACCCAGCGCCCAGGCAGCATGACCACAAGCAGTTAATGGCATGACTCCCAAGTTATACATATGACCACCGCGCTTGGCTTCGCGGGTAAACAATGGAAAAATTCGATGTTCTGGTACAAAGACTTCCTGTGCATTGTAATCATAGGAACCGGTGCCTTTTAAGCCCTGCACATGCCAATTATCGGTGAAGGTAATTTCATCACGAGGGAATACAGCGACGAACATTTCAGGCAAACCGTCATCCCCAATCTTCATTTCGCCGTCGTACAACGGAATAAAACCACCGACCACATATTCTGAATGCCCAGTCCCTGAACCAAAATTCCAGGCCCCGGAAACAGTATAACCACCCTCGACTTTGGCCCCCGTCCCATTAGGGAAAAACTGCCCCCCCATGGTGATTCGATTGTCGTTGGCAGTAAAGACTTCTTCAAAACCCTGGTCGGGTAAATACGCTGCCGCAAATGCCGTCGACGGAAAATTGGCAATGCCAATCCAGCCCGCCGACCCATCCTGACGCGCCAGCTCAATCCAGGTTTCAATTAATTCGGCATAGCCAGGTTCAACTCCTCCAGCCACTGCAGGGTTCATCCACTGCATCAAACCGCTACCCCAAAGCGCGCTTACAATTGCTGGCGATAACGTACGTAACTTTTCAGACTCTGCTGTATTATCGGTGACGACCTGCTCTATCGACTTGGCCATAGCCAAACCGGTACTGGGTGAAGGGGAGTTCATGGTAAAACCTCAAAGATGTTTATTATTAAGCTGGCAGCCACTATAACGAGATTTAACTACAAAGTTTATTAACAGATCTTAAGGTAAAACGAGGGCTCGCCATTAACAGCGAGCACGAAAGAGAAAGGCAGCAAAAAGCTACATCTAATAAATACCGGACATCCGCGCCAGTGCAATACTAAATATACTCAAGCCAGTAACAATAACTAATAAGATCACCAGTAAACGCAACGGCCGAAAGGGTTTGCGTTCCACCGAATTAACGCCTTTCGACAGGAATTCATCCACCTTGGCCTGATCTTCAGGGTAGAGCTTATTTTCATTGACCATCACATATTGCCCGCCAGTTTAAAAACCGCATTATGACAAAAGGGTAAGCCGCTGGCGAGGACCGTCAACGGCCACAGAGTTTAATCAGGACATTAATTGCAAATAAACTCGTCTACCGAGATAGCCATTAGATTTTCCGCACCGGAGAGCATCGCCTGCTTATGGCTTTCAGTTCTGGGCAATAAGCGCTGAAAATAAAACCGGGCCGTCTTCACTTTGGCACTGTAGAGCGGATCATCAGAGCCCGCCGCAATTTTTTGCAAAGCAACCTCTGCCATTTGCGCCCAAACGTAGGCAAAAGCGATATAGCCTGAGTACATCAAATAATCGACAGACGCAGCGCCCACCTCATTAGCATCCTCCACTGCTTTAGCCCCCACATCCATCGTCACTGCACCCCATTCTTTATTCAGCACAGCTAATGGCTCAATAAACTCTGCCAACTCGGCGTTATCTTTATTAGCCTCACAGTATTTATGAATCACCTTGGTGAAATTAGCCAATACTTTGCCGCCGCTACCCAACACTTTACGCCCAATTAAATCCAACGCCTGAATGCCGGTAGTTCCTCGTAAACTGTAGAAATTCGATTATCCCTGGCAATACGCTCCATGCCATGTTCTGCCACATAGCCGTGACCACCAAACACCTGCACCCCCAAATAAGTGACTTCCTGCGACGTTTCCGTACAAAACGCTTTTGCTATCGGGGTTAATAATTCCAATAATTGATTTGCTGTTTCTTGCTGGGACTCGTTACCATATTTTGTTAAATCAACCTGCTGCATCAACCAATAGATAAAGCCGCGCTGGCCCTCAACAAACGCTTTTTGCGTCATCAACATGCGGCGCACATCCGGATGAACGATAATGGGGTCAGCAGCGCCATTGCTATTTTGCGCGCCTGTTAATGCCCGCATTTGCAATCTTTCCTGCGCGTAGCTCAAAGCCCCCTGAAAAGAAATTTCACCCATCGCTAAACCTTGCAAGGCGGTACCCAATCTTGCGGTATTCATCAACTTGAACATGATTTCCAAACCGCGATTCTCTTCACCTAACAATACCGCTCTGGCGCCGTCGTAAT
Organism: Oceanicoccus sp. KOV_DT_Chl; assembly: GCF_900120175.1. Taxonomy (NCBI): domain Bacteria; kingdom Pseudomonadati; phylum Pseudomonadota; class Gammaproteobacteria; order Cellvibrionales; family Spongiibacteraceae; genus Oceanicoccus; species Oceanicoccus sp. KOV_DT_Chl. Next base: position 1,420,614 of record NZ_FQLF01000002.1, read on the forward strand.
TCATCACGCAGGTTGCTGATGCCTTTAATCCCATTTTCTTTTCGATGGAACCACAAGTAATATTGTTAAACGCCCCCATGGATCCATCTTCTTCCACCCAGTACTTGGGTGCGATAAACAAGGAAATACCTTTAGTCCCTGCTGGTGCCCCTTCGACCCGGGCAAGGATGGCATGCACAATATTTTCGGTTAAATCCTGCTCACCGCCAGAAATAAATATTTTGCTGCCTTGTAGCGTATAAGTACCGTCAGCATTTTTCATCGCCTTGGTTCTGAGTAAACCTACATCCGAACCACAGTGGGACTCAGTCAGACACATGGTTCCCGCCCACTCACCGCTCAGTAATTTAGGTATGTAACGTTCTTTCTGCTCAGTTGTGCCGCCATTAATCAAACAGGTCACCGGTGCTAACGCCAAACCACCGTACATACTAAAAGCCCAACTGGGCGAACCGACCATCTCTCCGACCACTGTACCGATAGAACCGGGCAAGCCCTGGCCGCCATCTTCCGCTGCAATACTCAAAGCCTGCCAACCACCTTCGCCCCACTGCTTAAACGCTTCTTTGAAACCATCAGGGGTCGTGACTTTTCCGTTTTCAAATTTGCAGCCCTGCTCATCAGCATTAGCAGCCATTGGGCTCACTACATTTTCTGCAAACTTGGCTCCCTCGCTAATAATCGCCTCCGCCAAATCCATACTCACCGCTTCACAACCCGATAACCCTGAATAATGCTGCTCGCTATTCAAAAAATCGTTAAGCACAAAATTGATATCACGCAGGGGAGCTTTATAGTCTGGCATGGCAAACCTCAATAAAAAAGCAGCGGATGCTGCACAAATAGACAGTGAATATTAAACGCCAATACTGATACAGCTTAGCGAGAAACTAAATGACAAAGGGGGGCAAAATTGTTGTAAATAGACAGGCGAATCAGGCCAACTGGTCGAGTACAGAACCGACATTTTGATTGCGCTGCACATTATCCAAAGTGACCAGCTGCTCGCCTAATTGGGTACTGCGACGGGCTAACGCTCTAAGCTCTTCTAACCGTTCTTCTCTAGCGGCTTTATCCCGCTGCTCTTGCTCACGCTGCTCTTCCTTCAGCTGTTCATCATTACGGGATTGAGAAGACTGCTCAGCTTGCTGGGCGCGCTCTTGTGCTTGTAATTCAGCAAGATCAGCTTGAGCCTGAGTTGAAATTTGACTGGCTTCAGCCGCAATACTGCGGTCTTGAGGAGATGGATTGGCAGGAGCAAGCGCTGCCCTGCGTACCTGTTCTGCTGCCGCCAGTGTAGCTCGAGGATCATCACCACCCGACGGCAATGAAATAGGCACTTCACCGCCCACCGCGTAATTTACCCGTCGGGGCCACGCTCAAAAGTAAAACTAGGGGCACCGGCATACTGACCACCAACTGATGCATGTGCTTGCTCGTGAGCACGCACCTCGCGATCACGGGATGCCAATTCACGAATTTGTTCCTGATCTTGCAGCTGCTGCTCTTGCTCGCGACGCTCTTTAACACGATCCTTTTCATCGCCACTGGCACGGGCCTCTTCTTCCTTATCAAAAACCGCTGACTCAGTAGCCGGCTGCTCAACGGGGCTAAAGACCTCTTCCTTGGCGTCAGCATTTTCCAGACCCACAGCCTGTTTGCCCACAGGGCTGAAGGGCGTGACGACATTGGCAAAAGCCGTTGTATTGATAGCTACGTTATTCATTCCGTTATTTCTTCATCGCTCTACAAACAAAAAAACCAAAGCCATCATGCCTTGGTATTGATCAAAGTCCCTAACACTTCATCAGCAGTGCGTACCACCGCTGTGGATGCCTGCACTTGCAACTCACTGACTTTTAACTGCACCACTGATTCGGTAATACTGGCCAAAGCATCATTGCTCTGCGCACCGCTATCACTCGCTGGCAGTGGCGCCGGTGGGTTCACCGGATCAGCGGCCTCACTGGTCGTAGCACGGGCAATATCCTGAGCAGCCTGACGAGCCGAATTCAGACCGCTTTGGACACCTTGTAAGCCTGCTGACAATACAGAATCAACCACACTAAGTACCTCTCAATTCTCAGTAATTCACTGTCGTGCGCGAAGCCACCACAGCGTAATCTGCACGCACTCATCTAGCCTGCAGACGCACCAAACGCCCGTCAATCAGATGGATTGACAGGCGCCGCTTAATCTTGATTATTATTTAAGCAAAAAAAACGCTAATGTTCCATCGACTAGTGCCGATACGGCACTATTACCCAAGATAATTTAGCTATAACTATCAGCGCTTTATAACCAAATCTATATTCAAGTAGCTACTGGCAAGATCTGCGCGAGGCTCCGCAAGCCGAGGAACCTCACCAAGACAAGGGGCCCTCAGCAGTGATTTGAGGGTATTTATGTTCTCTTGGTAGCAAGGCATCTCAGCATCCAGCTGATTTGCCACCCAGCCCGCCAGCGGCACCCCATCATGAGCGATAGCCTCCGCGGTCAGCAAAGCATGATTGATACAGCCCAATTTCATCCCTACCACCAGAATAACCGGGGTGTTGAGCTCCTTGGCCAAGCCAGCCATTGTTTCTCTGGCATTCAGCGGCACCCGCCACCCCCCCGCACCTTCGATAAGGGCAAAATCTGCCGGCTGCATTAAAGCGCCCCGGCAAAAACCCACTAACCGTGCCAAGGATAAGCGCTTGCCCTCTTGCTCGGCAGCAATATGGGGCGCGATGGCCGCTTGCAATGCGACCGGGTTTACTTGTTCATAGGGCAACGCTATTGACATGGTTTGCTGTAATAACAGGGCATCACTATTGCGTAATCCCTGCCCGGTTTGCTCACAACCAGCCGCTACCGGTTTTAACGCCAGGGTTGATAAGCCTTGCTGGTTTGCTGCGTGTAAAATCGCCGTCGCTATCAAGGTTTTACCAACATCGGTATCGGTACCGGCAATAAAAAATTGGTGTTTACTCATACGCTCATGCTCAGCTTTGCCCAATGACATCGCTCAATAGTGGTTTACCCAATACGCCATACCAGACTTGATAACTGGCTGGTAACAAGCCCTCACTATTGCGCTGCTGTTCGTAACCCTGCATAAATGCCTGCATTCTTTGCCTGCCCATTAAGCCGACTGGACGACCACTATTAACATTATGTGCACCAATACCCTTTAACTCCCAGGTTAATTCACGCAGTGACGAGTATTGCAAAGTAATCATCTCCTCTAACCAGGCGCTATTATGTTGATTATCAAAGCCGGCCCGCTTGATCGCCACCAGCAACAATTCTTTGGCCGCAAAACGATTCACATGCACATAATCATCCACCACCGACCACGCGCTACGTAATTCATGCAAGCTCTGAGGACCCAAGGTAGAAAAAATAAAACGACCGCCGGGTTTAAGCACCCGAAAAATCTCCGAAAATAATTCAGTATTATTTTCACACCATTGGATAGCCAGACTGGAATAAATTATATCGATGCTATTTGCGGCCAAGGGTAAACTTTCCGCATCAGCACACAACCAATTACCAAGCTGGCGGGCCGAACTATATCTGACCATACCTTCAGCCAAATCCAAACCAACAATATTGGAACCTGGATAATGACTTTGTAACTGCGGGGTAAAAAAACCTGTACCGCACCCCAAATCAAGTACTGTCTCTGCGTTTATTTCAGGCAAAAAATCCAGCAATCTTTTGCCTACTAGACGCTGAAATTCTGCCACACCATCGTAGGTCTCTGCCGCACGACTAAACGATCGGGCAACCTGCTTTTTGTCACGAGCTAATGAAGATGCAATATTTTTTTTAACAAGAAACTGTTGGATTTTATCCAAGGTTGTTTGGGCATGACTGATAAAAAATGCATGGGGAGCTGATTCCACTGTTTCGATATCCAGTGCCAAATTAGAAAAATGTTCAGCAACTGCAACCGGGACCAAATTGTCATTTTCACCAAACATCATCAAGGCCGGCAAAGTTAAACTATTAATATCGGCGGTAATATTTAACGACGCGAGCAAATCCAAAGAGGAACACAGGGTGCCATCAGTAACTGGCTCAGCTAAACTCCTGATCGCTTTTAATAACGTTTTTTGCTCACCCCCTCCTTGAATCTGTAAGCCCATAAAACGACTCAGCGCTTGCTGAGGCTTTGCGTTCAATGAAGTATGAAATTGCTGGAATACCGTTTCCGGCATTGCCCACGGCCATTGTGCATCAGCAACAAATTTTGTATTCGTTGCCAGCAAAATTAATGCTGTTACTTTTTCCGGGTGCTGAGCTGCAAGCTTGACAGCCAACATTCCCCCCAGTGAATAACCCAGGTAAATACCACTGCTCGGCGCCACATTAATAATTGCAGCCACGATTGCATCGTATTGGTATGGCACTTTTTCATCGCTACCACCATAACCTGGCAGGTCAATTAAATGCAGATTAAAGCGCTGCCGTAGTAACGGCAACCAGCCTTGCCACACATTGGAACCCATACCCCAGCCATGCAGCAACACCAGATCCAAAGCGGTCTCTTTGTTTTCCAAAGCAGCTAAGCGAGTGCAATGTAACGTCACCACGCAACCTCGGCTAACGCTGATAATAATTCTTCAAGTTGTTGTACAGTATGCGCCGCCGTTAAAGTAATTCTTAACCGGGCAGAATTAGCAGGCACTGTCGGCGGACGAATCGCACTAATTAAAAAACCTTTTGCTGCCAGCGCGTCGCTGATGACTAACGCCTGCTCACTACTACCAATTAATAATGGCTGAATAGCTGTATCAGAGGGCATTAGCGGCAAACCCAACGCCTGCGCTTGCGCCTTAAACAAGCCGATTAATGCCTGCAAATGTTGACGCCGCGCGGCATCACTTTGAATAATTTTTAAACTGGCCAAACTGGCTGCAGCTACCGCCGGCGGTAACGCCGTGGTGTATATATAGGACCTGGAAAACTGAATTAAAGTTTCGATTAAATCCTCACTGCCCGCTACAAACGCGCCGAAGCTGCCAAAACTTTTACCCAGCGTTCCCATCACTATTGGCAGCTGTTGCTGGTCAAGATTGAAAAACTCTGCACAACCTGCACCCCGCTGACCTAACACCCCAACACCATGCGCATCATCCGCCATCAGGCAGGCATCGTACTGCTCAGCCAACTGTGACAATGCCTGCAACGGCGCTAAATCGCCATCCATACTAAACACCGCATCGACCGCAATTAACTTGCGGCCAGCGTCAGCTTTTTGCAACCTGGTTTCAAGACTCGCAATATCATTATGCAAAAAACGTTGAAAGCGCGCGCCAGATAATAAACCCGCATCCAATAAAGACGCGTGATTCAATTTATCCTGAAAAATGAAATCATTTTTACCCAGCAGCGCGTTGATTACGCCGAGATTAGCCATATAGCCGGTTGAAAATAATAGCGCGCGATCGCGACCCAAGAAAGCTGCCAATCGTTGCTCTAATTGATGGTGTAAGCTGCTGTGTCCACACACCAAATGTGAGGAGCCGCTGCCCACGCCAAATTCAGATGCCGCTTGCTGAAAAGCGTCAAGCACATCAGGATGATTGGCCAAGCCCAAGTAATCATTACTACAGAAATTAATATAGGTTTTACCCTCCACCACTACTGTAGCGCCCTGAGCAGTGGCTAGCTCCCGGCGCTGTCGGTAGAGGTGATTGGCTTTGCGTTCAGACAGGGCTGAACTTAAATCACTAAAGTCAGCCATAATTGATCAGCAATAAAGTTACCAATAAAATCAGGCTTGGGCGGCGTTATAAAAGTACTTATCATTTTCCGCTTGCTGGATTTGCTCACGCAAGCGGTCTTCTTCGCCGTCATCACAGCGCTGGGCATCGCGCGCTTCTGGTTTGATCCCCAGTCGCTCAAACAACTGCAAATCTTTATTCGCTTCGGGGTTAGCGGTAGTTAATAGTTTCTCACCATAAAAAATAGAATTAGCACCGGCAAAATACGCCAGCGCATGCATTTCTTCATTCATTGATTCACGGCCCGCCGATAAACGCACATGGGATTCCGGCATTAAAATCCTCGCCACCGCGATAGTGCGAATAAAATCAAAAGGATCCAACTCTGCCTGATCAGCCATTGGTGTGCCTTCCACTTTTACCAACATATTGATCGGAACCGATTCAGGATGTTGCGGCATATTAGCTAATTGAATTAATAAACCAGCGCGATCTTTTACTGTTTCCCCCATGCCAACGATACCACCACTACACACTTTAATACCGGCTTCACGAACATTGGCCAAAGTGTTTAATCGATCAGCATAGGTGCGAGTGGTGATGATATCCCCGTAAAATTCTGGCGATGTATCAAGGTTGTGATTGTAATAATCCAGACCGGCCTCTTCTAATTCAGTCGCCTGTTCAGCGGTCAACATCCCCAATGTCATGCAGGTTTCCAAACCCATTTCCTTAACCCCTTTCACCATCGCGGTGACGTAGGGCATATCTTTTTTCTTCGGTGAACGCCAGGCCGCGCCCATACAAAAACGGGTGGCACCGGTATCTTTGGCCGCTTTTGCTTCCTGCAATACTTTTTCCACTTCCATCAGTTTTTCTTTTTCCAACCCCGTGTCATAGCGATTACTTTGCGGGCAATATTTACAATCCTCGGGGCAAGCGCCAGTCTTTATCGACAGCAGCGTACTGACTTGTACTTCATTCGGATCAAAATACTGCCGGTGGAGGGTTTGCGCTTGAAACAATAAATCATTGAATGGCTGTTCAAACAGTGCCTGCACCTCTGCTGAAGTCCAGTCGTGGCGAAGAGCGTGATTAGCTGTAGTCATTTGGGCTGTCATCAATAAATCCACATAATTAGTGCGCTAGAGCGGCTTACACCACACCGGTAACACTCAGGATAAAGGAACGCTGGCATTGCCACTGGCAAGGCCTTAAAGTGAGCGCAATCATAAGGATTATGACTTCGCTGTCAACCAACAAGGATAGATATGGTTAACAGATTTTTCCACTCAATCAAGCCGCTACTTACCTTAGGCCAGCTAAGCCAGTGCATACTCTGTGCCGCCCATGGCCAACAACAACTGGACCTCTGCACCGCTTGTGAACAAGAACTACCTTGGCTGGGCCACCATTGTCAGCGCTGTGCGCTACCACTCAGCCAGCCATCAGCAAAGGAATGCGGCCTATGCCAACAGCACCCGCCGCCATTTGCCCGCACCGTTGCCAGCTTTGCCTATGGCCCACCCATAGCCCAGATGATTAGCGGGCTTAAACACAATAAACATTACGGCTATGGTAGAACGCTATGTTTTATAAACACAAGAATGATAGCAAGTGCTTACTTACACAGTCAGTTACCCGACCTCATCATGCCCACACCGCTGCATTGGAGCCGCCGCCTGATACGCGGTTTTAACCAAAGCGACCTCCTCGCCCAAGATCTAAGCCAAAAATTGGGTATCCCACTCCGTCACGGTCTTATCCGCCATAAACGCACACCAGCACAGCAAAGCCTTAATGCGCAACAACGACGGCGTAATCTCAGGGGTGCTTTTGCGGTAAAGGCCGATATTGTCGGGCAGCGCATAGCCCTGATTGACGATGTGATGACCACCGGCGCTACCGTGCGGGAAATCAGCCAGTTATTAATAAAGGCTGGCGCAGCTGAAGTACATGTCTGGGTGTTGGCCAGAACAGCTACTTAACCGATAGCTCTACTCAACACTGACAGGCGAAAGAATTTACCTGCTTTCCACAGCGACCTCTTTATAATGATCGCCTGTCACTGGCCAAGCTTTTCATTATGCTCAAACCACTTATCATGCTAATCAGTCTGTGCTGGATCACGCTTACCCAAGCTGATTCTGCCCTGATCGCCTCAGCCAGTAATTTTCAATTTGCCATGCGCGATTTGACCACTGCTTTCGAAAGCCAGTATCCCCATCAAATCAGCCAAACTTATGCAGCCAGCGGCGTACTTTATAATCAGGTTAAACAAGGGGCGCCTTATCACGCAATACTATCGGCCAATGAGATCTACCCTGAGTTGCTAGCTCAACAAGGCCTGGGACTTAATCCAACACGCTTCACTTATGCTTTGGGCCAACTAGTACTAGCCAGCACCAAAAAACTTCCCGCAAATGACCCCGAGCAACTCACCCACTACCTTACCGAATTGGTTAGCGCCGGAGGCAGGATCGCCATTGCTAATACCGACACTGCACCCTACGGTATTGCCGCCCAGCAGACCTTGGCGTCATTAAAACTGTGGCCACTACCCAAACAACAAATAATACGGGGTAATAATGTCGGTCAGACATTTCAATTTGTGATGACAGGAAATACTGACGTAGGATTTGTCGCGCTTTCGCAGCGCTTGCAAGATAAAAATTCCACACTAAGTTACGAACTCATACCGCAACACTGGTACCAGCCAATACAGCAACAGGCGATCCTGCTACAATCCGGCCAGAACAATCCAGCGGCGATAGCTTTTTTAGCTTTTTTAAAAACCGATCAAGCTAAAACGATTATTCAACGCCACGGTTATACTATCCCTGATTGAGTATTTACTGAGATTACTATGCTGCCAGCGCAAGACATCGCCGCTATATTGCTCACATTGAAGCTGGCAGCGGTAACTACCATTATTTTATTGGCATTAGGCACACCTCTGGCTTGGTGGCTGGCTCATAATCGCTGGCGAATAAAGCCGATGCTCGAAGCGATCATCGCCTTACCGCTGGTACTGCCTCCGACGGTCATAGGTTTTTATTTACTGCTCGCTTTTTCACCGAATAGTAGCTTCGGACAATTGTGGTTCAGTGTTAGCGGACAACCACTCGCTTTTACCTTTAATGCCTTGGTCATTGGCTCGGTGCTGTACTCACTTCCCTTTGTGGTGCAGCCGCTGCAAGCGTGCTTTGAACAATTACCGAATAAATTACTGGAAGCAGCCGCCACCATGGGCGCTGATTTTAAAGACCAATTTCTAACTATTATTCTACCGCTGAGCAAACGCAGTTTTATTACCGCGGCCAGTTTGGGCTTTGCCCATACCGTAGGCGAGTTCGGCGTGGTATTGATGATAGGTGGTAATATTCCTGGCGAAACGCAAGTGGTCTCTATTGCGCTGTATGACAAGGTAGAAAATTTGCAGTACGCCGAAGCCCATTGGTTAGCTGCAGGGCTGGTGTTGTTTTCTTTATTATTGTTATCACTGATTTATAAACTCAATCGTCCGCAAATGCTGACTATTAACAAAGGTCTGCGACCATGAGTTTAATCGCCAAGCTGGAACTTAATCGCAGGGACTTTAGTTTAACGATTGATACCACTATCGAAACTACCGGCATCACTGCCATCTACGGGCATAGCGGCGCTGGCAAAACCACCCTGTTGCGCTGGCTGGCCGGACTGGAACCAAATTCCCCAGGGCAGTTACAATTTAACGATCAATACTGGCAGCATGGCGATCATTTTTTACCAACCCAGCAGCGGCAGATTGCCTATGTTTTTCAGGATGCCCGACTGTTTCCCCACCTGACTGTGCAAGGTAATTTGGACTTTGCTTATCAACGGCGCTTTAATAATAACGGCCCGACTATGGCGCAAGTCAGTGAATGGTTTGAGCTAAGCGAGCTGCTCGCTAAAAATAGCACCGAACTTTCCGGTGGCGAACAGCAACGGGTTGCAATCGCCAGAGCCCTGCTCAGCAGCCCGCAGTTGTTATTAATGGATGAACCGCTGGCATCGCTCGACAGCAAAAACAAAGCGGTGATCTTGCAGCACTTGCAACGGCTCCATCAACAACTGCCTACACCCACACTCTATGTCAGCCATAACATAGAGGAAGTAAGCCGATTAGCGGATCAATTAATCTTAATAGAGAAAGGGCAAATTACTGCCCAGGGCCCGCTGCTGGATTTATGTTCACGACTGGATTTAAGTTTGAGCCATGAAGAAAACGCCGCCAGTATTATCATGGCAACTGTACAGCAACATGATAATCACTATCAGCTCACTGAATTATTAATTGATGACACATTACCGCTGTTCTTAACCCAAATGCATGCCACTATAGGCGACGCCGTTGCCGTTCGCATTCCTGCTCGCGATGTGAGCATCACCCTGGAAAAACCGGATCAAACCAGTATTTTAAATATTATACCAGCGACGGTGGATGACATAGAACAGTCTGCCGCTGCCCGGGTACTGATCCGTTTAAAAGTTTCCGAACAATTCTTACTCGTTCGGCTCACCCATAAATCCGTTGACCGACTGCAACTTACCATCGGCCAAACGGTATACGCGCAAATTAAAACCGTCGCCTTACTCAGTGAAAACCCAAGCCTATGAGCAAAACCCATCCTTATGAACTACTCACCCCTGAGCTGGTTATCGATGCCGTGGAAAGCACCGGCTGCTTAAGTGACATGCGAATATTTCCGCTAAACAGTTATGAAAATCGTGTTTACCAGGTTGGCATCGACGATGGTGAACCGGTTATTGCCAAATTTTATCGACCTGAACGCTGGAGCGACGAGCAAATTCAGGAAGAACATGATTTCAGCTATGAACTGTTTGACGCCGAGATCCCTGTTGTGCCACCCAATAGAAATCAGCACGGTGAAACTCTGCTACAACATCAGGGTTTTCGTTTTTCAGTCTATCAACGCAAGGGCGGGCATGCGCCCGAACTTGATGACATGGACAGTCTGTTAGTACTCGGCCGCTTAGTGGGACGTATTCATGCGATGGGAGCACTGAAAGACTTTCAGCACCGCCCCGCTCTTGATATCAAAAGCTTTGCCGAGGACAGCTACCAATTGATTAGCGAGCAGTTTATTCCAACCGATTTAAAACTACCTTATACCAGCCTATGCGAAGATTTAATTCGCATGATAAAAATACGTTTTGAAGAAACACCCTTTACCCCTATCCGGGTTCACGGCGACTGTCATTCAGGCAATATTTTATGGCGTGGCGACTCACCACATTTTGTCGATCTTGATGACAGCAGAATGGCACCTGCTATTCAGGATTTATGGATGTTTATTTCCGGCGATAGACCAATGCAAACCGCCGGCATGTCTGAAGTCGTGGAAGGTTACAATGAATTTTTTGACTTTGACCCCCGCCAACTACATTTAATCGAGGCTATGCGCACATTACGTATTATGCATTACAGTGCGTGGCTAGCTAGGCGTTGGCAAGACCCCGCCTTCCCGCACAACTTTCCATGGTTCAATAGCCAGCGCTACTGGTCTGATCATATTTTGGAATTGCGCGAACAATTGTCCGCGCTCAATGAACCCGCACTGCAACTTTTTTAAACTCTTAATCTTTGCGGGTAGGAAATAACAACGCTCTAATCCAATTAAAAAAACCGTTATCACTTAGTACCATTTTATCAACCGAATCAAAAAACCGGGCCTGACCTTCCGGGTCAGCAAAAAAATCAGCTCGGGTGGTAAAACCTTTTTTCGCGTCTAATTCTTTAACAACTTTGGCAGGATTTCCCGCCACCACTACATTGGCAGGAACATCTTTAGTCACTACCGCGTTGGCTGCAACAATACTGTTTTCACCTATCCTCACACCTTTCAGCACCACGCTGTTATCACCTAACCACACATTGTCTTCAATAATAACTGGCGTTACTTCATCGCTACGTTTGGTGCGATCATAAATACCATGCCAATCCGAATCGGTGATATACACACCATTGGCTAGCATCACACTATTACCAATCACTATTTTATCCGCCGCCGAAATTCTGGAGCCAGGACTGATTAACACATAATCACCCACGCTAATTTCACCTTGATCCGGCTCTCTACCCCAGACCGCAATTTTCACTCGCTGGTTAGGCTCAGCGATAATCGTCACACACTTACCAATAATAATATTGGGACCAGAAATGGAGACATACCAGGGTTTCATAATGGTGTGATGCTCACCTAAATAATCACAAGCCGGGCGTAAAAAATGTTCCGCATACCAATGACGAAAACGGAGGTAATTCTTTTTAACCCAATAGGGGCGGCGATCTTGTCTCATAAATTTATGCAGTAAACATATTGAAGGGGAGAAGGCGGGCAGTGTGACAGCCAAATTTAAAAATCGCAATATCCGAATGTTTGAATAATCCAAGGATGGTGCTATTGAGTAATGATCAATATTTAAAGCCATTGAAAATAAACAGCTCATTGATAACTCTAACTTTTAACATTAGACGCTGGCAGCAAGTACTCTGCTATAATCGCATTTTTTCTGTCCAGACATATATCGTGAACAACTCCCGTATCATCAGCAGCAACCAGCAAGGCGTGCACGACAAGCTCGACACCATAGTGCGGCGGCATTTAAAAAGCCCATTTCGACGCCCGTTTCCCGATTACAGTTTGCGTGCCTTTGAACAGGCCCAGCAGGTTGTGGCCCAACATCGCGGCCCGCTTATTCTGGACTCATTCTGCGGTGTTGGTGAAAGTACTATTAATATTGCCAAAACGCATCCGGAAGCACTGGTAATTGGCATCGATAAATCCAGCCACCGGTTAGACAAACATCGCCAACACTTTCCCAATAACGATGTTCAAAACTATTATCTGTTACAAGCTGATATCGATGATTTCTGGCGGCTTGCCGTTGCCGACGGCTGGCGACTGCAACAACACTTTCTGCTTTACCCCAATCCCTGGCCAAAAGCTGCGCAGTTAAAACGCCGGGTACATGGTTCGCCACTGTTCCCTGCATTAATACAGTTAGGCGGTAAAATTGAACTGCGAAGTAATTGGCCCATCTATGTGGAAGAATTTGCTCAGGCACTCTCCATTGCTGGCTTTAAGGCGACAGCGCACGTCTATACTCCTGCGCGATCAATCACTCCTTTTGAGCGTAAATACAGTGAGTCCGGGCAAAAACTATGGTACTGCCAATGCCAACTGGATTAGCCCGGCTAAGCTAATAGTGGTAATGTCCTCGCCTTGAATAGCAGGTATACTGCCCCAATCTAACAACAATCAGGCACAATTACACACGCAGTAACGAAATACGGATGGACTCCATCATGGCTACACCAGCAATTTCTCTCACCGCTGAGAACGATCCTATCTGGCAAACAATCCGCCAGGAAACTGAACTGGCGATCAGCAAAGAACCCATCCTTGCCAGTTTTTTGCACTCGACCATTCTCAACCACAAATCGCTGGAGTGCGCGCTCAGTTTTCACCTGGCGTATAAGCTCGACAGCCCCACTGCCTCCGCGCTACTGGTAAGAGAAGTCATTGAACAAGCACTTGAGGCTGATCCACTGATCAGCAAGGCCATGCGTTGCGATTTACGCGCAGTGGTTGAACGCGACTCCGCCTGCAACCACTATTCCGAACCTTTTCTGTACTTTAAAGGTTTCCATGCACTGCAAGCCTATCGCGTCGCGCATTGGCTATGGCAACAGGGCCGACACGAGTTAGCCCTATTTTTGCAAAATTGTATTTCTACCGAGTTCGGCGTCGACATTCACCCGGCAGCGAAAATTGGCCACGGTATTTTAATGGATCATGCGACGGGCATAGTTATTGGCGCCACCGCTGTGGTTGGCAATAATGTTTCCATCATGCAATCAGTTACATTAGGTGGTACCGGCAAAGAGGAAGGCGACCGCCATCCCAAAGTCGGTGACGGCGTACTCATTAGCGCAGGAGCAAAAATCCTCGGCAATATCAAAATCGGCAATGGCGCTAAAATTGGTGCCGGCAGTGTGGTATTACAAGAAGTGCCTGCGCACACCACAGTCGCCGGCGTGCCAGCCAAAGTGATAGGCCGCCCTAACTGCGAACAACCTGCCCTCGATATGAATCATGGCATTAGCTGCGATATGGACGGCGAATAAAGCCTATCTACGGCTGACAATTTGGTTTATTACCCTGTAACTGTGCCTGCCGATATAAGGTATTTGCTGCAGGCATGTGCTGGGTTAAATTATCAATACGACTACTATGAGACGGGTGCGTGGACATAAATTCCGGCGGCGCGCCCTTAGAGTTTTTTCCCATATTTTTCCACAGCTCAACACTAGCCTCCGGTTTAAACCCCGCTTTAGCCATTAAGTCCAACCCGATTAAATCCGCTTCAGACTCATGAGATCGGCTATAAGGTAACTGCAAACCAAATTGCACACCTACTCCCATCGCGGCCATCAATAACGGCTTTTGTTCGTTATTCTGCAGCATCACTCCTAATAACTGTTGGCTGCTCTGTGAAGCGAATTGCAATGACATGCGCTCATTACCGTGATGCGCCATTACATGCCCAACCTCATGCCCCATCACCGATGCTAACTGATGCTGATTAACCGCTACTTTTAATAAACCGGTATGCACCCCGATTTTCCCACCTGGCAAAGCAAAAGCGTTAGCGCTTTCGTCTTCAAACACAACCACCTCCCAATCGCGCTGATACTGCGCATCCAGCACTTTAGTAATGGCAGCTGCCACACAGGTCACGTATTGATTAGTTCTGCTTGATTGATCAATCTTTCCGCTGGACTTCATATCCGTAAAGGCCGCGACACCCATTTGCGCCATATCGTTATCAGACATCAATAAAAATTGAGAACGGCCTGTTGGCGATGTTGCACAGGCAATGGTAACTATGGAAGTTATTGCAATTAGTAAATAGCGTTTCATCGGATTTCTCAGAAAATTATAGTTTGAGTACAACAGATTTTATCTCTCCCTTCGCCAAACAACAAATACTAACTGCGTGCTTCCGCTTCAGGAAGCGCCATCAAGAAATGCCATCAATGCCTCGTAACCACCAATGTATTGCTGACCGTGAAAAATTTGCGGCACAGTAGATACCGGTTTACCGATAGTTTTTTCCAAATCAGCCTGACTAATTTTTTCCTGCTCAATATCAACATAACGGTATGCCAAGCCCCTAATATCACAGACTTCTTTGGCCCGCCTGCAAAAGCCGCAACTTTGCTTACCAAAAATAGTAAAACGATCCATAACCACTAACCTCACTAGAGAATAAGTGACTAGTATCGAAGCAAACTAATGATATTTATAATCAATTGTTTTCATCGACTCCATTTAGAATAACTATGGCAATTTCCCGATTGCCGATCTTGCTGCCATCGCTTATATTGTAAATACCACTCTCTAACCCATGGTTAAACTATGTTGCGCATCAGTACTATTTTTAAATTAGTCTTTATTGGTAGCTTAGTAATATTGACCGGCTGCCAGAGTAGCAATGTCGTTGTTGATTATGATACCTCTGCTGACTTTTCCAATTTACGTCATTACCAACTGCAGCCACAAAAAGCCAATGATAAAGATTTTGATCCCTTGCTGGATGAACGTACCCGGAAAGCACTTCAAGCTGAACTATCAAAAGAAGGGTTAATCGAAGAAACCGCAGAGCAAGCCGCAAACATTATCGTCAGCTATCACGTTAGCAGCCAAATAAAGGACAAGCCCTCAGAGACTGGTGCCAGTATTGGCTTAGGGGGAAGTAGCAGTGGAAATACCGCGATGGGGCTGGCGTTAAGTTTTCCACTAGGCGGGGACAAAGTGGTCAAAGAAATTCAAATCGTTATTGATATGCTAAACCCAAGCGACAAAACATTAAAATGGCGCGCCACCAAAAACCTCACCGTGGGCGATGAATCTCCTGAACAAATTACTGCGATAATGAATGCCGCTATTGAAGAGATTTTTACCTTCTATCCGCCTGGCACTAAAGCGAACTAAGTCCGCTACCAAGGACAAATAACAGGCAAGGCCTTTTAATTATTGTGGTATTGCGCCGACAACTCGTGCACTGATTCAATAAAAACACCGGCGTTCTCCGGATCGACTTCCGGTGTAATACCATGCCCCAAATTGAACACATGACCAGTGCCTTGACCATAACGGGATAAAATTGCTGCCACCTCTTCGCGAATACGCTGAGGTGACGCATAGAGCATGGTGGGGTCCATATTGCCCTGCAAAGCCACTTGATCGCCAACGCGCTGCCTGGCATTACCAATATCCGTGGTCCAGTCCAAGCCTAATGCGGTAGCGCCTGTGGCTGCAATTGACTCCAACCACTGCCCACCATTTTTAGTAAATAGAATGACTGGCACTTCACGACCGTCATTCTCACGAATCAAACCATCAACAATTTTTTTCATGTAGGCCAGCGAAAATTCCTGATAAGCACTGTGGCTTAATGCACCGCCCCAGGTGTCAAAAATCTGTACAGCTTGTGCGCCCGCTTTTATTTGACCATTCAAATAACTGGTGACACTTTGTGCCAACTTCTCCAGCAATGCATGCATCGTTGCCGGCTCATTAAACGCTAATGCCTTAGCCAGACGAAAATCCTTGGAGGATCCACCTTCAACCATATAAGTAGCTAACGTCCAGGGGCTGCCGGCAAAACCAATTAACGGTACGCGTCCATTTAATTCTTTGCGAATAGTGCTGACCGCATCCATGACATAACCTAAATCTTTTTGCGGATCAGGTATCGGCAACGCTGCAACATCCGCCGCTGTGCGTACAGTCTTCTTAAAACGCGGACCTTCGCCAGTTTCAAAATACAAGCCCAACCCCATGGCATCCGGAATGGTTAAAATATCTGAAAATAAAATCGCCGCATCTAATGGATATCGCTCCAGCGGTTGCATAGTGACTTCACAGGCAAACTCAGGATTCATACACAGCGACATAAAATCACCGGCCTTGGAACGACTGGCGCGATATTCAGGTAAATAGCGACCCGCTTGACGCATCATCCACACCGGGGTGACATCAACAGGCTGCTTTAATAAAGCACGAAGGAAACGGTCGTTTTTTAGTTCTGCCATAGGGGTAGGCTATCCAGTCGAATTGAAAGTAGTGTTCAGAATACGATATTCATCCTTTAAAGCCAGCAGCCAACCGCTGCAAAAAAAGCTTTAAAATCAAAAATATACGGCGGCAATCGGCACCCGTATGAACGGAGGCCTTAAAATCGGGGCCATTCTACACGCATGCCCCAAGGGGAACAAATAAGATAAGTAGGCAGGAACAATAATCGGCTGACGCTTTCTCAGCACCGGTTAACGGCGATGTTTACGGATATCGGCCTGTATACCCTCTATACTTCTGGCCCAAGGCCGCAGCTTTTGCAACTCTAACGGTAATACTTTGCTTGCAGCCAAGGCTTCCGCTTTATTGCTATAGGGTGCCGCCAATGCAACAAACCAGGGCTTTCCCTTTAGCTGTGTTTCAAAATAGGTTATTGGCAGTCTACCTTCGTAGGGCTTAACAAAATCTTTCACCCGCTTTTCATCAACTGACCCCATCAGCTGCAGCACATAACTACTCGCAGGCATACCTAATAAGCGCTGTTCACGTGCAGGTACTTTCGGCTTAGCAGCCACAGCTTTTTTAATCGGTGCGGACTCAATAACTTTAGCAACCGGTTTGGCAGAGACCTTCGCAACTGTTGGCTCTGACTTTGCAGCGCTGATTTTTTCTTCAACTTTTGCGGCTTCCTGCGCGGGTAACTTTTCAACGACAGGTGACTTAGCTACTTGCCGCTCATTCACCGGTAAAGGCTTCGCGGTAACAACCTGTTTTTTAGGGGCGTCTTCGCCGGGCACTTCTTTAAGCGACTGGATGGTCGCAATAGGTTTAGACGCAACAGCAGAAGGTGACTTATTCGCGGGCGGCAGGGTAACTTGTCTTTGAACCATACCATTACTATTTTTTTCCGCAGGTATTTTAGCGATCAGTTTCTCAGCTTCCTTTTCATCATCACTATTAATCACGTCATTCATCGGGGACTGGTATAGCCAAGCCAATAGCAATGCCATTAGCAGCAGGCCAATGACAGCAAAATGCGTTACCGGAATAGCACGACCCAAGCTGGATTGCTGCTCAGAAACATTACCCGATAATAAGGTCGGGAGTAGCTGATCAATTTCAGCCAAATTTCCTCCGGACTGCTCATGCAGAACCGCCAGTTGATCCGCCCCCAAAGGCTGCTCCCCGGCATAACCTACCGACTGCAACAAACCCTGCAGATAATTGCCCGTCTCTTCTAGCGTCAACGGTTCGAGCTCCAACCGTTTTATTTGCTGTTTATCAAACTGACTTAACACCGCTAACTGTTCGACCTGATACTCACCTACCATCAGCAAACGCACAAAATCTCCGTTCTGCTGAACTAATTCACGCAGCAGCACATAACTTTCCAACGACATGTAATGTGCTTGATCGATCACCAAGAGAATGGGCTCTGGCTCGTCATCGATATGAGTAATGGCTTGAACTGCAGCAATAAATTCAGCGGCGGTAATAGGTGTATTTAAATTCAGCTGTAATTGTTCATTTACCGAGGCCATCAACTGCTGGTCTGACATGGCAGTTTCCGCATCAACAAAACAACAATCCATAACGTCAGCAAGCTGACTATAGGCGTGATCGACTAACCATGAAGTCCCGCTGCCCGTCGCTCCAACCAACAACACTACTTGATCGCTAAAGCGACTAAAGTGAATTAGCTGATCGAGAATCTGGCGTCGCTGAGCGCCACTGTAAAAATAATCGGATTCGAAATCATCGGCGAAAGGGTCAGCACTTAGATCAAGCCGCTGCACATAATGATCTGAATTGTAGCTAGTTGTTACTGGCATCATTGCCTACTCGTGTTAATTCAATCAAAACATAGCACGAAGTGTTTATTACGCCACCCCTGAAGTAACCAGAGTGGCTCGCACATCAGCTTCACTGACTTCGCTGGTGATGATCGCTTCACCCATCGACTTTAATAACACCAGGCGCAGACGTCCATCCAACACTTTTTTATCTACCGCCATTAGCGATAAAAACTGTTCGCAACTCATCGTTGGTGGCACTACTGGCAAGTTAGCTTGCTCTAATAAGCCCTTTATAGACAGCACATCCGCTGACTGCAACCAACCCATTCGGGCAGACAAGTCAGCTGCTAGCAGCATTCCCACTGCGACAGCCTCTCCGTGTAACCAATTCCCATAACCTTGTGCAGTTTCAATCGCATGGCCAAAAGTGTGACCTAAATTTAAAATCGCGCGAATGCCAGATTCTCTTTCATCACTGGCCACAACTTTTGCTTTATTTTCGCAAGAACGCAAAATCGCTTCAGCTAACAACGGTTTATCACATTGCACCAATCCCGCCATATTTTCTTGCAGCCAACTGTAAAAAGGGGCATCACAAATCAAACCGTATTTAATGACTTCGGCGATACCCGCTGACAACTCTCTGGCGGGTAGTGTTAACAAGCTATTGGTATCAGCAATAACACATTGCGGCTGATGAAACGCGCCGATCATATTCTTACCTAAGGGATGATTGACGCCTGTCTTCCCGCCCACTGAGGAATCCACTTGTGATAACAAGGTGGTCGGAATTTGGATGAAATTTACGCCGCGCTGATAACTCGCTGCGGCATAACCGGTCATATCACCAACAACGCCGCCACCCAGAGCAATCAAAGTTGTCGTTCGATTGTGCTTATCAATCAATAACTGATCGTAAATTCGACTTAATACCCCGAGAGTTTTATGCTGCTCCCCATCTGGCAATATCACTTCAGAATATTGCAATCCAGCCAGCGATTGACGAACCTGCTCCAAATACAGCGGCGCGATCGTTTCATTAGTCACTACCAACACCTGACGCCCTTGAATATGCTGGCGCAATAACTCAGGCTGAGTCAGTAAATCCTCGCCAATATAAATAGGGTAACTACGATCACCCAAGTCAACGTTAAGAGTTTGCATAGATTTTCTAGCGCAACGGCTGTAGATAATTTTGTTTTGAAGGTTTCAGCATTTAAGTGTAAATAGGATAAAACACCTACTCAATAGTTTTATAACATAGCTGACACACTTAAGATAAAAAAGATGCTCTCTAGCGCTATATACCACTTAACATTTCAGCCAGCTCTTGCGCGACTGATTTCGGGCTGCGTCTATCCGTATCGATCACATAATCGGCAATTTCCTGATACAGCTCATGACGCTGGGTCATTAAATCCGTTAGCACTTGTTTAGGGTTATCGCTATTTAGCAGAGGGCGCTTGGTATCGCGAGCGGTGCGACGAACCTGCTCTTCTATCGAAGTCATTAAATATACCACCCGACCCCGACTGGATAACACACGCCGATTTTCAGGCATCAATACAATACCGCCGCCGGTAGCAAGCAATGTTTTGTCCAGCTGACTTAATTCATCCAGCATAGCTGCTTCGCGGTTACGAAAACCTTCCTCACCTTCCATATCGAAGATCCAGGGGATATCTACACCACTACGGTCTTCAATCTCTTTATCAGTATCTTTAAATTCCAAACGCAAATCAGCCGCTAACAAGCGACCAATAGTGGATTTACCGGCCCCCATGGGCCGATAAGAAAGACATTTGAAGAGGATTTCATAGGTACAACAGAATATTAATCAATCAAAGTATCCGCCAAAATTCTTGGCGTAATAAATATTAACGTCTCAGTTTTTTCCTGGGTAACTGAGGTATTGGTGAACAAACGCCCCAAGTAAGGGATATCACCCAACACAGGTACTTTGGATTCCGACTCAACATCAACGGTACGGAATACACCACCTAGCACAACAGTCTCACCATTGCCGACCAACACCTGCGTAGTCAATTCGGTAGTGTCGATTGTAGGCACAGTACCACCGTTACCAGAAGGCACCAGATCACCAATCGAATCCTGATTAATTGAAAGCTTCATAATAATGCGGTCATCAGGCGTAATACTGGGTGTTACTTGCAGCTTCAACACCGCTTCTTTAAACGAAACCGTAGTTTCACCATTTGCCGAAGACTCTTGATAAGGCACTTCTGAACCCGACTTTATAACGGCTTCTTGTTTGTCACCGGTAATTACCTTGGGCTGCGACACGATTTCACCGCGCCCTTTAGATTCCAGCGCATTTAACTCCATCTGAATTTGTACATCTTCGTTTACGAAACCAACTGCCAGGCTACCGGTAGGGTTTGCAACACCAAGATCCACATTTAATGCATCCGGAATTAAAATGGGTTCAGATAAATCTTCACCATTCGCCACATCGAGTGAGGCCTGTGCAACAGAGTTAATACTATCTATCACCGAGCCCGTATTACCACCAAAGAACACTAAATCATCACCACTGTTAGTAGCATTAATGCCCGCAGCACCCCACTGTACACCTAGTTCTTCATCAAAGCTGGAATTCGCAATAACAATTCTTGCTTCAACCAACACCTGACGCACTGGTACATCCAGCAAGCGGACTACTCGACGAAAATCTTCAAGCTTTTGAGCGGTCTCTGTTACTAATAATGAGTTAGTACGTTCATCGACAATCACACTGCCACGAGGAGACAATAAACTGGTGGTAGAAACCTCACTACCCTCGCCACCCGCAGTGCCAAACAACTTATAAATCTCTTTAGCTTCAGCGTAGCGAATTCGGATGTATTCGGTTTGCAGTGGTGCTAATTCTTCAATTTGTTTGTTATTTTCAATTTCCTGGCGCTCTCTTTCTGCAATCTCTGCGGCGGGAGCAACCATTAATACATTACCATTTTGACGCTTATCCAAACCTTTGGTTTTCAATACCAAATCCAGCGCCTGATCCCAAGGAACATTTTGCAAACGCAAGGTAATCCGACCTGAGACGGTATCACTGGCAACCAAGTTCAAGCTAGTAAAGTCAGCAATTAACTGTAATACCGCTCGAACCTCAATATCCTGAAAGTTAAGTGACAGCTTTTCGCCAACATAAGCAAATTCTTTTTGCTTTAACTCTAGCTCTTCAGGCGTTAATGGTTTAACACTAACAACGTATTCATTATCAGTCTGATAAGCGAGATAGTCATAGTCGCCTGTAGCTTTCAGTGAAAACAATGCACCTTTTTCACTAGGCTGAGCCTCAACTACCTGCACCGGAGTGGCAAAATCGCTAACATCATAACGACGCTGTAAACGTTCAGGCAAACTCACTTGATCAAAATCAACCTTGATGAAACCACCTTCAACGAAAACATTGATTCCTACTTTAGGATTGGCCAAATTAATAACCAAGCGGCCTTCACCATCGTCGCCTCGTTTAAAATCAACATCTACTATTTCATTACCGGCGGCAACTGCTGCCGCCTTAGTGGCAACAGCTAATGCAGTATTATCTTTAGTCGGTTTTAAATAATCCCTAACACCGGAATCACCCACCTCAACATACAAACTATTGCCTTCAACCCGGGTTTTGTAAGGCGCAAGCTCAACCAAATTCAAGATCATCCGGGTACGACCACCGGACTCAAGAATTACTGCGCTACTGGCATTACCATAAGAAAGAGGAAACTTTTTTTGCTCAAGCTTACTGGAAACGCCTACCAGGTCTAACGCAATACGCGCAGGCTTTTCAATGTTATAACCTTTTGGCTCCGGGGGAACACCATCAAAGTCGAGACGCACCTCAAAGCGGCCACCAGGCTGGGAACTGAATTCAACATCAGTTAGATTTGTATTGGCAGCATGTGCCACATTTACCACTAATGCGCATAATACTACTGACAGAACCGTTAAAACCTTAAAGGCTTTTCTGGGCAGGATTTGCACTCCATTACCAGAGTTCATATGTCTGTATGCAGTTTCCATGGAAGTCTCCACTCTCACTCTTCTTCTAATGTCTTTAACTTAATGGTTCTTGGTCGTTCCACCCAACCGTCTACACCGTTTGGAACAATTTCAATAACCGAAAGATAAGTTTCTGTTGCTTCAATGATACGGCCGTGATTGCGACCAATGTAATTACTAATTTTTGTTCTATGCACGCCACCTTGCTCATCTTGAATCAGCGCCCATAAGGTATCACCCTGTTCCAAAGTACCGACCATGGCCAAAGACCCCAAGTCGAACTGTTCTAAATATTCTTTGGTGCGATTAGGATCAGGCTTTACATTACTTTTCATCTGCAGCCGGGTAATTTCAGTAACTTCAATCGGCTTTTCAAATGGCGCTCGCAGTGAAGAAGCGCTGTAACTAAATGTTTTATAAGCTTTAAAAACTGGAATGGGCTTTATTATTCCTGCTGGACGCGATTTTTTCTCGGCCATAAAATCATCCAGGTCTTGCAAATCAGCGCCGCCACATGCCGTCAAGCCTAATGATAAAATCAGCAATACAATTGAAGAGAAGTTGTTATTCATCGCTCCTCCTCCATATCTTTGTAGCGGTAAGTTTTAGCAGTAATGTTCATTATTAATCTCGAAGAATCACCGCTTTGTTTAATAGAAAAGTCATGCAACGTTACAATCCGGGGTAAGCCAGCTATACCACTTACAAAACCACCAAGATCGTGGTAATTGCCTTGCACAACAATTTGTATCGGCAGCTCCACATAAAACTCTTGCTGAGTTTCATTTCCTAAGTTGATGGTATTGATATCCAAACCACTGGCCAAGCCTCGATTAGTAATGTCTTCTAGCAACCCGGGCACTTCGGTATCACTGGGAAGCTGACTGACCAATGCACCAAATGATTCTTCCATCTCAACCATTTGCTTACGATAAGCATCAAGATTTGCCGCTTGAAAAGCCTTGCGCTCAAACTGGGTTTTTAAGTCCGCTTCAGAGCGCTGCTCTGCTGCCAATTTCTCTTGCAATTCGGCGACATCATAAAAATATCCAGCAGCTAACACCGCAATAAAAGCAATTGACCACACGATAATTTTAATTGATGTTGGCCAAGAGCCAATATTTTCAACATCAAGATCATTGATATCGAAATCTTGTAAATCCTTTAACACATCCTGAAAAGCCATGAATTACTCCTCACTCTCTTCAATAGCAGGAGTACTGATGTTAAACGAGAGATTGAACTCACTCGCTTGCTCACCATAATTAGGCATCGCCTTTACCGCCGTTAAATTGGGATCGGCAAACCAATCTGATTTATCTACTCGCCGCATTAAACTCGAGATCCGATTATTTGATTCCGCAATACCTTTAAGCTGGATTCCGTTGTTAGTTCTCTTCAACTCGCTGTAAAAAACACCATCAGGCAGGGTTTTTACCATTTCATCAAAAATCCTAACAATAATCGGGCGATTGCCCTGCAACTCTTGAATTACCTTCATACGATCAAGCAATTCGTTCTTTTTCTTTTCTAATTCCTGAATCTCTTTAACTTGCTGATCCAACTCACTAATTTGCTGCTTCAAATACGCATTTCTGGAGTTCTGATTTTCGATTGCTCCACTAACTGCCATATCGGCTAATAACACCAGCACTGCACCAAAACCGGCAACAACACCTAGCACCACAAGGAATGCTTGCTTAAGTTCCTGACGGCGTTCTTCGCGCCAGGGAAGTAAATTAATATTAGCCATTAATCGAAACTCCTTAACGCCAAACCGCAGGCGATCATTAGTGCAGGAGCATCATTACTCAACGACATCGCATCAACTTTTGACGCTAACGACATATTGGCAAAGGGATTCGCCAACGTAGTGGCTGTACCTAACTTTTCTTGTACCAACTCTGCCAACCCTGACATCGAAGCTACGCCTCCTGCCAAGACAATATGATCCACATCGTTGTACTGACTGGAAGAAAAGAAGAATTGTAATGAACGAGTAACCTGCTGCACTACCGCATCTTTAAAGGGCTCCAGTACTTCAGGTTCATAATCATCCGGCAGACCGCCCTGCTTTTTAGCTAGTCCGGCTTCATCCAGGGACAAGCCATAACGGCGCTGAATTTCTTCAGTTAATTGGCGACCACCAAATAATTGCTCGCGGGTATAAACAGTTTGACCATCAACCAATACGCTTAGTGTGGTCATCGTCGAACCGATATCAACGATTGCCACTGCACTGTCTTCATCGCAATCTAACTGGGAGCGCAATAACTCAAAAGCACGCTCCACGGCGTAAGCTTCAACATCGACCACTTTCGCGGTGATATCAGCCATCTCCAGAGCATCTACCCTTAGTTCGACATTCTCACGTCGACAGG
Source organism: Oceanicoccus sp. KOV_DT_Chl (assembly GCF_900120175.1). NCBI lineage: Bacteria > Pseudomonadati > Pseudomonadota > Gammaproteobacteria > Cellvibrionales > Spongiibacteraceae > Oceanicoccus > Oceanicoccus sp. KOV_DT_Chl. The sequence continues at coordinate 1,445,663 of NZ_FQLF01000002.1, forward strand.
CTGCGAGTAGCACTTCTACTTGCTCAGGGCTGTTATCTGATTCGCCCTGCACCTCAAAATCAATGGCCACCTCATCCAGCGGGTAGGGGATGTATTGATCCGCTTCCAGCGTTATCTGGGTTTCCATATTGTCATCATTCAGCCCTGCAGGCATATCAATCAGCTTGGTGATAACAGCGGAACCCGCCACAGCAACCGCTGCAGTCTTTAATTTGGTTCCAGATCGAGCGAATGCTTTACCCACCGTTTCAGCGACACCCTCAAGTTCAGCGATATTTTTCTCTATCACTGCATTGGGTGGCAACGAGGCTACCGCAAAGCTCTCGACCTTGTATTGGTCACCACTTTTGCTGATCTCAAGAAGCTTGACCGAGGTAGAACTAATATCTATCCCAAGTACAGGCACTGATCTTTTATTTCCGAATAAACTGCCTAACACAGTAATTTTCCTATTTGCATCCGTAACTTACAGCGAACTCTTACAAGTTACATTAAATATCACGAATGGGGATTGCGCAAATTAATCGTTAGAAAAAAGTGCTTATAATTTCACACTTTGGCAAACTAACTTGAAGTAAAGTATGTCCTCGCACTTTTAACAACTGGAAAACCATGGCCCGCATCACAAATTTCACCAAGATAATCCTTTGGCTACTACTTTCGATCGTCACAGGAATCACCCTAATTGCCGCTAGCGCTTATTTATACCTTAGCCCGAATTTGCCATCTGTCGATGTGTTAAGGGATGTTCAGCTGCAAACCCCCCTTAGAATCTACACTGCAGACGATCAACTGCTGGGGGAGTTTGGTGAACAACGCCGCACACCTATTAATTTCGATCAAATTCCTGACCACTTTGTCAAAGCGATTCTTGCCGCTGAGGACAATCGCTTCTTTGAGCATCATGGCGTAGATCTACTTGGGCTGCTGCGAGCAGTGTCACAATTAGTGGCGACTGGAGAAAAACAAGGGGGCGGCAGTACTATTACGATGCAGGTAGCGAGGAACTATTTTCTCTCCTTCGAACGAACTTTCTCTCGAAAATTCAATGAGATACTACTTTCCTTTCAAATTGAACGCGAGCTGAGTAAACAGGAAATTCTGGAACTTTACGTCAACAAAATATTTCTGGGTAATCGCGCCTATGGTATCCAGGCCGCCGCCCAGGTGTACTACGGCAAGACCATTGAGGAATTAAACCTTGCTCAGTTAGCCATGATTGCAGGTCTCCCGAAAGCCCCTTCCAGCTTCAACCCACTGGTCAACCCGGCCAGAGCGATGATCCGCCGGAACTGGATTCTGGATCGTATGCTGGAGCAAAACTATATTGATGTCGAAAGCCACAAAGTTGCCGTTAATAGCCCTATCAGTGCCAGTTATCATGGATCAAAACTGGGACTGGATGCACCCCACATCGCTGAAATGGTGCGTAAAGAGATGCTTGGCCGCTACGGTAAAGAAACCTATACAGCAGGTTATAAAGTATACACCACGATAAATAGCCAACTTCAGGACACTGCCCAACAAGCGGTGGTCAATGGTTTGCTGGCATACGATCAACGCCATGGCTATCGCGGTCCCGAACAACAACTCACGCTAGAAAATACCGGGGTCACTGATGAAGGGCAGTTATACGAGCTATGGATCAAAACCCTTGGCAACACCTCCAAACCCGCCGGACTGAGCCCTGTCATTGTTAAGACCGTTCACACCCAGGCGTTTACTGCACTCCTGGAAGACGGCAATGAAATCACCATCGAATGGGAAAACGGCTTAAAAAGCGCCCGCCCCTTTGAGACCGCCAGTCGACGGGGAGCCAGCCCCGCCAGGCCAGCGACGTAGTCAGCGTTGGCGATCTGGTTCGAATACGGCAAATGCCCGATGGTAGCTGGCACTTTAGTCAACTCCCTGCTGCAGAAGCCGCTCTGGTATCGCTGGATGCGGATAACGGTGCCATTCAGGCTTTGGTCGGTGGTTTTAATTATCATCAAAGTAAATTTAATCGCGTCACGCAAGCAACACGGCAGCCAGGCTCTAACTTCAAACCGTTTATTTACACTGCCGCTTTAGCTAATGGCTTTACCGCTGCCAGTATTATTAATGATGCCCCGATCGTGTTTGAAGATGCTGAACTCGAGAGTACCTGGCGACCAACCAACGACAGCGGCAAGTTTTACGGGCCAACCCGCTTGCGACACGCCCTGTTTAAATCACGTAATTTAGTCTCGATACGACTACTGAGAAGCCTGGGCATCCCCAAGGCGATTAAGTATGTAGAACGCTTTGGCTTCGACCCGACCCAGCTGCCACGAGATTTGTCTCTAGCACTGGGTAGCCACTCCCTAACCCCTTTACAGATAGCAAGTGGTTACTCCGTACTGGCTAACGGCGGCTACAGTGTCTCCCCCTATTTAACTCAACGCATTGAAGATGTAGATGGTGACATTCTGTTTGATGCCACCCCGGCAACAGTATGTCGTGATTGTGAGCAGGTTGGCGACAGCGCCGAAATGCCGGTCGAAGAGATGGCAACGCTGGAAGATATTCTGCAACAGACCGAACCTGAACCCACCCTGCCAGACGCGAAACGAGTGATTGAGCCCAGAGTCGCCTACATTATCGACACCATGCTGCGTGATGTTGTACAAAAGGGCACCGGCCGTCGCGCCCGCAGTATTGGCCGCAATGATTTAGCGGGTAAAACCGGTACCACTAACGGCCCGACTGACGCTTGGTTTTCCGGCTACGGCGGTGGCATCGCTACTACCGCATGGCTGGGTTTCGATAGAAACGCTGTTTTGGGTAATAGAGAATTCGGCGGCACAGCAGCCTTGCCAATCTGGATTGACTACATGCAAGTTGCCCTCAAGGGCCGGCCAGAAACGAATCGCAAACAACCCGATGGATTAGTCACTATCAAAATCGACCCCACTACCGGACTGCTGGCAAAACCCGGTCAGAGCAATGCTATTTTTGAAATATTTCGCGAAGAGTTGGCACCAAAACAAGAAGCGGTATTAGAGTCCATTGGTGGTGATACGTCACAGATTAAAGAGGTCATGCAGGAAGATATCTTTTAATCATCTACACTTTAGTTAAAGTTTTTCAACCTAATTGGACAATAGGACGTTCTCACTATGGGCTTCTCAGACATTATTTTTTGGATAGTACTGATCGCAGCAGTTGTATATATTGTTGGCATCTATAACCAACTCGTCACTCTCAAAAACCGCTTTCAAAATGCCTTCGCCCAAATTGAAGTACAACTAAAGCGGCGCTATGACCTGATTCCCAATCTGGTCGAAACTGCCAAAGCCTATATGACCCATGAGCGGGAAACTCTGGAAGCCGTCATCAGCGCCCGAAATGAAGCTATGACCATGCTAAAAAATGCGGCCAAAGACCCCGGCGACAGCGCTATCAATAGTTTGGCTGGCGCAGAAGGCCAGCTGCAAAACGCCATGGGGAAATTTAATATGGTGATGGAAAGCTACCCGGATCTGAAAGCCAACCAAAACATGATGCAGCTCACCGAAGAGCTTACCACGACCGAAAATCGTGTAGCTTTCTCCAGACAATCTTTTAACGATGCGGTTACCGAGTACAACAGCTATCGCCAATCCTTCCCACCGGTATTTTTTGCCAAAAAATTTGGTCACCCTAAAGATGCAACGCTACTGGAGTTTGCCGACAGCGCAGAAATTCAGGCTGCACCCAAAGTTTCATTTTAATCCGCAGCTAGTTTGCACAGCTAATGAATTTTTTCACCGCTCAGGATCAGGCCAGGCGCAACACAAAACGGCTGGTGATATTGTTTTCAGTGGCGGTACTCTCACTCATTATCATCACCAACCTATTAGTCGCCATCAGCTTTTGGATTATGGATGGGCAACTCACTGGCGTTAGTGAAGCTCAGGTCTTACTCCAACAAACCGGCGCCGGTCGATTCGACCAATATTTTAGCTGGCAAAATTTCGGCAAAATCTGCTTAATCGTCAGCGGTGTTATTTTTTTAGTGATCGCATTTAAATGGCTGCAACTAGCCAGTGGCGGCAAGCGTGTTGCCGAATCATTGGGTGGCAGAGTTATCCTCCCCAGTACTGACAACCCCAATGAAAGGTTACTGCTTAACGTAGTAGAAGAAATGGCGCTGGCTTCGGGCATGCCGGTACCGGCTGTTTACTTACTCCCTAATGAAAAAGGCATTAACGCCTTTGCCGCTGGCTACAGCCCTGGGGACGCAGTCATAGGAATTACCCAGGGGGCTTTAGATCAATTCAATCGCGAACAACTCCAAGGAGTGGTCGCCCACGAATTCAGTCATATTCTCAACGGGGACATGCGGCTTAATATACAAATGATCGCACTGCTTAGCGGCATCGTTTTTATTGGCAACATCGGCCATATACTGACGCGAACCGGTGGTCGCCACGGCAGCTACCACAGCACCAGCCGCTCAGCCGACAGCCGCATATTTTTATTAGGGTTGGTGTTATTAATCATTGGTTGGCTGGGTACTTTCTTTGGCGGCCTAATTAAAGCAGCGGTAAGTCGGCAGCGTGAATTTCTCGCCGACGCCAGCGCAGTGCAATTTACCCGCAACCCAAAAGGGATCGCTGATGCGTTAAAAATTATTGGCGGCTACAACGCAGGCTCGCAATTATTCAGCCCTAGAGTCCACGAGACCAGCCATCTGTTTATTGCCCACGCACTGGGCAGCCTCACCCGATTTGATTCTCACCCGCCGCTGGAAACCCGCATTCAAAGAGTGGAACCCGGTTGGGATGGAAGGATGATTGAACGCACAATGCGCGTCGAACCCTATCAACAAGGTTCGGCCCTGAACGGTGAAAAAGCCCGTGCCCGTGAAGCAGCGGCAGCCGCAACCGCCGCCGCTGCATTTATCGCTCAACGCCAAGCCACAACGACCACGACAACTGAAAATAATATAGATAACACACCACAATTATTAGCTGCGATACCATCATCACTAATAGCACTTTGCCAGGAACCCTTTGGCGCTACGGCTTTAGCATACGGTTTATTATTGGATAAAAAACCGGGTATTTTGCAACAACAACTCGATTATATCGAACGTTCGGGGATTAAAGGCTTAGCGATACAGTGCCAGCAATCTCTTGCCGACATCCATCATCTCGACATCACACAACGTTTGCCGCTAATAGAATTAGCGATGCCAGCGCTGAAATTAATGTCTGCAGAACAATACAAAATATTTAAGCGAACACTATTATTATTAATCCGTGCCGACAAAAAAATGGACTTATTTGAATGGAGTTTATACCAACTACTGACACACTACCTGGATAGTGAATTCAATAAAAGTCGCGCAATCCACGTGCATTATTCTTCCCTCAAACCGATTGCTAACGACTATGCTATGGTGCTTTCCTGCCTCGCTCACAGGGGTCATAAAGACCAGGTAGAGGCGGCACTAGGATTCAACAAAGCCTGCCAACTGGTAGAGCTAAATCGGCTCAGTTTGCTACCTTTAAAACAATGCCAACTGGATGACTTTGGCAAAGCAGTGACCAAACTTTCACAATGTCTCCCGTTATTAAAACCTAAAATTCTAAAAAGTTTTGCGGCCTGCGTATGCCATGATCAAAAAATTACGCCCCAGGAAGCGGAGCTACTGGCAGCCATTGCTGCGGTGATGGACTGCCCGCAACCGCCTCTTGAATTTCAATCATAAATAGGTCCAAACTAGATCGCCTCAAGCGCTTCAACTAACTTGGTCACTCCAATTATTTCCATGCCAGCGACACCTTTTTTGGGGACGTTCGCTTTCGGTACAATAGCCCGTTTAAAGCCATGTTTGGCGGCTTCCAAAATCCGCTCCTGACCGCTGGGCACAGGACGAATTTCACCGGCCAAACCCACCTCGCCAAACACCACCAAATCCTGCGGTAACACCCGGTTGCGAAAGCTGGATACAATCGCCAACAGCAAAGCCAAATCGGCACTGGTTTCCAGTACTTTTACGCCACCCACAACGTTAACAAATACATCCTGATCACCTACCTGTAAGCCGCCGTGCCGGTGCAAAACCGCTAACAACATCGCTAGCCGGTTTTGCTCCAAACCCACCGCCACCCGCCGCGGATTGCCTAAAGAGGAATCATCCACCAGCGCCTGTATTTCCACCAATAACGGCCGCGTACCTTCCCATACCACCATCACCACGCTACCTGATGCGGCCTCACTTTCTCTGGAAAGAAAAATAGCAGAAGGGTTTTTTACTTCTTTTAAACCCTGCTCGGTCATCGCGAATACACCCAGTTCATTGACAGCACCAAAGCGGTTTTTCTGCCCCCGCAAGGTTCGAAAACGACTATCCTCGCTGCCTTCTAACAAAATGGAACAATCAATCATATGCTCCAGCACCTTAGGCCCTGCCAAGCTACCATCTTTGGTTACATGTCCGACCAAAAATAACACGGTACCGGTCTGCTTGGCATAACGGGTTAGGTAAGCGGCGCACTCCCGCACTTGGGAAACACTGCCCGGCGCAGAGGTCACATCATCGGTATGCACTACCTGTATTGAATCCACCACCAGTACTTTTGGCTTTAGTACCTCAGCCTGCGCACAAATCCTTTCGACATTGGTTTCAGACAGCATTTTTAATTTATCGGTAGGTAAACCCAAGCGCTGTGCGCGCATCGCTACTTGCTGTAGCGACTCCTCCCCCGTCACATACAAAGCTTCCATGGTTTGCGCCAAATAACACATGGTTTGCAACAACAAAGTACTTTTACCGGCCCCTGGGTGACCACCCATCAAGACTGCCGAACCGTGTACCAAGCCGCCACCTAACACGCGGTCAAATTCCAACGCGCCACTGCTAAAGCGCGGTAGCTTTTCTAAATCAATTTGGTCCAGAGTTTGTATTTGCTGACTATTGGCCGCCCCAGCATAGCCCTGAAAGCGCGCGTCTTTGGCGGCTTTTGGCGAAGATGCTAACTTAATTTCTGCCAAACTATTCCAGGCACCACAGTCTTTACACTGGCCCTGCCAATTCGCATAGTCTGAACCACAGTCGTTACAGACATAAGCTGTTTTAACTTTAGCCATAAAATTTACCGAAGGTTTCCATCCAATTGTTTTAGTAAAGCCTAATCAATAACTGTATAAATTAACAGTGCTAAATAGCGCTATTTCAAACATTAAGGCATGGCTGCATTCTGCACCCGCCTCCAACTGTCAATACCCGCGGTTCATTACAGTGCAACTAAAACGCTGGTTTCATACGGGTCGCTTCCGTACAATAAAGCCCCGTGCAGATCTGCCAATAACATAGATCAGCACCTCTCCGGTACACTCGATAATAATGTGATGACTAAGAAACGCCCCGAATACTCTGAAGGCCCTTTTATGGCCGACCTGCAACGGCAAGGCTCGGCAATAGCCAATAGCTGGCGGCCATCAGCACGCCTCTGCCAGCAACTAGAAAGTCAGGGGCTCAACCGGCAATTTATTAATGGCGAGCTCCGCATCCAGTTTGTTACCGGGCTACAGCAGCAAGATGTTAGAAACGCGGATTGGGACGAACTATTCAAGCAATACGCGTTGCAACGTGCACCCGCATCCCACCCGACCAATCACCAGCAGCCGACGCGCGAGACTTTTAGCCCCGGTAGCAGCACCAACCCTCAGCAAGTTAGCACCCAGCGCGCCACAGCCATGAGCGATGACTGGCGCCCCAGTGACAATATGGTCGAGCTGATCATGGCTACCATCTGCCCTAATGCTGATTACCTGAAAGCGCAACTCATTAGCTTTACCAGCCACTTCCACGGTCAATACAACCCCAACTGGGATCAGCAATTTAAAAAATGGGTTAATAACGGCTGGAATGTGTACGGCCACAAAAATAATTTTGGCAAAAACAATAAAGAAGAACGCAGCTTTGTGGAAAAGCATACCGATATGAGTTGGACCGATGGCCTCTGAAATAAAACCGGCTTCATTAAACGAAGCCGACAAACGCAATATATTTACCGCAATCGGCCAAATATTCGCCGAGTTTGAATTGGTATATCACAACCAATACCACAAAGCGTTTCCTACCGAGGAAAAATTAAGTTTTGCCAAAAAGATCTGGTATAACAACCTTAATCATTTAACACCAGACCAAATTATCGCCGCCGCACACCAAGCAATTCGCCAATCTGAATTCCTACCCACCATCAAAGGGTTGTTGAAATATGTCGGCAGTAGCCAAGGGTTACCCGACGCTTATAGTGCTTATATAGAAGCCTGCCAAGCCGCCTCCCCAAAAATTGAACAGCAATGGTCGCATCCTGCAGTGTATATGGCAGGCGTCGCCGCCGATTGGTTTTTTTTAGCCAGCAATGCTGAAGCCAAAGCCTTTCCTGTTTTTAAACGACACTATGAAATATTGTGTGAGCGGGTTATTGGTGGCGAAGTGCTAGCGATGCCCAGCTATCAAGCGCTACCGGAAACCATTAGCCAACCGCTCAGCAATCAAGAGCGGAAACAACGTATGAAAAAGCTGCGTGCCAACCTCAATCTTTAATCCCTTCGATGACAATACTCAACTGAGTTGCTCGGCAGCGACGCGGATTATGTCCAGTTTTATCCTGAACTCAGCCAGTAAATCATGTATCTGTTGCGACTCTAAGCCGGCAACACTTTGCAAACGCTGCTGCACAGGTGAAAGCAGCGCTCCGTTTGCAGGCAACACCCTGACTACATGCTCCACCGCCGCCACCAAATGCACCAGTTCGCTAGCCTCCCCTTGATAACCATCATTCAATAAACCACGAATCGAAACTGCCAAATAACGTGGTAAATTCCAGAAGGCCGCTAAGGTCGCTCCGGCAGAACACGCATCCACTCCCAGCAAGCGTTTTTCAGCGGCGCAAATCTCGGCTAACGACGCTAGCTCCAAACCCTGCTGTTGAAACACCTCATTCATGTCTACTGGGCGACGCTGCACTAACAACAAAGTGCCAATATTATGTAATAAGCCCAACAGGTATGCTTGCCCCGGGTCGGCACAACCACTTAACTTGGCTACATCTGCCGCCAACTGGCCAGTCGCCAAGGCATTTAGCCAATATTTTTTGAGGGAAAACCCGGAGCAGCGGTTAGTCACAAAACACTCATTGGCCAACATAGCCAATGCTAGATTGCGCAGCGTATCGACCCCAAATACACGCACCACAGCCTCTTTTATGGTGGCTACAGCTGCCACCCCATACACCGCGCTATTTGCCAGCGCCAACAGCTTTGTGGTCAAGGACGGGTCACGCTCCACAATTGCAGCCAAGGCATCCATTTGATAATTACCAGCATTGATCATATCCAGTATTTGATTGGCGACTATAGGCAGGTTGGGTAACTGGGCGTCATCATTAATATCAAAATCACCGGTACCACTAAATTGGTAATCTTCCTGAAAGCGGGAGGCGGTAACGCCCTGCCATTTTTTAAAGGCGCGATCAAATGCTGCGCGCTCGGAAAACCCCAAGTAAAAAGACACTTCATCTACCGTTTTACCATCTGCTAACAGCCGGATAGCGCGAGTGCTTTTGTAGTTTGCTAATAGTTCTCTAAAGGACACATTGTATTCTGCCAGTTGCCTGGAAAAAGTGCGCTCCCCCAGCGCCAGCGCCGAAGCCATGCTGGTCAATGTGACCTTACCGAGATTCTCGGTGGTAGCCAAAATCTGCTGTATCTGGTCAATAATAGTTTGCTCGGTATTAAGTTGTTTGAGAAACATATCCAGCTCTTTTCTGAACACCCGACACAGCGAATGGTTGGCTCCGGGTAACGGTTTATCCAACAATTCAGCCTTGGCATAAATCCGCAAGTTAGGCTTGTTAAATGTCACGGTGCTGCAATTCAACCAGTCAGCATAACGATGCTGGTATTCGCCGCCGCTACCGCACACCTCGATCCGGGTAGGAAAAAAATGATAATTTAGCGCATGATTAATCAAGCTATAACAGCCAGCCAAAATCAAATCCGCTTTGATATCAACAATCTCATCCTGGCTGGGAAGCGGAAAATCAATATACAACTCATCACCCAGCTGCTGCCAGCGGGGCATATCCACACCATGAATGATGACCCCATAGTAGCGACAATAGTTATCCAGCAAATCCCGCAATGTTGCCGAAGCAATCATCAAAAAAGACAGTGAACCGAAGCAACCTACCGGCAGCTTAGCGCCAATACGCAAACCGATATCCTGGTAACCCTGAGCGATACCAATCTCACTCAACAAACCATAAATTTGACTCAGCGCTAGACGCTCACTTTCCTCACCAATACGTTCCGCGGCAGGCAGCGAGAGTTTGCTTTGGAGCATTTTTAATTCAGCAGGATGGTCTTTAAACAAGGCATAAATAGGCCGCAGGATTTGCGCGCTAAGACTGCTATGTTGGGCTGCTACTGCCATGGATGTTAATTCCTGAAGACATCTTTAACGCTAACCACAATACTTTGCCAGATTAACGATAGCCTAATAAAAAATGTTGTCACAATTGATCAAACGAATGTCAAATCCGGACATATGCCCAACCCTAAACCGACACTATCATAATTGCCATACAAATCAGCAGACTACTACCATGAATACGCCAAGCAACACCCAACAGGCTAGCAATCAACTTAAACATCTACTACCAGAAATGCGTCGCCTGACTGCAGAAATCATAGCTTTTACCCAATTTCGACTGATCAGTTATCAGCGGTCAGAAGGCGTTAGCTAGCGACCTACAATCTTAAGCCGTTTAGCCTCCACCATGGCTTTTACGTCAATAAACGCTACAATAGCGGCCTATTTTCTGTATCAAAGGCCATCCAGATAGCATGTCCAACCCTGACAACAAAACTGATAACACCCACTTTGGCTATCAAACGGTTCGTACTGAGCAAAAACAAAGCCTGGTAGCCGGTGTCTTTCATTCTGTGGCAGCCAAGTACGATGTCATGAATGACTTGATGTCGGCGGGCATCCACCGAGTCTGGAAACGCTTTACCATTGAATTATCCGGTGTTCGCACTGGCCATCAAGTATTGGATATTGCCGGCGGTACCGGCGACCTAGCCGCCAAATTCAGCAAGATCGTTGGGCCCGAAGGACGTGTGGTACTGGCCGATATCAATGACTCCATGCTCAAAGTAGGCCGCGATAAACTGATTGATAGCGGTATTGTTAGCAATATCGAATACGCGCAAGCCAATGCCGAAGCGCTGCCCTTCCCCGATAATACGTTTGACTGCATCACAATCGCATTTGGTCTGCGTAACGTAACGGATAAAGATAAAGCACTGCGTTCAATGCTGCGAGTACTTAAACCCGGTGGCCGGCTGTTAGTACTGGAATTTTCCAAACCACAAAATGAATTACTCAGCAAAGTCTATGACGGTTACAGCTTTAATATTTTGCCCAAAATCGGCAAACTAATTACTGACGACGAAGACAGTTACCGCTATTTAGCCGAAAGCATCCGCATGCATCCAGATCAAAATACCCTAAAAGCGATGATGGAAGACGCTGGCTTTGCCCGCTGCGAATTCCACAATATGACCGGCGGCATCGTGGCGGTACACAAAGGGCTGAAGCCTTAATGGTTATTAGCAATACCTTGCATACGGCAGCTCTCGGCGGTCTTGAGCTAGCTGCCAATAAGGCCTTACAATTAGACCCGTCCACACAAGCAAAATTATCTGCACTCAAAGATCATATTTTTTTACTGCAGTGCACCGCCCCCAAGCTCAATTTTTATTTAATTCCCGGCGCGGGAGAAGTGCGTATCTGCGGTATGTTTGATGGTAAAGCTGATACGGCCATCACCGGCAGCGCCACTGAATTTGCCAAGTTGGCGACTGCTGCCGATCCTGCCAGCGCCCTCATTAATGGCGAGCTGGAATTACACGGTGACAGCCAGGCTCTCATCACGCTGCAAAAAATCATCAAGCAATTAGATCTCGATTGGGAAGCGCCATTAGCTAACATTTTTGGCGATGTTGTGGGTCACGGCTTGGGCCAAGGTCTGCGCCAGGGTTTCAGTTTCAGCAAACAAGCGCTACAGGGTTTAAAACGCCAGTTCGATGAGTTTATTGTTGAAGAAAGTGAACTGGTACCTGCACGCTGGCAAGTCGATCAATTCTTTAACGAGGTTGATCAGCTCTCTATGCGTACCGAGCGTCTGCAAGCCCAACTGAAAAAATATAAACAGCGGCTACAAAAATAATGTCCCGACTACAACGACTGCTAAAAATTGCCAGCGTCTTCAGCCGCTATCGCTTAGACGGTTTTATCGACCGCGAGCAATTGCCTGTTACTGCGAGTTTATTGTTAGCACCGCTGCGTTTTCGCACTATCCCCACCTTAAGCCGAGGCGCCCGTTTACGTTTGGCGCTTGAGGAACTTGGCCCAATCTTTGTTAAATTTGGTCAAATGCTGTCAACCCGACGGGATTTATTACCAGACGACATTATTGAAGAGCTAGCCAAACTTCAAGATCAAGTGCCCCTTTTGCTTCCGATCAAGCCGTGGCAATTATTGAAAACGCACTGGGTAAACCGGTGGCTGAGCTGTTTGCGCAATTCAGCACTGAACCGATGGCATCGGCGTCTGTTGCTCAGGTTCATGCGGCCACATTGCATACCGGTGAAGAGGTCGTCGTCAAAGTCATTCGGCCTGGCATCGAAAAAATTATTCAACAAGATATCAAACTGCTGTTTACTATTGCCCGCTTACTGGAAAAATATTTACCCGACGGACGCCGACTGCGCCCGGTCGATGTAGTTGATGACTACCAGCATACCGTGCTGGATGAATTAGACCTGCAACACGAAGGCGCCAATACTTCACAACTACGACGCAATTTTGAAAACTCCGAGCTGCTTTATATTCCGGAAGTGCACTGGGACTTTACCAATCGCCACGTGCTCACCATGGAGCGCATACACGGTATTGCCGTTACCAATATCGATGAACTGAAAGCCAGTGGCGTGAATATGCCAATGCTGGCAGAGCGCGGCGTGGAAATATTTTTTACTCAAGTTTTTCGCGACAGTTTTTTCCATGCCGACATGCACCCCGGCAATATTTTTGTTTCCCGCGAGCACCCTGAACGCCCACAATATATTGGTATTGATTGCGCTATTATCGGCAGCCTCAGCGATTCTGACCAATATTATTTAGCCCGCAATCTACTCGCTATTTTTCAACGAGATTATCGCCTGGTAGCAGAGCTGCATGTGGAGTGCGGCTGGATACCCGCAGATACCCGTATCCATGAATTCGAATCCGCCATTCGCAGTGTCTGCGAACCAATTTTTGAAAAACCATTGGGTGAAATTTCCTTCGGCCAACTGCTAGTCTATTTATTTCAAACTGCTCGCCGATTTGAAATGGAGGTGCAGCCTTCGCTAGTGTTACTACAAAAAACTCTGCTGAATATTGAAGGGCTGGGCCGTGAACTTTATCCGCAATTAAATCTCTGGGATACCGCTCAACCCTTTCTGGAGCAATGGCTTAAAGATCGCTATGCTCCACGCGGCATCTACAAACGTTTTAGCAAACACATACCAGGCTGGTTAGAGCAACTTCCGCATTTACCTGATGCGATCATGAATAATTTACAACAAAGCAAACAATTTCAAAGTATCAGTGAACACCAGCAAAAAACCATTGAGCAACTGTCTCTGCAGATTAATAGGCAGCAACGAAGACCCTATTTGGGCATCATCGCCCTACTGCTCGCACTCGCCGCAGCTGGCCCCTGGTTACCGGAACAAATACAACAGCTCCCCGAGATCAGCTGGGCCGCTATCGCACTGACCGCCATCATCTGGCTAAAACGTTAACCGCTACCTACATTTCTTAACCATTTCACCCTGCTGCTGTGTACCTCATGCGCCACCATCTATGGCATAATGCCAGCATTCTGCTGCACATATATCGTAAGCCATGAACACTGACAACAAACAATCTGAAGTAGCACAGCATTTCCTCGATGAAGTGCGCTGGACCAGCGACGGTTTAGTGCCGGCTATCGCTCAGGATTATCAAAGCAACGATATTCTGATGGTGGCGTGGATGAATCGTGAAGCCCTGGCACTGACAGTCAGCGAGCAGCGGGCTATTTACTGGTCTCGCTCACGGCAAAAACTGTGGCGCAAAGGGGAAGAGTCCGGCAACGTACAACGGATTAAAGAAATTCGTCTCGATTGTGATCAGGATGTAATCATGCTTAAGGTTGAACAGCTTGGGGGGATCGCCTGTCACACCGGTCGCCGCAGCTGTTTCTATCGACGACTGGAAAACGGCAGTTGGCAGAGCGTGGAGAAAGTGATTAAAGACCCCACCGAGATGTATCAGGCTGATAAGCCAACTAACGAAAGTGAAAAATCATGAGTGATGTATTAGCACAACTGGCCACAATTTTAGCGCAACGCAAACAGGATGCAGATCCAGAGTCATCCTATGTCGCCAGCTTGCACCACAAAGGTTTGAACAAAATTCTGGAAAAAGTAGGCGAAGAAGCCAATGAAACAATCATTGCCGCTAAAGACGCTCAACACAGTGGCGACAATAGCGATGTTATCTATGAAACCGCAGATTTATGGTTTCACAGCCTGGTCATGTTGTCAGAGCTGGGCGCCAATAGCGATGACGTATTAACTGAACTAGCGCGACGATTTAATCTTTCCGGCTTGGAAGAAAAAGCCAGCCGTAACAAGTAACAATAAATACCGTACATAGTGGAGAAAGTAGCATGGGTTTAGGTGGAATTAGTATTTGGCAATTATTGATCATATTGGCAATTGTCGTCATGTTGTTTGGCACCAAACGCCTGCGTAATTTGGGCGGTGATCTAGGTGCCGCGATCAAAGGCTTTCGCAGTAGCATTGCCGATGATGACAAAGACAAAAAAGAAGATGACGAAGCCAGCGAGAGCATTGATGCTGATGATACCAGCGCTGATAAGAACAAGCAGTAATCAACGCTAATGTTTGATATCGGTTTTCAAGAGCTACTGCTCATTGGCGTTATTGCTTTAGTCATTATGGGGCCAGAACGGCTACCTGGCGCCGTGCGCTCAGCGTCGATGTGGATTGCACGATTACGCCGTAGTTTTCAGCAAATTAAAAATGACATCGAGCGGGAAATTGGTGCCGACGACATAAAACAGCAGCTACATAATGAATCCATTATGCAAAGTTTGGAACAAACAAAAAGCAATATTTTGGATACGGCCAATTCGTTAAAACCCGATATGGATAAACTCCAATACGACATCAGCGATATCGTCAAATCGGAAACCGCGGCAACAGATACAGAATCTGCCGCTGAAGAAGAACGGAAAAACACACAACACAACCCGACTAAAACTCTCTAGGGCGATTCGAAAATAGTAATGAACGATACTGCCGACCACAACCCGCAACAAGATGACACCCAACCATTAGTCGCCCACTTAACCGAACTACGGGACCGCTTACTGCGCTGTATTCTGGCAATTCTTGTTGTGTTTTTCAGTTTGTTTTATTTTGCCAACGATATTTATTATTTTGTCTCAGAACCACTGCGTTCGCTACTGCCGGAAGGCACCAGCATGATCGCCACCGAAATCGCTTCGCCCTTTTTAACACCTTTTAAATTGACGATGGTTGCCTCTGTTATAGTCGCCATGCCTTTTTTGCTGTATCAAATCTGGTCGTTTATTGCTCCGGGCATGTATCAATCTGAAAAACGCATCGCCATTCCGCTGCTAATTTCAAGTATTGTTTTGTTCTATGCCGGCCTCGCATTTGCTTATTATGTAGTGTTTCCACTGGTGTTTGGTTTTTTCTCCACCATTGGACCGGAAGGCGTAAACTACACACCCGATATCGCCCGCTTTCTCGATATGGTATTAAAATTATTTTTTGCCTTTGGTATCGCTTTCGAAATTCCTATCGCTACCGTACTAGTGATTTGGGCCGGAATTACAACGCCGCAAGCCCTTGCTGAAAAACGCCCTTATATCATTGTCGGCTGCTTTATCTTCGGCATGTTACTCACTCCCCCCGATATTATTTCGCAAGCTTTACTCGCCATCCCTATGTGGTGCTTATTTGAACTAGGTGTCTTCTTTGGACGTTTTGTTAGCGCCAGAAAAGACACCGAAAACCCGTAGCTCTATAAGTTTTCTTCCGCAAAAGCTGCCAATCTGGAGCGTTCTATGCCCTCAATATGCATAATTCCCGCATGTTCAAAGCTGGTGCTTTTTCTACCAAATACGTTAAGCCTGAAGTCAGCGGCGTAATATATTTATTATCGATTTGCGCCAAATTTCCCAGCACGACAATTTTCGAATTAACTCCCACCCTGGTAACAATAGATTTTAATTGGAACTGGGTTAAGCCCTGACATTCATCAATAACAATATAGGCGTTATTAAATGAGCGACCACGCATAAAATTAAGCGATTTAAATTGAATATTGGCACGCTCTTTTATGTAATCGATACTGCCGAATGGAGATTCGTCATTGCTGTGTAGAATTTCCAAATTATCTTCAAAAGCTGCCAACCACGGTGCCATTTTTCTTCTTCAGTACCGGGTAAAAAACCGATATCTTCTGCAATGGGCGGTGTTGAGCGAGCGACGATCAATTTGTCATAGCGTTTTTCTTCCATAATCGCATGTAAGCCATAGGCCAAAGCAATCAACGTTTTTCCAGAACCGGCAGGGCCTGTTAAGACCGTCATATCAATGTCTTCACACTGAACTAGAAAAAATGCCATCGCCTGTCCCAGATTGCGCGGTTTTAATCCCCATAGTGTTTGCGACATTAATTGATCGCGGCTGAGCTGTTGCAACTGCAAAGAATTATCATCTACCTCGCGCACTAAACCAACAAAATCACCGTCATCACAAACAAACATTTGAGGGTACGCATTTGGCAGTACCGCCCGGTCGATAACATGCAATGTCACTCTGCCTTTTTGCACTGACTTTACCGAGGCCACCTGATCCCAAAAATCCCCTCAATAGTTTCATAACCACGGGACATTAAATCTATATCATCTATTACTCTATCTTTGCGATAGTCTTCAACATTTTCCAAACCAGAACCTTTGGCCTTTAAACGCATATTTATATCTTTTGTCACCAGACAAACATAGCTACTAGGATTCTTGGTTTGTAAATGCAAAGCCACATTTATAATTCGATTATCATTAGCTTGCTGGGGAGAGCCATCTAAATAAGGCGCTTCGTTATCGTGATTAATCAATTGATCAGGGAATATCGCCAACCGACCCACTTCACCTTGCAAAGCGGTATCGGGAATCTCTACCCCATCCTGAATTTCTTTCGGCGAAGCATCTGTCAATATATTATCAATGGCATTAATCGCAATACGGGCCTCACGGCTTACATCTTTATCCTTTCTGTCCTTTATCGTATCGAGCTCCTCCAAAACCGTCATAGGGATCACCACGCGATGTTCATTAAAAGCATACAACGCCATGGGGTCATGCAGTAAAACATTGGTGTCAAGGACATAAATTTTTTCCATTAAACAGCACTCCGAAAGTGAGGATGGGTAAAGCAAACAGGAAAGGTAAAAAATGAAACGAGGGAAAAAGGCTGAAACAATCTATAGTGCTGAAGGTGAGCGGAACCCAAGCAAGTATTGAGGTGGCGAGGCGCTGCAGTCGCTTTCAAATGGCTTATCGAAAGCCACTTAACTCGGCAGTGTTTATTAAAAGTACGTTTTATTATTTCATCGTACAGGCATAAACACGTTGCAATCACCGTACCTATTAGCTGTTGCAGTCGGTGCAAAAGCAATTAATCCATAACCGGTGTATGAGTCTCGATTATTGAAACTTGCAGCAAACTTGTCAACCACTTCTTTAAGAATAAAGCCGCTTACATTCATACAGCTCTAAACGAATGGTAATCAAACAGCAACTTAAGCGGGTGAAAAATAATAGCGTGGATTTTACTACCTCTGTATCATAAAACTATTACTCGCTAGCTTATAATTCAAACAAACAATAACAATACAGAGGGTTACACCATGTCTTTCTCAGGAAAAGTAGTACTAATTACTGGCGGCGGTAGCGGTATGGGGCGTCTGGCTGCGCAGATGCTGGCGCAAAATGGCGCCACTGTTGCAATATTCGATGTAAATAGCGCTGGAATGGATGAAACTGCTAAGGGTTTTGACAACATTCATAGCTGGCAGGTAGATATCACTGATGCCAACTCAGTCACCGCAGCCGTCACCGCAGTAGAAGCACAACTCGGCGCTATCGACCGACTCTACAACTGCGCTGCGATTATGCCTTTTGGCAAATTAGTAGAACAAGATAATGCGCTTATTCACAAACAAATGGCCATTAATTACGGCGGTCTGGTCAATATCACTCAAGCTGTATTGCCTGGCATGCTAGCGCGCGGCCAAGGGGATTTCATCAGTTTTGCATCAATGGCCGGCTTAATCCCGATGCTTTATACCGGCGCCTATTCTGCCACCAAGGCAGCAGTCTGTACCTTTTCAGAAACGCTTTACCATGAAAACAGGAATAGCGGTATTCGCTTTGCCTGTGTTTGCCCTCCTGCCGTGAACACCCCCTTGCTACAACAGGGCAGAGACAGCGTCTGGCCAAAAATGCTGGATGATGCCGGTGAACCTATCACCCCCAAGGAAGTGATTGATGCCATCGAAGCCTGTTTGGATAAGGGCAAGTTTTGGGTCTACCCCAATAAAAATGCCAAAATCGGGGCCTTTATGCGCCGCTTGTTCCCTGGCCTAATCTGGAAACAAGTCCACCAAGTCGAAGGCTTTTAAATACGACTCTGCTGTGGGGTGTAAACTACGCCCCACCGCTTTATTATTCATGTAGAAAAGCAATATCTGCCAATCACAGCCTGACTTTTCAATCTTTTTCAGCTAGGCTAGCGAACTGAAATTACACTCCACTAGCAGCATAGCCTGACCAGTATTACATCGCGGTAACGACCTTTATGTTAGACAACAACACCCTTTCCCAACTTAAACAGCTGAAGCAAGAAATTGAAGATAGCAAAGAATACGCTGAAGGCATTGTTAAAGGCACCCAGCGTAAATTTGGGTTTGTGGTTTTGAGTGATGACCGCGAAATCTACCTTAACCCTGAAGAAATGCTAAAAGTTTTACCAGGCGATAGCGTTAAAATATTAATCACTACCGAAGAAAACAAAAAAAACAAGGACGCCAAACCCAAAACCAGTGGCACCATTGAAAAATTAATTAGCTCTACACTTAAGGAGTTTTCCGGACGCTATATTGTTAAAGGACAAGGTCATTTTGTCGAGCCAGACTTACCACAACTAAGCCGCTGGATTTTTATCCCACCACAGGCACGTAAAAATGCTAAAGCCGGCGACTTTATTCACTGCAAGATTCACCGTCACCCCTACCCGGAAGCAAAACCACAGGCAAAAATTTTAGAAGTCATTGGAGCTGCGGATAGAGATGGTATTGAGGCCGACTACATTATCAATAAATTTCAACTCACACCCCAGTGGCCCACCGACTGGCAGCAAAGCTTATTGAGCATTGACGAAACATCAAGACAGGATATAACCAGCACACCATTTATTACGATTGACGCTGCCTCTACAGTCGATATGGACGATGCGCTATATGCAAGCTCCACCGATCAAGGCTGGCAATTGCAAATCGCTATAGCGGACCCCAATGCGCTCATTAAACCTGAATCAGCGCTGGATAAAGCTATTAAACAACAAGCGACTTCCGTTTATCTGCCCGGCAAAGCCATTGCCATGCTGCCAGCTGAACTGGCCAACGAACAATGTTCGCTGATGCCAGACCAGATTCGCCCGGCGCTGGTTTGCCAAATTGAAATCAAGCAGGATGGTAGCATTAGCGGCTATAAAATTATTGAAGCTCTGATTAAATCCCAGGCCAAGCTCAGCTATTTTGAAGTAGCCAACTGTTTAGACCACGCTGAAGTTAATGAAAACTGCAACCCGCATAGCAGCTGCCTAGCCGCATTGAAAGCCTTAAGCGATGCATTATCACGGCATCGCCAACAACATAATTTAGTTATCCCTAATCGACAAGAATACCGGCTGGTACTTAATCAGCAGCTAAAACTTGACCATATAGAGCTGCAACAAAAAAGTAGTGCTCACCAATTGGTAGAAGAATGCATGATCGCAGCCAACCGCTGTGCATCTGATATGTTGGGCGACAGTGGTATTTTTATCAGCCATCCGGGTTTTCGCAAAGAGCGATTAGCCGATGTTAAAAAACTGGCTGAGGAGCAATTAGCGTTAACGGATTGCGATTTTTCAACGCCGGAAGGCTATAGACAGTTAATGAACGCCATTGATGACGAAGCACTGAACTTTCCTTTGCGCTCAGTGCTGAGCCGATTACTGGAACGCAGCAGACTAACAGCAAAGCCACAACCGCACTACGGTATGGGCATGCAATCTTACACCACCTTTACTTCACCGATTCGTAAATACAGTGACTTGCTGGTGCACCGAATTATTAAAGCCAAGCTTCAAAAGCAATCACAACCCGTAGTGGATGAGCAAACTATCGCTGCATTGCAACTCGCTCAAGATAAGGTTCGACAGGCATACTATCAACTTGAGCAATGGTTAAAGTGCCAATATATGAAGCCATTAGTTGGAAAAGAATTTAGCGGCACAGTATCGCAAATTAATAGCAACGGCTTTAGCGTGCGACTGGATGAACACTTAATAGAAGGGTTTATTGAAACTAAATTGCTAAATGAAAAATACAGTTTTGACCCCATGCGATTAAAGCTAACTAGCAAATCACAAACCGTTCAACTGGATCAGACTATCACTGTGCAAGTCAAAGAGGTCGATTGCAAACAGCGGACTATCCGCTACACCTTGGCAGCAGTGGCTGCTGCTGCAGAAAGTATCGCTAGCTAAATGAGCTAGCGAATGCCTCACCCGTCGGAATAGTGTCGTTAGGCGTTATTATGACGACGAAATTCGCGGATCTTCTCTTTACGCTTTAACCGCAGCAGATGAATTTGTAAATCAGTGCCACATTCACCACAGTTAATCGCTTGCAATTGCTCACAACCACAACGAGGGCAATTAATGGGGGAGCTAGCTTCTCTGGTTGAAGTTGAGCCAGCGGCCGGTGCTTTAGCACTGACAGCAGCACGCGCCATCTTGACAGCCACCTGTGCTCCAGCCTTCACTAGCTTCGCACGCATTTTCAGCGCTTGTTCCTTTTCCAAGCCACGGCTGAGAGCCACCGGTTTACCTGCAAATAGTTTGTTCAGCTGAGCTTCACCCAGCTTAAAGCGCTGCCCAATATTCGCCTTCACCTGATCAAGTTCAAATCCTGCCGCTATCTCTCCGGTAACAATAACGCTATAAGTTTCTGAAGTCGTGTTGTCAGTCATGGCATTTCCCAATAGAACGGCCATTTGGCCAAAAAGTTACAGAATATTAAGGCGCGCAATCATACCGGTCGAAAAAGCGTATGGCAAAGCGCAATTAAGGGGATATTTCGCAATTCGGGAACTAGAACCACCAGGAAGGTATAGGACTGAAAGAAGTGTTATCGGTGCAGGCGTGACCGCTGATTAACCATAGATGCAGCAATTAACCCTTGCTGATGATCAAGCATCCGCTTAACTTTCGCCACTACGGTAATCATTTCATCTACGCCCATGGCGCGCAGGAACTCACTGATATCACGGCGAGGCGCATTAAGCAGGCTATTATCAACATCAGCCAGGCATTCAATCACCAGCATTTCAGTATCATCCAACACAGCCTCTGCATCGAATATTAGCCGTGTGAAAACGTCGACTACCGACATTTCATCAATCAATCCCGTTTCATTTTTGGTCAACGCCATATCTTGCTACCTCTTGTAAGCAATAGACGACAAAAAGCCGCCACAATCACTATGCCACAAGCTGAGTATGGACCACTATTGCAAAAATGCACAAAAATTGGGCTTATTGCTTCACTTTAGTCACAATTTCACCTAATTTTGCTGCCAAAGTAAAAGAAAAGGAGATCAACATGCCCAACACCACCTATTTCATCCTCGGCGATCTGCTAGCCAATGGCCTCACAGGGATTATCGTTGCTATGTGCTGCTATGGCTTATTCGATCAAAGCTGGTCAATGTTTAGCGCCATGATCATTGCCATGATCCTGGGTATGGTGCTGTCAATGATACTCGCACTGACCATTTTCATGCGTTTCTTTGGCGCCATGGAAGTTATGCTGCCAACCATGATCACCGGCATGTGGGCCGGCATGATAGTGGGTATGCGAGGGGCTATGCATCCGCTAACAATGATGGATTCAATACTTTACGGTTTATTCACCGGGCTGATAGTGGTCTCGCTATGCTGGGCCATTAACGCCAAATTGCAAGGTAATTACCCTGAGGGAAGCCGTCATGACTAACAGCAATAGCATCAGTCGCGCATTAGCTACCCGCAGTAAATGGGATAAAGCCGCACCTACTTTTGACCTAATGGCGGGTGAAGGCGCAGAGAAACGCTGGAAGCCCGATAAACTGAAACTATTCAGCCGAATGGGCGAAGGCAATATTCTATTTATGGCACTAGGTACGGGACTCGACATAGCCTGCTTTCCACCACATCGTCACATTAATGCCATCGACATAAGCCCGGAAATGTTAAAACACGCACGTCCCCGTGCCGAGCAATATAATGGCGACATCGATATCGCGGTGATGGATGTACATGAACTGGAATTTGAGGATAATTATTTTGACCAGATTTTTACCTCATGCTCTTTTTGCTCGGTACCTGATCCCATCGAGGGCTTACAATCTCTCAAGCGAGTGCTAAAACCAGGCGGCGAACTACTGATGTTCGAGCATACTGGCAGCGCATTTTTTCCCTTCAACTTTATGCTAAATATCATGACTCCGCTGAGTAGCAAAGTTGGTCCCGATATGAATAGACCCACCGTCGATAATGTTCGTAAAGCGGGTTTTACTATTATTGAAGTCAATAATATTTTTCTGGATGTGGTGAAAACGATTCGTGCGCACAAGAATTAGCGGGAATTGCTAACTGACTAACCGTAAAACCAATATGCTGCGGCTATTGCTGCAGCTATTCCTGCCACATCAGCTGTCAAACCACAAGTCAGCGCATGCCGCCCATGCCGAATACCGACACTGCCAAAATAAACCGCCAGCACATAAAAAGTCGTTTCAGTAGAGCCTTGAATAGTCGCTGCCAATAAACCCTGAAAAGAATCGACACCATAGGTATTCATTGTGTCCACCATCATCGCGCGTGCGCCTGAACCACTAAGCGGCTTCATCAGTGCCGTAGGCAACGCATCTACAAAGCGCGTATCCATGCCAAAAAAACTGACGCCGTCACGAATAATATTCATCGCTATATCCAATGCCCCACTGGCCCGGAAAATACCGATAGCGACCAACATAGCCAATAAAAAAGGGATGATATCGATGGCTACTTGAAAACCTTTTTTAGCGCCCTCGATAAACGTGTCATACACATTTACATGCTTGCGATGAGCCACTAACAAAAACAACATAATGACGGAAAAAATCATCAGGTTACTGATTAAACTTGATTGCTGTTGTAGCTGAGCCATGCCAAGAGTAGAAAAATACGCGACCAATGATAACAGGGCTGCGAATACCAAAGCTAAATAAGCCAGCACCACAGTGTCGCGAAGGTTTATTTTTTGAATCCAGGCTGTCAGCAATAAACCGACCATGGTTGAACAGCTGGTTGCCAATAAAATAGGGATAAACACCAGCGCAGGATCCGCCGCCCCAATTGAGCGCGATACAGCAATACCGTTACCGGAAATAAAGTGACGGAAGAGGTATTAAGCACCAAAAATAATATTTGCGCGTTGCTCGCCGTATCCGGAGTAGCATTCAGCGTTTGTAAATCCTGCATTGCCTTCAACCCCAAAGGCGTTGCCGCATTATCCAAACCCAGCGCATTGGCTGACAAATTCAACGTCATTGAACTAATCGCCGGGTGGCCTTTAGGCACGCCCGGCATCAGGCGAGTAAAAAGTGGCGACAGGCCATTAGCCAACTTTGCCATTAACCCACTGGCCTCACCCAGCGCCGCTATCCCCAGCCAAAAACTCAGCACACCCACAAGACCGATTGAGAGCTCCACCGATAGCGAAGCCATATCAAAACTGGCTGTTACCATGCGCTGAAAGACTTCCGCATCACCTGCCAGCAACCACTGACACAACGCGGAGATAAAACCAACGACAAAAAACCCCAACCAAATTTTATGTAGCATTCAAGCCTTGCTTATTATTAGTGTGAATTATTATTGAACCCTAGAACAAAGCGCTGCCCGGTGTTCTGGGAAATGGAATAACATCTCGAATGTTTTCCATCCCTGTTACATAACTTATTAATCGCTCAAATCCCAAACCAAAACCGGCATGTGGTACAGAGCCATAACGGCGCAAATCACGATACCACCACAAATCATTTGCCAAATCATGTTCTGCCATACGTGCATCCAGGACATCCAAACGCTCTTCGCGCTGACTGCCACCAATAATCTCTCCAATGCCTGGTGCCAACACATCCATCGCAGCCACCGTTTTATTGTCATCATTCATGCGCATATAAAACGCCTTAATATCTTTAGGGTAATTCATTACCACCAGCGGCGCACCAACATGCTCTTCACATAAAAATCGCTCATGCTCGGACTGTAAATCAATACCCCACTGCACTGGAAACTCGAATATTTTTTTGGTTTTCTGCAGAATATTGACTGCCTCTGTATAATCCATGCGTTCAAATTTTTGCGTCGCTACTGACTGCAACCTTTGCAAACACGTGCTGTCAACAAATTGATTGAAAAATGCCAAATCATCTTCACATTTATTCAGCACGGTATTAAACAGCGTCTTTAAAAAATCTTCCGCTAAATCAGCATCATCATTTAAATCGGCGAAAGCGATCTCAGGCTCAACCATCCAGAATTCTGCCAAATGCCGACTGGTATTAGAATTTTCCGCCCGAAATGTTGGCCCAAAGGTATACACCTTGGACATAGCCAAACAGTAAGCTTCAGCATTTAATTGACCAGAAACTGTCAGAAATGATTCTGCTGAAAAAAAATCCTGCGCGTAATCAATGCCGCCAGTAGTGGTTCTCGGTAAATTCGCACTATCCAACGCACTAACCCTAAACATCTCGCCGGCACCTTCGCAGTCACTAGCGGTAATGATTGGAGTGTTAATCCACTGAAAGCCATGTTCAAAAAAATAATTATGGATCGCGTTAGCAAGCACCGTACGCACCCGGGTCACCGCGCCAAAAGTGTTAGTCCGTGGCCGTAAATGCGCAACCGTTCGAAGATACTCAAAACTGTGGCGTTTTTTTGCAATGGGATAGGTTTCTGGGTCATCGACCTGCCCAATAATTATGACCTCCACAGCCTGAATCTCAAACGCCTGCCCCTTACCCTGGGAAGCAACTAATTCGCCGATAACTTGTACTGAGCAACCTGCCCCTGCATGTAAAATTTCACTCACATAGTTTGATAGCTCTGCTGATGCCACTACTTGAATAGCATCAAAACAACTGCCATCGTGCACCGCCAAAAAAGAAAAGCCCGCCTTTGAATCACGACGACTGCGAAGCCAGCCTTGAATTTCTACCTGCTGGCCTGTCGTTAACTGACCAGAAAGACACTGTTTTATCGCCTGTGCAGACATCGTTCCTTTACCTCTAAAACCATAAACTAAAAATGTACTTTGGATTCAACTGATCCAAGCGCTTGATTGGAACTATTATAGTGCTGAGCACCATACGATATCACTGCCTTTCACAGAAAATATTTTTAATTCTCAAACTCCAATAATAAGGATATAAGTGCTATAACTTTGGGATATCATGCAATGCAAGCTACATTAGTTTAGCCCGCATTCAGATAAACCCGATTAACGCTGTTTATACCAACTGCTATCACTATGAAAAACTCTCAACTTATTGCCCATCGCGGCTGGCAAAGACGCTACCCTGAAAACACCTTAATCGCTATCCGAGAAGCTATTGCAACGGGTTGTAAACATATCGAAATTGATATACAACTCAGCGCCGATCATATTCCTTTCGTTTGCCACGACCACTTATTACAACGTTTATGTCTATCGCCACTCAATCTTAACCAAATACACTCTTCCGAATTAGATACATTATCCGCTTACGAACCAGAGCGATTGGGCGATCAATTTCTTGGCACACCACTATTAACATTAAGTGATTGCGTTAAATATATCGCTCAATACCCTGACGTTACGCTCTATGCCGAGATTAAACGGCAATCTATTCGCAGCTTTGGTCATCAAGTCGTCATGGATGCGATCAAGCCGTTGCTCACCACTATCGAACAGCAATGCTTTGTGATCAGCTTTGATCTACCTATCTTGACTCTTTTTAAACAGCAGCAATGGTCACAAACAGCGTTGGTGTTATCTGATTGGGAGCAGGCCTTTAGCCAGCAAGTCAATCAACTGGCGCCAACGATGCTTTTTTGTGATGTGGATTTTCTAACCGCAGCTAAAACGCCTGCGCAACTGCCATACCCTACTGCGATTTATGAAATTGATAACTACCAACAAGCACAGCAACTTATCGCAGCAGGGGCGGCGATGATAGAAACATTCGCTATTGGTGAATTAATAGCCGCTGGCGGTTAATTATTGCAAAGCGGCTGTTAACTCCTGCTGCCAGTGCTGGTGCCGGGACAGTAATTTTTTCACCTGTTCGGCTGCCATGCTGCGAGGAGAAAACGTCTCTCCTCGCATAGGCTGCCACTGCGCTTGATCTGTCAGTAACAAAAAAGCCGCACCACGGGCTGAGGCTTCAGCGCACTCATACCTGATCACAGCTAAGCGCGTAATATCACTCAGTTTTTGACAAAAAATTTCACTGCGAGATAACCCACCGCTGATTGCAATCCGCTCAACTGTGTCCGCCTCGGCCATTTCCGCACAGTTTCTATGCAGTAAGAAAATAATACTCTCAACAATCGCGGCAATGTTCTCGGCTGTACTACCTGCCATGATCAACTGCGATTCCAGATCCGGACGCCAATCCGGCGCCCCTAAACCACCCACCCCATTAATAAAGATTGGGCCATCCTCCAGCTCAGTGGCTGCCATATCAATAAGCCGCTGCTTTATCCACTGCTCCTCATCAGCAATCCCCAGCGACTGCGCGTACCACTGCAGGGCCGCACCCGCACCATTGACAGTACCCTCCTGCACATAGCGAACCGCACCATCGGCAGACTGATGGACAACGCTTGTCAGCAACCGCGTCTTCGCCTGTGGTGATCGCAGCGGCCGATATACAAATGCCCCCGTGCCCGCATTGACCGATAAGGTATCCATTGCCGGCTCGCCTTGCGCAAATACCGCTGCTGACTGATCCCCGCTTAATAGCCGCAAACTTAAGTCGCTGGCTCCTCCGATGTCAGTATTAAGTTTGCCGAAATGACTCGCACTCGGACTTATCTCGGGTAAAAACTCACGCTCAATGCCAAATAGATCCAACAGACTTTGAGACCACTCCACCCGATCAAGGTCCATCAATAAGGTGCGCGACGCATTAGCAGGATCGACCCGGTATGGCTGGCCCTCAACTAAACCAAACAGTAAGTAACTGGCCAGCGGTGCCATACACAGACGACCTTTAGCGGCAGCAACAGCGACCGCAGCTAAGTTATCCAAGCACCAGCGCATCTTACTGGCACCAAAATGGGCATTGGGATACAAACCTGTTTGCCGCTGTATGGCTGCAGGGTCAACCACCTGCTCGGCTAATATGTCAGCGGCCCGTGTATCTTGCCAGCTAATGATGGGCGACAACGGCTCTGCGGTAACCCTGTCCCAGCAAACCAGACTGGAGCGCTGGGTGATTAATCCGCAGGCAGCTATCTCGCCCTCTGCAAACGCTAACTGCGCAATCACGGTCTTCAGCGACTCTAATACCTGCTGCGGATCCTGCTCCACATATCCCGCCGCGGGCGCTGGCTGGACACCGCCACTCTGGCACTGCTCAATACTGCGCCGCTGGAAGTAAAAACGACGCCGCGACTGGCACTCCCTCCTTGATCCAATACCAATACGTTACGACTATTAATCATAGCTAGCCCACCATCCCGGATTGCACTATTTGCTGACAGGGTTGCAGGAAAAACCTATGAAGCAATCCGCACTATCAACAAAATAGTGGCTTAATTCGATCATTTTTCAGACAAGAGCCTAAACTCGATGTACTATAAACCCCTAATTTAGCAAGGCTATCAGGAAAGACCTGTTATGGATGTGGCACCCAAGGATTAAGGCTCTATGCTCAATACTCATTTCCAACACGCAGCACTCTTCGCACCATTAGACTTTTTCGCTAAGCCGCATTTTGCCGACGATTCCTTACAACTCGCCAGAGCCCGCGCACTAGTCGGCACCAACCTGTTTATAACGTTTGTTTTAACCTTGGGTATTTTGTTCATTTTAAGTGTCGATTCCGTTGGCGATCTTGGTAGCCTTTTTATTGGTGGTTTACTACTTCCCGGAATCGTCTTAAACATTACCCTGCCGTTTGTACTACAAAAAACCGGCTGGCTAATGTTGTGCCAGCAAACCACTCTTATCATTACCTTTATTGCCATTGTGATTGGTATTTGCAGCAGCGGCGGCCCGGTACACGCATCCAATAATCAACTAATGATTTTACAAGCAGCACTCTCGTTGTTTTTATTAGGAATTCGCGGCGGTTTGATTTGGTCGGCATTAGTTCTGATGACACAGGTAAGTCTGTACTACCTGTTTTTTAATGGTTTCGATTTTCCCAACTTACAACCTGCAGCAGCCACTACAGCTGGTGCTATTTTTAATTGGACCTTGGCTTTCCTTGCCATCATTAGCTTAATTTTATTAACAGAGCTCAGTCGCGGACAACTTGAAGTTCAACGTCACATTGAAAAAGAAAAATTTCGTTATCTCGCAACGCATGACGGCCTAACGCAGCTAGCTAACCGCAGACTTTTTGAAGACAAACTAAAACAAGCTATTGAACAAAGCCAAAAAAATAACACCAAAGTGTTATTACTCTATATTGACCTCGATAAGTTCAAACCCATTAATGATCAATGGGGTCACGATGTTGGCGACCAGGTATTGCAAGTCATCGCTGCCCGCTTAAAAACAGCCACCCGCGAACGTGATACCACCGCACGATTAGGTGGTGATGAATTTGCAGTGTTACTTCCGGACCTAGAAAAAAACGCTTCGATTAATAAGTTAACTGAATCACTCTATGAACGAATTACCCAGCCGATTAATTTACACGGTAGATTTTTTGATATTGGCTGCAGCATTGGTATCTGCAGCTATCCTGAATACGCTGACAGCTCAGCACAATTATGGAAGCAGGCCGATGCAGCCATGTATATAGCCAAAAAGAAATCCGTTCGCTGGCATATTCATAAAGAAAAACATCACAACGTAGTGGAACTCAGGCCTTAGCCACTTATTGAAACTGCACAGTTCAGCCGAATTTATCACCTACTAATTGCTCGGAAACCTGCCACAATTTTTTCGCCTGTTCTGAATCTACTGCATAGGCCATAAAACCTTTCGCCGGATCTGAGTCGCTGGCAAGCTCTGCAATCTGACAATCCTCCAGATAAAGCCCACCAACACCTTCAAGCTCATCACAAGTAGCCGCCCACACCGATGTTGCCGCACCCTGCGAGATCGACTTATAAATAAATTTCGGTTTGGGTGATGTAGCATCAGACATTGACTTAATATCTTCCGGCGTTAAATGGCGGCCCAATTCAGTCACAATCGCACCAGGGTGAACCGCATTAGCGACTACACCTTGCGATGAAAAACGCTCCGTTAAGGCCACAGAAAATAATGCATTGGCCGTTTTTGCTTGACCATAGGACAGCCATTTATCATAGCCCCGCTTTTTGAAATCCAGATCATCAAAATCTATCGAACAGTACTTATGTCCTGCAGAACTTAAATTCACCACACGACAGTTTCCTGCCGCTTTTAATAATGGGAGCAATAGACCTGTCAGTAAAAAATGGCCAAGATGATTGGTGCCAAACTGCAGTTCAAAACCCTGTTCAGTACAAGCCTCAGGGCAAGCCATAATTCCCGCATTATTTATTAAGATATCAATGCAAGAACATCGTGATAAAATTTCTGCCGCACCGCGCCGGACACTATTGAGATCAGCCAAATCCAAAACGGCAATAAATAGTACCGCTGCAGGTACATCCGCCACAATAATCTCCCTGGCTTTAACCAATTTAGCTTCGTCCCGACCGACCAACCAAACTTCAGCACCCGCTGCTGCAAGCACCCGGGCAGTCTCCATACCTAAACCGGCAGAAGCTCCCGTAACCAACGCTGTTTTTCCATTTAAATTAACTCCGGTAATTACATCCTCCGTAGTGGATTCGGCGCCGAAAACTAACCGCTCTTTACCTAAACGCTCTATCTCTTTCATCATAGACCCCCATACTAATTAGTCACTCATTGTGCTAACTCCCGCTATTGCGCACAAGGTACAAAGCGGCCAAACTAGTTAACATGTAGCTGCAGAGTTTCATCAACACCTGTTAACTGAAACACTGCGTGCTACTAAATTAGATGCACTGGATTAATATTTGTAGATTCGCCATACTCTTCAAAACAGCTAACGAGTTACCGCCTATGAAGCCCATTGATAATGCCAGTTATATTCTGTTTGGCACGCAAAAAAAAGACGGCACCATGGTAGACACCCCAGTATGGTTTGCCAGCGATCAAACGCACTATTACGTATTTTCTGCCGCCAATGCCGGCAAAGTTAAACGGCTTCGTAATTTTTCTAACGCACGCATCGCACCCTGCAACGTAACTGGAAAGCCTTTAGGTAGCAACTGTAACACTCAAGCCGAATTAATTACCCTGCCAGAAGAAATAACCCACGCCCACCAGCAGCTAACTATAAAGTACGGTTGGCAAATGCGCGGACTGGACTGGCTATCAAAACTGTCAGGGAAGTACAACAAAAGGGCTTTTATAAAAATTATAAAACCCTCTAAGCAACTGCCATAATTGCAGCCGCTACAAACGTTTTGGCAGCAACCCACTCTTGACTAACTGTTCAAGCCAGTAAAGATACGATATGCTTTAAAAAATTTATTTTATGTGAGATCAAAAATGGACTGTTTATTTTGTGCTATCGCAGCAAAAAAAATTACTGCCGATATTGTGTATGAAGATGACAAGGTCGTTGCCTTTAATGATATTGACCCTAAAGCCCCCACCCATATTTTAGTTATCCCGCGCAAACATATTGCAACCATTAATGATATGGAGACCGATGATAAGGAGTTACTCGGACATATGGCTTACACCGCAAAATCCATAGCCGCAGAAAAAGGTTTTGCTGAAGATGGCTTTCGTTTAGCCATGAACTGTAATGGTCATGGCGGGCAAACTGTATTTCATATTCACTTGCATATGCTCGGGGAACGGCAGCTGAGCTGGCCACCCGGCTAACAACCCTGCAATAAAAAACCCGGCATTTGCCGGGTTTTTTATTGCTCTGGTATTTTTTACACTTAAAACTCGAACATCACATCTGCACCGACCGTACGTGGCTGTAAATAAGTAGTCGCTGTCGTACCGATACGATAATTTGAAACACGCTCATCTAATACATTCCGGGACCAAATGCCAAACTGCCATTTTGCTCCAGCAATATCTACATCAGCCAAGCTAATGCGAGCATTCATTAAATCAAACGCTTCTACTTCCACTTCACCTTCATCCGTATTCGCCAACGCAAATTGCTCATCTTGCCGCGAATAATCTAAATGAAATCGTAATTCACCGGCTGCCAAAGACACATTGTAATCAGCAATGAAACTGTACGCATTTTCAGGCGCCCACACCAATACGGTAGTATCAGTGTGGTCAGTGCCATCCGGGAAGATCACATCGTTAAATTCATAATCCAGATACGCATAATTAAACCCGATAGTAAATGACTCAGTTAATGCCGCCAATACATCCAATTCAAAACCGTTGATAGTAGCCTCACCGGAATTAATGACATCAACCCGATTGGGAGCATTAACCGGGTCGGGTAGATAATCCAAAATAATGTCATCGATTTCCATTTGATAAATCGCGCCATTGATACGAAGGCGGCGATCCAGCATTTCGGCCTTCCAGCCAAACTCATAAGAGATCAATGTTTCTTCATCAAAAAATTGACTATAGTCGCCGCTGTTTCGTCCTGCTCCCCCCGAACGAAAAGCAGTCGCCGCTTTCAAATAAGTGCTGACATTATCTGTCCACTTATAGTCAGCAACAACAGACCAATCCGTTTTACTCAAATCAGACTCGCCCTCACCAGCCAGGAAACCATTCCATGCTCGATTGGAAAACCGCTCCGATTCCCGCTCATCTTTGGTGTACCTCAGGCCCAAAGTCAGGTCCAATTTATTTTCCAGCTCAGCTGCTGGTGGTGTCCAGGTTGCTTGTCCAAACACTGCAGACGACTCAACATCACTTTCTGCCGCATAGTCATTGAATAGCAATGGTGTAATATTAAAAAATGGAATAAATCCAGAGCACAAAGGGGCTGCGTTTGAGCCATCGCCACAGGGAAAACCAGTAGCGTTATCTATGGCCTCAATCCCTGCAAGGTCAACAGTCTCTCTACTTAAAAATTGCTTTTCAGACTGCTCGCCTTCCTCTTTTAAATAATACAAACCTGCGACATAACTTATCGTTTCACCACTACCAATTAACTGAAATTCTTGTGACAGCTGTTCATGCTCGGTAATAGTATTAACCTCTAAACCAAAAGCGCCACCAAATGATTGGGCAAAATTTGTCGACAAATTATCGTCAAATTCTCGATAGCCAGTAATCGACTTAAAAGTCAGGTGATCATTAATATCATAGGTCACCGTCAAATTATGACCTTCAACCTCCGTTTCTGTTAGCGGTAGATAATAAGCATAATTTATGCCACCCGTCGGCGTACGCGTCTCTTCGAGGCGACTTGTATAGCTGTTAGTGATTGGGTTGCCATTGCCATCAGCTCCGCCCACCGGCCCAGAATATTGAAAATAAGCAGGCGTGGTGTCCATATCGGACAGATCGTAGGCATAGTCTATTACTAGATTCTCAACACCGTCATACCGGACTGCAAAACGAAAACCTTCTTTGTCTTCGCTATAAAAATCTTCATAAACACCACCAGGCAACTTATTGGCACCGTCATTTTCCACCCAGCCATCACGCTCGGAAATAGCTGCCGTCAGCTTTACTTTAAAACCTGCCACTGCCGGTAAATTCAAATTAGTAACAGAGCGGAAGATACCCATATCACCCACTGTCAGGCTTTGCTTTAAGCCAAATTCACCCGTGGGTTTTGCGTTAATAAAATTTATTGCGCCAGAGGTGGTATTGCGGCCATACAGAGTACCTTGTGGTCCCCGCAAAATTTCTACTCGCTCCAAATCAGCCAAGTCAGCCAACAACCCCGTTGAGCGGCCAGCATAAACACCATCGTAGTAAACCCCGACGGTATTATCTTTGGTTAAGGAAATTGAGTCAGCACTACCAACACCGCGAATAAACAATGCCAAGTTATTGCTTGATGTAGGGTAGGTAGGCATTTGCAAACTCGGTGAAGCCATGCCTATATCTTTGGCACTATGCAAGCCCATAGCTTGAATATTATCAGCACTATATGCGCTCATCGCTATAGGGATGTCCTGCATTGACTCACTACGTTTTTGCGCGGTGACTACAACTTCTTCTAATTCCGCGGCGGCCATGCTTTGTACACTAACGCCGGATAACAGCATCGTAGCCAGTGCTAGCTTTTTAGGTGTTGTTACTAACTTCATTATTGTCTCCCCGAGATTTTTTGGGTGTGTCTTTATATATTATTAGTTTGGTGCAACTTTATTATTAATTAATAACTTAAGTGATTTGACTTTATCAACTTTCGCTTTCACTTTATTACGCCGTTTAGCTGCTGTGTTTGATTATGCTAAACCACAGCAAATAGTATAAGATAAACCAGCAATTGCAGAGTGAATTTTCCTTCATCTTATTTAGGTCTGGGCACCGATATAATATCGCCAAATAAACCGTACTCATCACCACCTAAACGCGTAATAGGATCAATTTTATCGGCATGAATTTTAGCTCGACCCTGGTCATCCTCGGTAATCACTGCGTCGTCGATATAAATGGCTTTGACCTGGCCTAAAATCATCGCCTGAGTACCGGTTATATCTTCTACTCGATAACGCTCACAAGCCATGGCCACCCGACAATCTTTAAGCCGCGGCAAACGAAAATCACCAAAAGCAACGGTCTCTAATGCCAGCCTCTCCTGTTCCGACTCACCAGCAGGAAGTACCCGTGAGCTTTCGGTCACCAACGGAGCCATTTCACGATGGGCAATGTGAACCACGAACTCACTGCGTTCAATAATATTCACACGAGTATCTTTAAGACTGCCATCTGGTTTTTTACCCACAGAAATCATCAATAGCGGAGGGTCACTGGCAACACCGCTAAAATACGAGAAAGGCGCTAGATTAAAACTGTCATTGCCATTATCTGATAACACCCAGGCAATTGGCCTGGGAATCAACGTTTGAATAAGTGTGTAATATACTCGATTGGGAGAAAGCTCGTCTAAATCCAAGTGCATAAACTATTTTAATTCCTATATTTAATTAACTTACACGCACCAATTTTATAGTGTTAATTGCATTATTTATTTTAGCCTATACTTTTTGTGCTATGGGCCAACAATACGGGCTGT
This sequence comes from Oceanicoccus sp. KOV_DT_Chl, assembly GCF_900120175.1. Classification (NCBI taxonomy): domain Bacteria; kingdom Pseudomonadati; phylum Pseudomonadota; class Gammaproteobacteria; order Cellvibrionales; family Spongiibacteraceae; genus Oceanicoccus; species Oceanicoccus sp. KOV_DT_Chl. Next base: position 1,480,623 of record NZ_FQLF01000002.1, read on the forward strand.
ACTGCCTGATTAAAAATTTCTACCCAGCGCGCACTTAATTGCTTGCCAGCACAATCATTTACTTCTTTTACCGCGCGAATGATTGGTCGTTTTTGGTGAGTAGAGTACGCACGCTGATGCGTTAGTGCATCAAAGGTATCGGCGATAGCTAATATTTTTGCGCCATCACAGATTTCTTTTTCCCTTAAGCCGTAAGGATAACCGGATCCGTTAGCTGCCTCATGGTGTTGCAGCACAATTTCTCTTGCCGGTTGCCAGTAATCCATAAACTGCAATAAGTGTGCACTACTAGTAACATGCGAACGCAGCAATAAGATTTCACTGTTCGATAAAGTGCTGTCTTTATGCAATAAATTCAAGGGCATAAAAGCCATGCCGAAATCATGCACATAAACCGCAACGGCTAGTTGTTTTTCATCCACTGGACTACCGCCCAACTGATTTAAAATTAACGCCATTTTTAATATTCTATCACTTCGCCCCTGCCAATATTGCGAACGCTGCTCAACAGGGTCCATTATTCTCCTGAAAAACTCTACATCTTCGTCTTGCGAGTATCCCAATTCTGATAAAAATGTATCAACAAAATTTCGCGTATTATCAGCTGATTCAAGCTCGGTAATTTTAACCGACGGGTCTAATATCCGAATAACTTCTGCAATTTTTTTCTGTTGGTAAGCCTGGTCACCACTAGCCTGTATATCACCAACAATAGCTGCAATATGCTGACTTAATTCTTGCACTTGCGCCTGATCATACTCAACAAAACCTTGCGCCCTAAAACTATCCACATAACTGCGCACCCGGTCCAGCACCAGTAAAATCAAGTCACTCATCATTGGAGAATACTGAATATCACCTTCGCGCAACAAACTCAGCAAATCCTCTACTGCAGACATTAACGGCATAGCCGGCGTAAAGCCCACAATACCCAAATCACCCTTGATAGTATGCACAGAACGAAACAGTGAAATGATTAGCTCTCGATCATCAGGCTGGCGATCCAGCATCAGCAACGTTGTCTCGCTAATCTGGTAATGATCATCAATATCTTCAATTAGCTCACGTACTGTAGCTAAATCAAGTTCGTCGCACTGGAATACGCCCATAGGAGGATGATTCTTTAATTTGTTGAATGAGTGGTTAAGTATAGTCGAATGGTGGCCACTGTTAGCAAATCTTTAGGCGTCCAGGTCAGGAATCAGCGCACTTTTAATGCGGATAATATTTTGCTTCAACAGCAGTTTTTGCTTCTTTAGGCGCTGTAGCTGCAACTGGTCTAGATAAGGGAAATCCTGAAGGCGATCAATCTCAATATCCAACAGCCGGTGTTCAGCTTGCAGGATAAGCAATTGAGAGCTTAATGATGGGGGTTGAGTCGATTCCATGGCATGCAAATTAGCCTGTAATTGGCAATAACACAACCTGCTTTTTAGCGGCCTGCCAAGGACTAGACCTGAGTAATTTGATTGTCGACAAAGTGCTTGATAGTTTGCTGTCCGGCCACTTCCATGGAAGTAAATTCCAAACTACAAAGCACCCCGCCATCGACGCCATCGACTTTAATAACCCGGGCATAGATATCAGTCGTTTCGGTGCCCAATAATTGTAACGACACCTGTATTTTTATTTCAGAAAACGGCTCCAGCACGATCGGGCTATACATCAATAAACCGTTATAGCCTAAATCTACAACTTCGCCTTTAAAATGCTCGACTTGCACCTGCTTGCCCACCATGCGACGGAAAAAACAGGGCATATTAATATTAACTCGAGGGCTTTTACGAATCTCTCTTCTGGGCACGGTCATCGCTCGAGGGCGGGTCGTCCCCATTAAATCATAGAGCCTAACCGGATCTTTTTTACCTTTAACCTGAACTTTATTTGGCTCTCCAACCAACACAAAAGACTTGGCCAGCCGATACGTGTTCTCACTTATTAATATTTGACCACGCAGACTTTGCGCCTCAATCCGCGAAGTCAGATTTACTTCATCACCGATTACCGTATAAGCGCGGTGATGGATAGAACCCACCGCACCAGCCATGACCTCGCCAGTATTTATACCAATCCCCATATACATTTCGGGTAAGCCAAGCGCTAAATTCTGTTCATTAAATTCCGACATTGCGCGCTGCATTTCAACCGCACACGCAATGGCACGCTGCACATCGTCAACCTCAGTATGCGGTGCGCCGAACAACACCATTATTGAATCGCCCATCAACTTATCGATGGTACCTCCATGCTGCACAATAATATCGGTCATACGCGCAAAATAGCGGTTTAACAGCTCCATCACCGTCATCGCAGAAAAAGTTTCTGCAAGTGCAGTAAATCCGCGAATATCTGACAACAAAATAGTAACGCGACGGGATTCCGGAAGACTGTCCTGAAAATCATTTTCCGCCAGTAAGGACTGAATTCTATCTAATAACACTTTCCTGGCGGCGGTTCGTTCAAACTGAGTAGGAATACACGATTGCACCTCGGCGCAAATCTTCTCTGCTAAGCTATTGATATCATTAGTATTTTTTGCCATTTCACACCCGTGAGCCACTGCTTAGCCATCGCTCCATCATATCGTTACGCAGACTTTTGCATTTTTACATCAGCTGTATCGCACTGATTTTTATTTTAAAAATAACCGCCCTTTTATACCACTTTTCCCCTGCCAAGCCCAATAATAAGGGCGCCATTATTACCAAGGAAAACTAACCAACAAACACCTCTGAACATGGCTAATAACCCACCCTAACCTAATGTAAGCAGCATTTGGCAAAAATTAAGCCACTACCGCAAGGGCATAATTGCTCCGCTGGCACCGGCTCCAATGCAAGAAATAACTGCTCAGCATCAAAGCTCCAGGCACCATCGGCCCAAATACTACCCACGCTGGCATAAGTCCCTAACACCTTCCAAAATATCTCGTAGGCTTCCGGTAAATGCTCATCAGTCAGCTCCATGCCATCCTCAAAACTGAGCTGACGCGCTTCTACTAAATCGGCAAAAGTAGCTGCCAAACTAAGCGACGCATCAACCTCGTCCCATAGATTTTGATCATCAAGGTCTTCCAGCGCCAATAACCACAAATCCTCTAAATAGTTATGACCCATAAGCAAACCTTCGCACCACTGCGCGAGCTCAGGATGCCAACGCTCTGAATAACGCGCACTAAAAGGTAAAAATCGACGCTGCCTAGCCATTTCAGCAATGTGATCCGCCAGCGCCACCACCTGTTTAAAAAATTGGCGAGCCTCCTCGGCTTCATCAAACTGCGGCTCATCATTTAACCACAGCAGCTCAAACCATTCTGAAGGCTTTATTTCTTCAGGCGAGCAGGCAATGGCAAACAATAAACCCTGCAGCTGATAAAAACTGATTGCCGCATCATCAAGCTGTAGCTGCGTAAAACGCTCACGCAATATTCGCTCTTGCTCTTTGTCTAAAGGGTTGTTTTGCAAAACGTTATTTCAGCTCGTTACTCAGGAGTAGATAGTCTACTGTGCAGCCAAGCCAATTGCTATCTGATCGTTTCAGTCAACAGAAAATGACTGCTGCGACCATTGTCGCCCCACCAACTAATTACTGATAATTAACACCAAAAAACCATTCACCTTCGATCTTTAAGGACACCTCCATGTATACCGAAATTTGTGAAAAACTGGGTATTGAAAGCCCCATTTTTGCGTTCACTCACTGCCGCGATGTCGTTGTTGCAGTGAGTAAGGCTGGCGGCATTGGCGTGCTCGGCGCAGTGGGCTTTAGTGCGGAACAATTAAAGGAAGAACTGGATTGGATCGACGAACATATTGGCGATAAACCTTATGGGGTCGATGTAGTTATCCCACAAAAGTACGAAGGCATGGGGGATATGGATCCAACAGAGCTAGAGCAACAACTGGAAAAAATGGTGCCTCAGGAACATCGCGATTTTGCTCAAAAACTATTAGCAGATCACGGCGTACCTGAGTGGCCAGATGGCAGCCAATCAATGGGGCTCCTTGGCTGGACCGAAGCGACAGCAACACCGCTATTAGAAGAAGCACTGCGCCGCCCAAAGTGTAAAATGATAGCTAACGCTTTAGGCACACCACCAGCGGATAAAGTTAAAATGATTCAGGATAGCGGCCGCTTGGTCGGCGCTTTATGTGGCCGAGTCAAGCAGGTAAAAGCCCACCGCGATGCTGGCCTGGATTTCATTATTGCTCAGGGTGGAGAAGGCGGGGGCACGCTGGCGATGTTGGCTCCATCGTACTGTGGAAACAAGCGGTTGAAGTTGCTGGTGATACACCGGTATTAGCCGCTGGCGGTATCGGCAGTGGAGAGCAAATGTTAGCTGCCATGGCGATGGGCTGTCAGGGTGTCTGGACTGGATCTTTATGGTTGGCCGTAGAAGAAGCCCACGCAGAACCGGCACAAAAACAGTCTTATTTTAATGCTAGCAGTGAAGACACTATTCGCTCGCGATCGTGGACAGGAAAAACCTGTCGTATGCTGAAAAATGACTGGACTGAAGCCTGGGACAGGCCCGACACACCCGATCCGTTAGGTATGCCACTACAAGGCTTGGTTAGCTCCGACGGCATGCGTCGCACCTCCACCTACGCAGGCATCGCGGACACTCAAGCTGTTGCTTTTAACCCGGTTGGTCAGGTAGTAGGGCAAATTAATGAAGTAGAAAATTGTCGTGGTGTTATCTTTAGATTGATGACGGAATATGTTGACGCTTTAGATCGAGTGAATGGTCTGATGCCAAAATAATACAACCTTAAAACCAAGGCGGCCTGAACCAAATGGCCACCTTGGTTTTAATGAAATACTTTTTTATCGCCCCACTAATAACCCTGGATTGTCGGTTAAGAAATTTTCTACCGTATCGACAATCGCCTGTGTTTGTCGATCTACTTCAAAATTTACCCGCTCACCTATATTTTTATTGCCATGAGTAGTTACCCGTAAAGTTTCGGGGATATAACAGACTTTAAAGGTACGTTCTTTTTTATTGACCTCTGCCACTGTCAAACTACAACCATTCAACCCTACAAATCCTTTAGGAAAAATATATTTCATTTTCTCCTCAGGTGCGCGATAAGTAATAAAGCAATTATTTTCTGGCTGCTCAATCGCTACTAACTCTGCAGTGCCATCAACATGACCGGAAATAATATGACCACCCACTTCAACGCCTTGTTTAGCAGAACGCTCGATGTTTACATAATCACCCGCTTTTAAATCTCCCAAAGTTGTCAGCATTAAAGTTTGCTGCATCACATCAAAAAAAACATGTTGCTGTTCAATCGCGGTCACCGTCAAACATACGCCATCAGTACTCACGCTTGCACCAATTGCCAAACCCTCGACCAAGGCCAGCGGTAGCTCAATCATCAAACTTATTAAACCTGGTTTATTTTCGACTTCAATAATGGGAAATGAACCCTGCACAATTCCGGTAAACATAATTTTCTCTCAACAAATTAAACCGGCACTTTCAATGCTGGAAATAAGGGCCGCTATAGTAATGGATTGCAACGCTGTCGCCAAACATGAGTAAAACTGCCGGCTATTATTGGTATTAGTTAATGGCTTTACTAACAAGCACGCAATTGACCGGTAATAGTACAACAGCCACTCCTTTTGGCTAGGAATCGCTGAACAAATAGGTATACACTGATTTCCTGGCATGAGAAAAGGCAAGCAAGGAGGAGTAACTATGGGCTTTAGTGCAGAATTGATTACCAATAACGAAGCGGATAAAAACCCCTGTGTTCGCAATTGCTGTCTGGACGACGGCAACATCTGTATGGGCTGCGGCCGCAGCCTGCCCGAAATTCTGGAGTGGCATCAGGCTGACTACCCTAGACAAAAACAAATTAGCCGGGATGCAAAACATAGGCTAAATCAGCGACCAAAGTTCAAATAAACAGTGATTAACGCGCGAGCATACGCCAACAAGAAAGTGTTTATAGTTGTAGCCACACCCAGACTAAAAACAGCCTAAGCTTGAGCCATCAGATTTGCGATAAATAAGCCAATAACACCAATCCAAAGGTCAGTGTTAGTAATTGCGGTACTATAGACTCTTTAACCATAACAACTCTCCCCGTTTCACTCGTATCGACTACAACACTGAATACGTTTTTATTGTTATTGCGGTTTAATCAGACTTATAGATTACAGCTGTATATAGATCTGCCACTATCACTAAACAGTATAAGACACTATTCGCATTCTTCCAGTTCAGCTCAGCAAGAGACTAGATGAATTAGTTCTTGCCATAGACAAAAACCCTATAACGCTGGCACAGACAGCCAATCAGAATGGTTAGGCAGCCATAACAAACAACCATAAGCTACAACCCAGTCCGATGATGAAGACGATTGATCGTAAAGCGTCTTTATCAGCTATATAAAATACCCCATGTAATACTCTTGCCACTACAAACACCTGTGCCGCGATTGCCGCCTGCTCAGGATCGGCTCCCGCCAAATGCGCAACACATACTGCAGCAGTAAACACCGCTAATGCCTCCCAGGCATTTTGTTGTGCCGCCAGTGCCCTGGCCCCTGCTCCTTGCAGCTGCGCATATTGCGCACGGGGCTGCTTATTATCCACCCTTCCAAATTGTTGGTGTCGAAAATATCCCCCCACCCAAGCCCACACTATCGGCATCATTGCGGAAATGAATAAACACCAAAAAGGTACTGTCACAATCACTCTCCTGTTCTTTTTTGTTTCAAGGCTTCGAACGACTCGCTAAGCCCACACTTGTTGATAAATTTGTTCGATCTGCCCTTGCTGTGGAATTAGCGGGTTATTATTAGGTGAGCCAGATGCCAAAGCCTGCTCAGCCATAGTCACGATGACGCGCTGATATTCTTGCTCATCAATACCAAATTGCTTTGGTGATGGCACCGCGAGATCGGTATTTAATTGGTAAAGACCATCCAATAACTGACGCCCCGCCTGCTGATCATTATCGGTCACGCTAGCAAATCCCATGGCACGCGCACAATCAGCATAGCGAGCATCCGCCCCCGGTAAAGAAAAAGCGGTTACAGCCGGCATTAACATCGCGTTACTCAAACCATGGGGCACATGGAAAAAAGCACCCAACGGGCGGCTCATACCATGAATTAGCGTCACCGAAGCATTGGAAAATGCGATACCCCCCTGCATAGCCGCCAACATCATCGCCTCGCGCGCCTCGCGATTATCAGGCTGCTGATAAGCCGTACGGATGTGACGAGTAATAGCCGCCATTGCAGCCAATGCGATGGTATCGGTAAAAACGTTAGCTTTACGGCTAACATAAGCCTCCATCGCATGACACAAACTATCAATACCGGTATCCGCTGTTAACCGCGGCGGCATCGTCATGGTCAATTCAAAATCGACCAAGGCCGCAGTCGGCATTAAACCGACACCTAAACACATCATCTTTTCCTGAGTTTGAGTATCGGTCACTACGGTCACCCGTGTCGCCTCGGAGCCAGTACCGGCAGTCGTAGGAATAGCAATAATGGGAAGCCCAACAGGCACTGGATTGGGCGCTTTATAATCTCGCATTTCACCTTCATGCACCGCCAACACCGCGACGGCTTTGGCCGTATCGATAGAGCTACCGCCCCCTAGCGCTACGACACAATCAAATTGTCCCTGCTCCCAATAATTGAGCGCTGCTGACACGGAGTCGGTGGTGGGATCAGGCACGCATCCAGTAAAAACACCATAAGCAAATCCGGCTCGCTTAAGCTGATCATTAAGCTTTTGCACATAGCCACACTGAAGCATATAAGGGTCGCTAATCAATAGTGGATTGCTTAAGCCCAACTCCGTTAACACCGTCGCCAGCTCCCCACTGGCACCAGCACCAATACGTGAAACCCTGGGCAAGTAAATAGATGAAACCGTCACTAAAACGCTCCTTTATAACCGCTAAACCACCATTATTTTCTCTGATCTTATAGGATAAGGGACCAGCGGGGCAGCAGCTAGGCTAATCTATTAAAGTGTCCTGATATTAACCGGGCAACTAGCGATCAGAATAGGTATGCATTATGTGGTTAACAGGTAAAAAACAAAAGCCGACCGAAAGCAGTTACTTAGCTCACACTTACCAGCTGATTACCTCACTATTTCTCGCTGCATCGCTGGCCTCCGCAGCACCGACAGTGACCGAACAGCGCAGCAAGTGCCAGAATTATGCACCGCTAAAGCGTCCGCTGTTTGGCGATTTACATGTGCATACCAGCTACTCTTTTGACTCTTATGTCTCCAGCCAACGCAATGATCCCTGGGCAGCTTACCGCTACGCCAAGGGCCAGCCCATTACGCTGTCTGATGCCGATGGAAAACAAACCGTCACCGCACAAATTGGACGCCCGCTGGATTTTACCGCGCTTACTGATCACGCCGAGTTTCTAGGCGAAATGAATATATGCACCACCGACCCCTGGTCACTGGGTTATTGGGCTCCACTATGCCTGTTATCACGCAGCGATACTTTTATCGTCCAACTCATTGGTGCCAGTTGGTGGGTCAATCTAGGCGTCGCTGATAGCTCCAAGGCGAAGGAGCGTTCAATGGTTTGCGACTTTCCAGGCGAAGATTGCGAGCAACGGCTCAACGTGTTTTGGGACAATATCCAACAGGCGGCAGAAGACCATTATGACCGCAGCGAAAACTGCAGCTTTACCACTTTTATCGGCTACGAATACACCGACGCCCCCAATTATAAAAACCTGCATCGCAACGTTATCTTTCGCAATGAACGGGTCACCGCCAGCCCCATTAATACCTACGATACTGGCACCAACAATGTGCCCGAACTCTGGCGGCGCTTGCGCAGCGAATGTATTGACGGCGATCAGGGCTGCGATGTGCTAGCCATTCCTCACAATGCCAACCTGAGCGGCGGCTTGATGTTTCCGGACCCAAGCACCAAAGCTGAGGCAATAGATCGCGACTTCTTTGAGCCGCTGTTTGAAATGACCCAGCATAAATCGGCTTCCGAGTGCCGCTTTGATCGACTACTCGGGCGCGGTGTCGATACCGAGGACGAACTGTGTACCTTTGAACAAAACAAGAACGATACCCTCGCCTCTCTTGGCTACCTTAACGGCAAAATGCAATCAGACCAAGGCATGCCCGTTGCTCTCGACGACTTTGGCCGCCGCAATATGATTCGCAACGTCTTAAAAGATGGCCTGGCCCTTGAGCAAATAAGCGGTATTAATCCTTTCAAATTAGGCTTCATTGGTTCCACCGATACCCATAGCGCAACCCCGGGCGGGGCTGAAGAAGATAATTATGTAGGACATTTAGGCCGACGTGATTCCGGCTACCGTAATGTGCAGGATCATTTTTGGGATAACCCCGGTGGTCTAGCCGTGGTATGGGCAGAAGAAAATTCCCGCGATGCTATTTTCGAAAGTATGCGCAACAAAGAAACCTACGCCACCAGCGGTACCCGCCCCATCGTCAGGGTGTTCGGTGGCTGGGATTTTGACCCCGCAATATGTGACGCAGCGGATCTGGTAAGCCAAGGCTATGCTAACGGCGTTCCTATGGGGGGCGACCTCGGCAACGCTCCCGCCGGCACAGCGCCAATATTTGTCGTCAATGCACTAAAAGACAGTGGTATTGGCCAGAATCCCGGCACTGATTTACAGCGAATACAAATTATTAAAGGCTGGCTGGATAGTGATGGCCGAACCCACGAAAAGGTTTTTGATATTGCCGGCAACGCGAATAATGGTGCCAGTGTAGACCCCAATAGTTGCGCAGTAATCGGCGACGGCGCAAAACAATTATGCGCGGTATGGAAAGACCCCGAGTTTAACAGCGAACAGCGCGCCTTTTACTATGCCCGTATTCTAGAGAACCCTAGCTGCCGCTGGAGCACCATGCAATGTCAGGCTGCTGGAGTGAATCCATTCGCCAACGACTGCCAAACACAAGCTGAAAAAATGAATAAAAAATATCGCGAAGGCAGCGCCATCGGCGATGTATTTGGAAAATGCTGTCTGGCCGAAAAAGATGAGCCTTATTATTCGCCAACCATTCAAGAACGGGCCTGGACTTCTCCCATTTGGTATAACCCTGGCTCACATCGACTTATTCGTTAATATAAAATCAACGCCGCGCAGCAGTTCTAATTGACTGCAACGCTAATCGATATAGTATAGAGCGTTCAACATGTTTAACTCGAGCGCTTTTAGATTTTGGATAATCGATCTCATGATTATGACTACACCGTAATCGGAGGCGGCATTGTCGGCGTCGCTACGGCCTGGCAGTTACAACAGCAGCTACCAACACGTTCAGTTCTATTAATTGAAAAAGAACACGCACTAGCTCAACATCAAACCGGTCATAACAGCGGCGTCATCCACGCTGGTGTTTATTATCAGCCCGGTAGCCTAAAGGCTGATTTCTGTCAGCGCGGCGCAAAAGCTACCATCGCTTTTTGCCAGCAACATAATATTGCTTACCAACAACCCGGTAAATTATTGGTAGCCACCAGCGCGTTGGAATACCAACGCCTGCTTGATTTACAGCGCCGATGCCAACAAAACCAACTCGAAGTTGAATACCTGGACCAAACGGCACTGCAAAAACTTGAACCCAATATCAATGGCTTGGCAGCATTACGGGTGAACGACACCGGTATTGTGGACTACAAGCAGCTCACTCATGTGATGGCTCAGCGATTTCGACAAGCCGGTGGCCACGTGCAATTTAATACGCAATTACAAGCAGCCAAAGAATGTCCTGACAATATTCAACTACGCACGAATCAAGGCGTAATCAACAGCCGATATGTCATTGCCTGTAGCGGCTTACAGGCAGATAGAACTGCACGCTTATTTAATATTGATATCGATTTTTCCATCATTCCATTTCGCGGCGAGTACTATCAATTAAAGCCGCAACATCGCAATATCGTAAAGCATTTAATATATCCAATTCCCGACCCAGCCCTGCCGTTTTTGGGAGTACATCTCACACCTATGATTGATGGCAATATCACTGTAGGTCCCAACGCAGTGCTAGGGTGGAAAAGAGAGGGGTATCAACAGTGGAATTTTTCGATAACAGATAGCGCCGAATTTTTATCCTTTGCTGGCTTCTGGCGTTTAAGCGCGCAGCAACTATCTTCTGGTCTAAGCGAATTTAAAGATAGTTTATATAAACGCGGTTACTTAAAACGCGTACAAAAATACTGCTCGCAGCTGAGCCTTGATGACCTGCAACCTTACCCTGCGGGAATAAGAGCGCAAGCAGTTAAGCAAGACGGAAGCCTAATTCACGACTTTTTGTTTACCGAATCACCACGCAGCTTGCATGTATGTAACGCACCCTCGCCAGCGGCGACATCAGCCATTCCCATCAGTGAATATATTGTCAATAAAATGCTAACAAAAACCGGGGAAGATATTAATAAACCTGACTAGTAGAATTTATTGCCATCAATCATTAATAAATCGATTATGATCAGTTACCGTCGGCAACTCATCTACGGGGAGCTTAAACCATTTCTCCCCCTCTTCTGGCAGCATCACCGGGATATCTTCAACAATAGGATACTGGCGTCCACAGTCGCATGCCAGCCAATCTTTTTTCACACTGGTCAACACTCCCTTGCCTTTGGCAGCGCATTGGGGACAACGAAAAACATCAAGTATTTTTTCAACATTCATAATTTTCTCACTTCTCATAACTTTAAGCATTGATTTCAGTTCGCGCACCTGATTGCAAACCCTCAATGGTGACATTGCGCACAGTCAAATAACACAGCAATACCATCACCGCCTGCAAGATAAATATTAAAGCGAAGGCAATATTTTTATCCAGCCAACCGGTTTCTATAAATAAGGAATACAACGTACCACTCACGGTAAATGACAAAAATAAACCAATAACCTGGGCTAAACTCCACAAACCGAAATATTTACTCTCCTGTCCTGCGACTGTCATATCTGCCATAAAACTAATGGACGGAAACACATATAAACCCAGAGAAAAAGCACTGAAACAATAACAGATATAGAAAAGTGTCAGATTCTGCAGATAAGATGCTGCTGCCAGCAAAATGAAGCCTAACAATGACAAACCGGCGCCAATACGCAGTAATTTTTTCCCAAAATCCATTGGCAAGGTTTTATCATTAGCTGTGCTTTCTCCTGCCGCCTCTTTCCTTTTCTTGCGTTTACTTGCGGTGACACCAACAAAGATTCCACAGGCCGCCATCCCTACGGTTTGCAAGCCGTTATACAAACGCTGAAAAATAGTGGCGTCACCGGCCTCCATGGCAAACAAGTCCTTCGCCCACACTTCTTGTAACATGTCCTGCAAAAAAACAGATAGTAGCGAAAAAATAATAAATACAAAAAATAACGCTGCATGCCGATTGTATTTAATCACTTGTATGGACTCTTTCATCGGCTCTAATAATTTTACCGGTTTCGGCGGATTCCTTTTCAGCTCTAGCAACTGCTCTCCAGTCAAACGTGTTTCCAATCCCCACAAACCCAGCACTGTAATACCTAACATAATCACGGGCGACAGGTTATACATAAACTGCATACCTTCCGGTGAATACACAGGCATTAACAAGGCAAAAACCCATGCCCACCCAGCCATAGCCAAGGCCTGTACAGTCCACGTCATGGTGACCACTCTTGATCGAGTTTCATCTGTAGTCACGTCATTTAATAAGTCGAGAAAAACATTGGCTTGCATAGCAATACAAATACCAAAAGCACAAAATAATAATAAACAGCCAAAATACGCTAACGGGTCTCCAGCTTGCATTGCCAGTAATACTGGAGGCATAAACGGAAAGGCCATACCACCAAGCAATGTGCCCAGCAGCATGTAAGGGGTTCGCCGATAACCTAATATCGGCCAGCGCTCACACATACGACCAATAATGGGCTGAATCGGACCAAACAAGGTATAAATACCAATAATAAAAGCGACTAAAAACGCTGGCAGCCCTAAATCAGCCACAGCGATACGGTTAAAACTGGACACCACTAAACAGAAGCTCCAGGCAATACCCACCTTCTGCAAAGTAAATTGAATCTTTGCTCTGTTTTCACTAACAACCATGCTTAACCTCAACTAAAAACGTCAGTGGATTATCTAGCAGCTCAACCTTTAACCCAGGAGCCACTAACCTAAATCTGCTTCCATCGCCTTGCTCATGCCATCGCGATTTATATTTTTATCCAATGAATAGTGTGCTACCCGCCATAAAAACCATAAACTACTCAACGTGATCAATGCTTCAATAACAAAAATCAGCGCGAAGCCGGATGTCGCAGCCATCAGCCCGCTTTCAATCCATAGCGTCACTAATTGACCACCCATCATTGACGCTATGCCGTTAGCAAAGGCAATAGCTAACCCCCACAAGCCGATATAAGCGCCACGCTCAGACTCAGTGGTAAATTCCATCATCGCCGTTAAGGTGCCAACCAAGGCAAAACCGTTAAAGAAGCCCATAATGACCAGCGATAAATTGACGATATCGCTACCACTATTTAGCGCACCATAGGACAACATCAACAGGCTTAAGCTGATGCCACTAATACCCAAAGTGATCGCATTACGTTTTGACAGGCTACCCTTGAACACCAGCAGCCCCATGACAAACATGCCGACAATAGCGCCGCCACCCCAAATTTGCTGGAAGCGCCCCGTTTCACCAACGGTCATATTCAATACTTCAGCCCCAAAGACTTCGAGAATATTGTCTTGTAAACTATAGCCAATCTGAAATAAGAAAATAAACAAGAAAAAATTTCGAACGGCCGCATCGTGATAGACGGCAACAACAAAGTCTTTCAAACTGCCATGACTATCCTGTTCTTTATTCTGAATAACAGCATCACCTTTCACCCGCCTGGGCTCAACACCAATCACCCCAAGCAACGTAACAATGGCAACCACCGGGACTGATAAAAAGTACAGGGACTTCATCGTATCGATATCATAATCAGGCATATAGCCACGAATGAATTGCAGCGAAGCAATCATACCTATAATCAACATCGTCCAGATCAATGCCGTCACTATGCCCCGGCTACGCTCAGGGATAACCTCCGCCACCAGGGCTAAATGGTTCGCGCCAGCCATGGCAAAGCCGATACCGAATACGATCAACACTAAAAAGCCGGCGACGTATGCCGCGTAAGGGAAAGCAATAAAACCAATAGCATCAGGGTGTTCAGCCATCGGAATGACAATATAAGGTAACAGCGCTACCGCTACTGCTGACAACACCATGCCTAATACAATATAAGGTGTACGGTGCAAACCAAAAATGGGGGCTCGGTCGGCGATACGGCCGTAAATTACCTGAAAAGGTGATAAGAAGTGATAGAGCCCCAACATGCTGGTGACGATGACCGCAGCAATGCCTAATTCGTAAATCGCGATTCGATTGAAATTACTGGTTAACAATGCAAATAACCAACCCGCCGCCGCTCGCGGTAAAGTCAGTTGAAATGCCTGCACGATGCCTTTAATTTTTGATGGTGCTGGCATTACTTTTTCTCCCGGGTTGGTCTGGTCAGAGCGCCTGACATTTACGCCATTCCAGTGACAGTCATCAAGCCAAACTGCCATTGAATGGTTTCTGGCTGATCCAGGTTGTCAAACTCCTCCTCTGCCCAAGGGGTAATTTCTGCCATTAATTCCGTCAGGGTCTCGGTATCCAGGCTCCAGGTTTCATTGTGAATTCGGTTTTGCATTTTTTCTAAAATGTCACGCCCGGAAGCCACTTCAGTCCATTCGCAGGCTGTTGTTTCCTCACCGATTGTGCCACCCAACTTTTTAATAAATTCATGCAAAGCAGGGCCTGCAGCATCAGTAGGCATCATGTCGGGATTAATTCCGGCGGTCATAATTCTGGACGCCATTCGCAACTTACTGGCGATAGATTCTGCATCCAGCACATCACGCCCGATAATAAATTGGCCACCGGGTTTTAACACCCGCTGCGCTTCACGTAATGCACAACGCCAGCAATCAATTTGGTGTAGCACGTTGCACGTTATCACCGCATCAAAAGTGTTATCTGCAAAGGGCAACTTTAGAATGGTACCAACTGAATTGGTAATCGGGATCTTGCGCTCAGCGGCCAGCTTTCTGCTGGCTTTTTGCATATGATGCTCAATATCAATCGCAATCATGTCAGTATTAGCTGCAATCGGTACTGAAATACGCCCCGCTCCAGCGCCCAAATCCAGTATCTGTTTCCCTTCACCAATAATCGCCGCAACTGATCGCCCCAGATCCTCAGCCGCTGCCTGCGGAATCTTATTGATGTCGTTATAAATCGCCGCTACTTCGACATAGGACATTTCATTGTAAGCCTTACTCATAAATCACCTTTAATTTGCAGCTAACGTTCTCTTGATCCAGAAGACCGACTCTACATCAAAAACTAATATCGAAATATATCGATATAGGTATATTTACATAAGCTTACAATTATTAACCCTTCAAATAACTGCTACTGAATGATCCAATAACAACCCTGCCCTGCGCCCAATTAACCCCTGGAGTATTGGCCCATTTTCTGCATTGAAGGCCTCAAATGCATGATATTTTGGGTCTAGAAGCTAAATGAATACAATTGCGCACACTTTTGGGGTGGACGATCACCAAAACGATGCAACAGCGACAGCTTTTCATCAACAAAGGTTATTTCTCACTACCATC
This sequence comes from Oceanicoccus sp. KOV_DT_Chl, assembly GCF_900120175.1. Classification (NCBI taxonomy): domain Bacteria; kingdom Pseudomonadati; phylum Pseudomonadota; class Gammaproteobacteria; order Cellvibrionales; family Spongiibacteraceae; genus Oceanicoccus; species Oceanicoccus sp. KOV_DT_Chl. The sequence continues at coordinate 1,496,361 of NZ_FQLF01000002.1, forward strand.
CAACTATTGTGTAGGCTCACTCGCGCCGTCCAGCATCACCGCGGCGGTAGTATGGCCTACCTCAGTGGCGACCAAACCTTTCTGAATCAACTAAACCAATGCCAATCTCATATCCAAACCTTATTCAGTACCCTGCAATTAACCCAGGATTTCACTCAGCTACATGAAGCATTAATTAACCTCGCCAATAATTGGGAAACTATTCGACTAGGCTGGGAGCACGACGGAGTGATGCATAATTTTGAGTTTCACAGCCACTTACTGGATGAAATTAAAAAGTTGATGCGACAATGCATGCAGTCATTATTGACCGACAGCCGCATTAACCATCGTCATAAGCAATTGCTACAGCTACAGTTAGGCCAGGCCTTCGATAATATTGAGTCACTGGCAAGGCTGCGGGGACTTAGTACTAATGCCGCCATTATCAAAGCGTGCGGAGAGGAATCTCATGCCCGTATTTCCTTTTTGCTAAAAGTTATTCCCGAGCAAAATCAGCAACTATTAAAGCAGTACCTACAATTGAAAACAGAAGGCTTTAAAATTGATGGCATCGAAGTTATCAAACAACAAAGCAAAAGCCTGAACCGTCTATTACTCAGTATTCAAATACAAATCCTGGAAAGCGATCAAATTAATATCAATGGGTCCGAATTATTTAGCCTTGCCACAGAAATAATTGAGCAACGCTGGCAAGCACTGGGACAAGGGCTCCAATTAGTTGAACACAATCATTTTGACTCCTTAATTCAGCTCTAGCGCTTTATACCCTCTAACAGAACATCACCTCCTGCAGACCCGCTCTGCAACCTTCCCGTGCCTGAAAATCATCAAGCAGTAGTATCGCCCGCAAAATTAGTACTATTTTATTGTGCAAGCTCACTATGATCGAGCATCTGCTTGGCTGGCTCGCACACCAGCATGAGTTAATACAGTGCAATTTAGCGCAAACTGGCACTACTTTTGAACGGTATAAATTTTCTATCAAAAAATTATCGCACCAGCTCCATGCAATTATCCTGAATTTCGCACTCTTTCGAATCACAACTATGGTTTCAAGCCTATTTCGGTGTAAAAAACGACGTTGGCATAGCTGTTGCAAATACCCAGAAAAACCTAAGAGAGAAATCAGTAACATCAGGAGCACATATGAAATTTGTTAGGAAAAATTTTTCAAAGAATTTATTACAGCTGGCAAAACTAGCCATAAGTTTTTTTACCCTGGCAGCTTCATTTAGCTCCGCAAGCTACGCAGAAAAAATTGGCTGGCCAGAAAAAGAAGAATTAACTTTCGGTTTTATCAAGCTAACCGATATGGCTCCTATCGCTATTGCCTATGAAAAAGGTTACTTCGAAGACGAAGGGCTTTACGTCACTATTGAAGCCCAAGCAAACTGGAAAGTTTTGTTGGACGGCGTTATTGACGGCCGACTTGATGGCGCTCATATGCTAGCTGGGCAACCACTTGCGGCAACTATGGGGTTTGGTACTAAGGCTCATATCATTACGCCTTTTTCTATGGATCTAAATGGTAATGGCATCACCGTTTCCAATGAAGTCTGGAAACAGATGAAAGCTAATATACCGAAAATGGCAGATGGCAGACCTGTTCACCCGATTAAAGCTGACGCCTTAAAACCGGTAGTAGAAAAATATAAAGCCGAAGGGAAACCATTCAATATGGGCATGGTATTTCCTGTCTCAACACACAATTATGAACTTCGTTATTGGTTAGCCGCTGGTGGTATTCACCCGGGTTACTATGCACCTCATAAAGGTGATACTTCCGGAAAAATTAATGCAGAGGCGTTTTTATCGGTAACCCCACCACCACAAATGCCCGCCACTTTAGAGGCCGGTACCATTTATGGCTACTGTGTCGGTGAACCCTGGAACCAACAAGCCGTTTTTAAAGGAATTGGTGTACCGGTTATTACCGATTATGAAATATGGAAAGATAATCCAGAAAAAGTTTTTGGAATCACACAGGAGTTTTCTGAAAAATATCCAAATACTACACTTCGTTTAACCCGCGCATTGATTCGAGCGGCCAAATGGTTGGATGAAAACGACAATGCTAATCGCCCTGCCGCAGTAAAAATTCTTTCTCAATCCAATTATGTTGGCGCCGATTACGATGTCATTGCAAACAGCATGACTGGTACGTTTGAGTATGAAAAAGGCGACAAACGTGAAGTCCCTGACTTTAATGTGTTCTTTCGGTACAACGCCACCTATCCATACTACTCGGATGCTATTTGGTACCTAACCCAAATGCGCCGTTGGGGACAAATAGCCGAAGATAAAACTGATAGCTGGTATATAGGAATGGCTAAAAAAGTTTATCGCGCGGATATCTATACCACTGCCGCACAATCCTTGATCGCAGACGGCCTTATCCCCGCGACAGAATTTCCTGACTTCGCTACCGAAGATGGATTCAAACCTGAACAGTCTGACTTTATTGATGGCGTTACATACAACGGCAAAAAACCAAATGACTATATCAACAAGTTTTCGATTGGCCTTAAAAAAGGTGATGTGCTTTAAGCACATCATCACTAACAAGTAACTGAAACTATGAATACTATAACCAATACTGCCGAGTCCTTAGCTGAAGACAATTTTTTGGTCGAGCTGAAATCGATAACAAAAAACTGCCTTAACATACTGATTCTTCCTTTAATTGGTATTATTATTTTTTTAATGCTGTGGTCGGCCACGGCACAAAAGATAGACACGTCGCTCGGTAAATTTCCTGGCCCCGCTGCAGTATTTTCACAATTTGAAAACCTGTACGCTGAACATACTGCCGAACGAAAAAAAGCTGATGCATTCTATGAGCGTCAACACGAACGTAATGCCAAACGTATTAAAGCAGACCCAAATTTCCAGGCAAAAATAAGAAACTACACAGGAAAGGAAACTTTCTTCGACCAAATTATCACTAGTCTAATTACTGTGATGAGTGGATTTTTAGTTGCGGCGGCTATCGCCATACCCCTCGGCATCGTTTTAGGTTTAAGCAAAACCTTAAACACTGCTATCAATCCGATTGTGCAAATATTTAAACCGGTGTCGCCACTGGCGTGGTTACCACTAGTCACAATGGTGGTTAGCGCCGTCTATGTTTCTCCAGATCCTTTAGTAGCAAAATCATTTTTAAACTCGATGATCACAGTAACACTTTGTAGTCTATGGCCCATGGTTATCAATACTGCTGTTGGTGTTGCGGCAATCGACACCGACTTAATTAATGTTAGTCGCGTGCTACGTCTACACCCACTCAAGCATGTTCAGAAGATTGTATTACCAGCCTCTATACCAATGATATTTACAGGTATGCGCTTGTCCCTCAGCATCGCCTGGATGGTACTCATTGCAGCGGAGATGCTCGCTCAAAATCCGGGCCTGGGAAAGTTTGTGTGGGATGAGTTTCAAAATGGTAGCTCCAATTCATTAGCACGAATTATGGCTGCAGTTATTGTTATTGGCTTTATCGGGTTTCTATTGGATCGCTGCATGCTTGAACTTCAGAAGCTCGCTTCATGGGATAAAAATTCAGTCTCCCGTTAATCAAAGGATAAAACAATGAACCCCATTCTTGAAATAAGTGATGTAGGAATGCAATTTCCTACCAACAAAGGTGCTTTTACCGCACTTGAAAATGTCAATTTAAAAATATCTAAAGGTGAGTTTGTTTCTCTGATCGGTCACTCTGGGTGTGGCAAGTCTACTGTTTTAAATATTGTTGCCGGCTTATATCAGGCGACCCAAGGCGGGGTCATTCTCAATGGAAAAGAGGTATCAGAGCCTGGACCTGAGCGCGCTGTAGTTTTTCAAAACCATTCATTACTGCCATGGTTAAGCGCCTACCAGAATGTGGAGCTAGCAGTTAAACAGGTTTTCGGTCGCAGTTCTTCACCTGAGAAAAAAAGCAAAGCCGAAATGCGCGAGTGGATTGAGCACAACTTACGCCTGGTTCATATGGACCATGCCATGCACAAACGACCTGATGAAATATCAGGTGGCATGAAACAACGTGTCGGTATTGCTCGCGCGCTGGCAATGCAGCCCGACGTGTTGCTAATGGACGAACCATTTGGCGCCCTTGATGCACTAACACGCGCCCACATGCAAGATTCTTTAATGGAGATTCAAGCACGGCTCAACAATACCGTAATTATGATCACCCACGATGTTGATGAAGCAGTTTTGTTATCCGACCGCATTGTGATGATGACCAATGGACCAGCAGCCACAATTGGTGAAATTCTGGATATCGATCTCGATCGTCCAAGAGACCGACTGGCTTTAGCAGATGATCCAAACTATACCCATCTTCGTGCCGAAGTCCTCAAATTTTTATATGAAAAGCAGCGCAAGGTCGAAAATTTTATGCCCTCAAATAGTGATGGCAATAAATCTATAAACACACGAAAAAATAAAGCGGCATAAGAACCTTTATGCAACACACTTTAATACCAACAAAATAACTACACCCCTAGGAGCAACCAATGATTAAATTTCAGCCTGGTCTTTTGGCTTTAGCTATTAGCAGTATCGTATTTTCTTCTACTAGTTTTGCTGCGGACTCTATATCAGAGGCACTAAAGGCTGCCACTGTTTTTGGCGACTTTAGATTACGCTATGAAGATGTCGACAATGACGTTATCGACAGTGACGGCCTTACCCTGCGCTCGCGCATTGGCTTTAAATCAGCAGACTACAAAGGGTTTTCAACTCTTGTAGAAGTTGAGGATGTCCGCGACGTTGCTGGTATTGATGATGAAGGCAATTTAATCCCTGACCCTGAAGTCACAGAAATAGACCAGGCCTTTATCCAATATAAAGGGGATGGATATATGGCTAAAGCCGGTCGCCAGGTCATTACTCTTGATGGCCATCGCTTTGTAGGTGATGTTGGCTGGCGTCAGGACAGGCAAACGTTTGATGCAGTAAGGAGCCAAATTGATGTTTCTGAAAAACTAAAACTGGACATTTCTTATATCTTTAAACGCAACCGTATCTTTGCTGAAGACATGGATGCTAAATCCAGTGACTTGCTACTCAATGCAGCTTACCAAACACCTATTGGTAAAATTGTTGGCTACGGTTATTTACTGGATGATGATACCCGCGATGAAAAGTCAGATACTTTTGGCGCTAGCCTATCTGGTGCGACAGCTGGTGATATTAGTTTTTTATACCATATTGAAGCTGCCACTCAGTCAATCGAAGATAGCGGCGTTGACTATGATGCCGAATATTTTTTTGCTGAAGGTGGTATTAAATTTTCGGGTATTACCGCTAAATTAGGTTACGAAGTGCTCGGGTCAGATGACGGCCAGGCAAGTTTTACCACTCCCTTGGCTACACTGCATAAATTTAATGGCTGGAACGATATTTTTCTCGGCGGTAGCTTTAACCCTACGGCCATGCCCAATGGTTTAGTCGACACCTATATCAGTGTAGGCACGAAAATTTCGGGCATAGCAGTCGCTGCAGTAATGCATGAGTACGAAGCTGAAGAAGGCTCGGCAGACTATGGGGATGAAATGGGCTTTGTCGTCAGTAAAGGATTCAGCAACGGTGTTAGCACTGGCCTTAAGTATTCCAGCTATGATGCAGATACTTTTAGCAGTGACACCGACAAACTCTGGATTTGGGTTGGCGCTAAATTCTAATAATCCAATTAATTGGTCGGGGGAATTTTACGACGATTCCCTGACCATTTCTTACAATCCCGAAGCTGTTCTTTTTCCTTTCAGTAATTTCTGGAGAGAGCGATGACTGCAGTGGCTATCCCGCCCGCTGAATCTAATCTACAATCTCTTATCGCTAGCGATCAATCCAATACCGTCTGTGTCATTGGTAGCGGTCCGGTCGGCATCCGCTTTGTTCAAGAATTGTTGAATCACCATCCCAATGCCTGCATCAAACTGTTTGGCAACGAACCTTTCGCACCTTATAACCGCGTACAACTTTCCTCTGTACTGGCAGGTGATATTGATCGTGAGAATATTAGCTTTCACTTGCCAGAAAAAAATCAACACCCTAATTTTGACTACATTAACTGCACCATTAAAAGTATCGACAAAGTCGCTCACTCTATTACCGATGCCTTGGGCACAGTTTATTACTATGACAAATTAATACTTGCGACTGGCTCACGGCCATTCATCCCCAATATTCCAGGCATTCAACAACAAGGGGTCTACACCTTTCGCAACCTTAAAGATACCGATGCACTGTATGCCAGGCTTTCCAGCGCCAAGCACATTGTCATTGTTGGTGGCGGCTTATTAGGCATTGAAGCTGCCAGAGCACTGCGACGATTAAATACCCGTATCACCTTGATCCATCAAGGTAGCCGATTAATGAATAGGCAACTTGATGATGAAGCTGCCGGGCAGCTGGCACTAAAATTACAACAAAGTGGTATTGCAATTATTGTTGAATCTGGCGTCAGGGTTGTGCACGGTTTTAACCGTGTCGAAGGCGTTACCACCCGCAATGGCGACCGACTGGATTGTGATACTGTTTTATTTTGCACCGGCGTGAGTTGCAATACGCAACTGCTGTTAATGCCGGTGTTAAAACAGCACAAGGTATTATTGTAGATGAGTGCTTACAAACTTCTGCTGAAGATATTTATGCCATTGGCGAATGTAGTGAATTTAACCAAAAAACGTTTGGTTTTGCCGGCCCCGGACTTGATCAGGCCGCAGTAGCAGCCGATGTGCTTTGCGGTGGAAATTCTCGATATGCGGGTTCTGTTGTCAGCTCTCGATTAAAAGTTGTCAATGAGCACGTTTTCAGCGTCGGCGAAGTTTGTGACTTCCCCCGCCACGGACGTCAACAGGAAGTAATGTATAAAGCTGAAGGCATATACCGCAAAATAGTCGTTCACAATAATATTTTGATTGGTGTGCTGGGAGTTGGGAATGGCCAGAACTTCCCCGGATACAGGAACTATACCAGCAGCAGCGAAAACTTTATTTCTGGCAACGCTGGTTGTTTTTACTCAATGGGCATCTTTGGTTAAGTAAGGCATCCAGTAACGCTAAAAGCTGGCCAGCTACAGCTATTGTATGTCAATGCAACAAAATTTCTCAAATGCATATAACCAAAGCCATTGATAGTGGTTGTGATTCTGTAGCCACTATTGTTGATAAAACCCGTGCAGGAAGTGTATGCGGATCATGTAAACCTTTATTACAACAACTGCTCGGCGATGAAGCGCCACTGGATAAAGATAAATTCTGGGCACCTGTTTTAGTAAGCAGTGTTATGGCGCTGCTACTCACAATTCTACTTATCTGGATGCCTGCGCTAACCATTCCCAATAGTGTGCAGCTGGAAGCAAGCCTTGGCGGCATCTGGAACGATAAATTCTGGAAACAAGTTACCGGATTTACCTTACTAGGCCTATCTGCAGCGGGCTTATTAATGTCGCTACGAAAACGAATTCACAATATGCAGCTAGGCGATTTCGCCTATTGGCGCACACTCCATATCGTGCTTGGTTTATTGTGTGCATCAATACTGATTTTACATACGGGTTTTCATTTAGGCGTGCATTTAAACCGCTACCTCATGGTTAATTTTTTATTAGTGGTTGGCCTGGGCACATTGGCTGGCATTGCCGTCGCCTGCAGCCATCGTTTGAGCCCAGCCAATGGCCTGCAATTACGCAAAACGCTGAGCTGGTTTCATCTACTGGTCAGCTGGCCACTGCCATTATTACTGGCTGTACATATTCTGTCAGTTTATTATTTTTAGTGATGCATTATTGATGAATAAATTTAGCTGGTTTTTATGGGCCTTATTGAGCGTAATGCTGGCGAGTTACTTCTCCTATACCCTATTTATAAGTACCGACAAATCGACTTTTTTAATTGGTGAAACAAGCTATGGTCATTACCAAATAGAGTTAGCCTGCAATAGCTGTCATACCGACGCCTTTGGCGGTCCAGAGATCATTCAACAAGCCTGCGTCAACTGTCACGGTGACGAATTAAAACAGGCCCATGACTCACATCCTCGAAAAAAATTCACAGACCCACGAGAAGCTTACCGGCTGGAAATTATTGATGCTCGCTATTGTGTAAGTTGCCACACTGAGCATAAACCAGAACAAACTCATGCCATGGGCGTTACCCTACCGGATGATTATTGTTTTCATTGCCATGCGGAAATTGGTAACGACCGTAAAAGCCACCAAGACCTGCCCTTTGATAGCTGCGCCAGCGCAGGCTGCCATAATTTTCATGATAACCGAGCACTTTACGAAAGTTTTTTAGTTAACAATGCCAATCAACCCTGGCTGCAAGAAATTGCAAAAATAGCAGCGGCAAGTTCAGCCCACTACTTTTCCCCAACCAATAAATCCTCAAACCCTGAACACGACGCACACAAAATGCAACAACACCCGGAGATAACTAAACAATGGCAACATAGTGCACATGCAAATGCCCAAGTAAGCTGCACGGCATGTCACACAGAAAACAATTCAGAAGTATGGGTTGAGCAGCCACAGTTGTCGCAATGCAAAGTTTGTCATCAGCAAGAAACAAAAGGGTTCTTGTCAGGTAAGCACGGCATGCGTTTATCTGGAACTAATAAACCAAAACTCGCACCAATCTCACCCATAGATTCACCATTAACGTTCAAATCCTCAGCAATAAATGAGCAGCATGGGTGCAATTCTTGTCACCTATCGCACTCATATAATACACAATCTGCTGCGGTTGATGCCTGTGTGCGATGCCACGATGATGAACACAGTAAAAATTATTTCTCCTCACCTCACGGAAACCTATGGTCACAAGCGCTAACGGGGAAATACCGGTAGAAGAAGCCGTTTCGTGTGCAAGCTGCCACCTTCCTCGCATTAAAAAAGAAGATTCTGGCACAGATATTGTAATAAATAATACTATTAACTCAGATAGCGTTGCAGGGATCAATTCTGGTGCGATTTTCGATAAGGACAATATTTTTCGTGTCGAGCACAACCAAAATTTTAATTTGCGACCCAATGAAAAAATGATTCGGTCAACGTGTATGCACTGCCACAGCTTGGAGTTTTCAATCGATTCACTTGCTGACCAAAAATTAATTAAGAACAATTTCAATGGCAAACCCGGAGTTCACATTCCATCAATGGATTGGGCTCTGGAAAGAGAGAAAAAATAATTCATAAATAGTAAAAAATTTTATAAATAAGGAGTACGAGAATGCATAAAATCATTATCTCTTCCATGCTGGTTATTTCAGCATTTTTATTAGGTTGTGCCGAACCCGTTAAGCCTGGCATTGAGCCAAAAATTTATACCGACTCATTGTTTGCAGTCATGAAGGCGGACCGCACCAACTATACCAAGCTGGTTGTCAAACGACTTGGGCCGGCTGGTGCCGACGTAATAAAGCCTGACGAACACTGGCAGGATATTCCTAACGGTACCCTGCTGCCGGCCCAAATGTTTCGAGCTGGTGCTGAAGCCGTTGCTGAAATGACTAATGATTTTACTTATTCTTTGCAATCAATATGGCCAATCAATAAGCAAAATGCACCTAAGACTACTGTAGAAAAAGCCGGCCTTGAATATATTGCAGCTAACCCTGGCGAAAACTATTATGGGGAAGAACAGCTTGGTGAGGTTACTTATTTCACCGCCGTCTATCCTGATGTCGCAGTTTCTGATGCCTGTACTAGTTGTCACAATGATCATAAGGATTCGCCTAAAACTGATTTTAAACTTGGTGAGGTTATGGGTGGCGTAGTGATACGTGTGCCACTTTAAATATTAGAGAATAGCGGCCCACTGGATGTGATAGCTATGCAACGCTTTATATTTTTTATTTACTTTATTGTTTTGTTAATCACAGTAGCCGCTTGTGCTGAAAGAAAGTCAGCACAAGCAGCTGTAGATTCCAGATTAGTCGAAGGTGAAGTTCTGTATAAGGCTAATTGCAAAGTATGTCACGCCCAGGCAATCAACGGCGCACCAATCCCTGGTAATAAGAAAATGTGGGGGGCCCGCGCCCAACAAGGCATCACTACTCTGGTACAGCACGCGAGTGAAGGTTATGAGTTAATGCCAGCTAAAGGGGGGAATAACGCGCTCACGGATCAACAATTGGAACTGGCAATTACTTTTATGCTGTCCAAAATTGCTACTGACAACGAATAATTTTATTAACCGTTATATTTATTAACTTTTTTAGGAACTTACGATGACACCCGAGCAAATACAACTCTGTATGGACAGCTGGTCTAAAGTCGAACCCATCGCCGATGATGCAGCCGTTTTGTTTTATAACAACCTATTTGAAGCCGACCCTGAACTTAAGCCATTATTTAAAGGTAATATGGTCGAGCAGGGGAAAAAACTGATGCAAATGATTACAGCCGCTGTTCGTATGCTAGACAACTTAGATCAACTGGTGCCCATTGTACAAAAGCTTGGCATTCGTCACGCAGGTTACGGTGTTGTAGCTGATCACTATGACACGGTAGGCGCTGCGCTATTGAAAACACTTTCTATGGGACTGGGTGACGAATTTACTGAAGAAGTTGAAACCGCCTGGACCGAAGCGTACGGAATACTTGCCGCAACTATGATTGCCGCAGCAGAAGCGGAACCTGTAACTTAAAGCATTATTTTACCGACTAGCTTTAAAATAGAGAGGTAAATTTCTTGTTTACCTCATCGTAGGCTTGAAGGTCTCCGTCGGCCAAATTGAAGTACCACCCATGAACTTGTAATTTTTGCTTTTGCTCTCTTTCCAATAGCCAGGGGTAACTACGCAAGTTAGCTAACGATGCAGTTAACGCCTCTCTACTACATGCGCAGGTTTGATCATCAAGATTAGCGCCTGCCAAATTTTTTAGCACATGCTTAGCTGCCGGCTCGGCTACGGCCGTCCATTTCTCTAACGGCAACATAGCATCTGCGTCATCTATTAATCTTGTTAGTAAGCTGCGAATGCCACCACAACGTGAATGTCCCATCACAACAACATGCTCAACCGCCAGATAGCTCACTGCAAACTCTAACGCTGCTTGCGTTTCTTGAAAGTTACTGTTGGGGTCATAAGGTGGCACCAGATTGGCGATATTGCGAATCACCATCAAATCACCGGCTTGTGAGTTAGTAATAATCGCCGGATCCGCCCTTGAATCACAGCAGGCGATCATTAATATTTTTGAATGCGGGCCGTATTCAGCTAATTGCCGGTAGCGCCCGAGCTCATCCTCAATATATTCTTCTTTGAAATTACGAAAACCGTCTATTAACGCTTTGATTTCCTTCATAGATATTCCTGCCACTGGGCACCCATTAATGAAGAAAATATTATCTGTTAATTGATTAAAAATCTTTATTTTTTTATTTATTTTTTCGTGCGACTGCGATCAGCTGGACGGAACAACTCATGCAATAAATAGTCTTTAAAAGATTGCGGATAGGGCTGCGCTTTTAATGCGTGCGCCATGCACTGTAACCAGGCATCACGCTCTTCCACTCCGATCACTAAATGGTTATGCGCTTTTGGAATTTGAATTGGCCCATATTTTTCGCTGAACAACTTAGGTCCACCAAGCCAGCCACAAAGAAAACGGGCCAGCTTATCGCGGGATATGGTTAAATCGTCAGGGTGCATTGCTCGAATGGTTCGCGCCCGCTCAAGACTGTTCATGGCATCGTAAAATGCATCTACTAGCTGCCGAACACCCTCTTCGCCACCAGCAGTTTGGAATGAAGTGTCACCATCGCCATAGGGGCGAGCAGTAGCACTTGCCGCTGCCTTATTTTTTTCGATCATATACCCTCAACTCTACACTACTTCAATGGCGCTATTCTGACTTACCATCGTTTCGAATCAAGGCTTGGAAACTGCTTCAGGTATTGGCGCTAACTGACTTTTAGTCAAACTAAAGACCCACAGCAAGCCCAATCCCACCATAATACCCGGCATGCCTTCATAAATAAGGACGTGCCAACCTAACAACCGCCATATTATCGCTGTAGCAAGCCCTAATATCACCGCCACAATAGCGACTCTTTCGGTCAAATTCCAACCTAGACACCTGGCCAATAATAACGGGGCAAATGCACTAGCCAAACCAGACCAGGAAAATATTACAATTTGGAAAACACTCTCGTTATTGGACAACGCCAAACCTAATGCCAAAGCCGTGACCGCCATGGTTGCCACACGAATTGTCCGTGTAGAAGTAACAGGCTGCCGAGGCAAATCAGAAGTGAGTGCACTTGAGCAAGTAAGTAGCAATGAATCTGCTGTCGACATTGTCGCGGCAAAAATAGCCGCCACTATCAATCCAACCAGCCAGGGATCTAGCAACATTTCTGCAATCGTCGGTAACGCCAACTCGGCATCAAATGTATCTGACTCAGGTAACAGCAGGCGTGATAATAATCCCACTAATGTGGCTGCGGTATAGAATGCAATAAACCAGATGTAATACCACCAGCGCGCCTGCCGCATCTTTTTAACATCATCAAGCGCCATAAACCGTATCATGATATGCGGTTGCCCAATCACCGAGAAACCGGCAAACATCCAACCCAGAATAAATACCATCACCGCTAACAGCGGCCATTCACCATGATTTTGCGGCACCCATTCAGTAAACCCGGGTAACGCCCGCATCTTCTGGAGTGCCATATCCGCGCCACCTACCGCATTAGTGGCCGTAAATAGCAGCACTGCCATCGCCACCAACATCACCGCAGACTGTGCAGCATCAGTCCAAATGGAAGCACGTATACCTCCTGAAAGACAATACGCCACTATCAACAGCGCTCCCATCACGGCACCCGACCATAACGGCCAGTCAAAGAGGGCAAACAGGGCTTTACTACCGGCAACCAACTGTGCACCGGCATAAATGACTAAAAAGATAAAAGCAATGACGGCAATCAGTCGGCGTAGGTTTTTAAACTGCTGACCAGACCAAGCACTCAACACACCCGCGTAAGTGTATTGTTTACTCACACTGGTAGCGCTGCATAAACGCTGGTGTACATAAAGAGAAGCCAATAAATCGCCAACAATCCAACCTGCCATTAGCCAAAAGGCAACAAAGCCGACCGAGTATGTATAACCAATAACGCCAATAAACATATAGCCGCTATTGTTAGTAGCAACTGCTGACAAACCAACCAACCAGGGTTTAATTTGTCGGCTGGCCAAGTAGTAATCTGCTTTAGTTCCTTGGCTAACTTTAGCTGCAGCTAATCCAATAAGGGTAAAGACACCTAGAAAAAAAACAAACGATAACAACATTAATATAAGCCCTTAGTTATTATTGGTGAAAAAATTAATTGTTTTATCCAGGTGAGCTTGGCAACTAGACTTGAGCTTCAGGAGTATGGTCTATCAGGCGCTGAAAAGGCGCAAAGTCTGCCAACGGCTTTAACGCAGGATCAACTGCCATCTCCTCACGATAAGATTCTACCAGTGCAGCAGCTTGGGTCAGATAACGAATAGCCTCATCATATTGCTCCAGCGCTGTATATGCACAACCCAGTTGATATAAGGCATGGTCATTATCCGGATTTATTTCCAGCACTTGCTGGCATAGATTAATCGCCCACTGCGGCTCACCCAAATCCAGGACTGCATCAGCCTTATAAGTCAGCGCCTCACAATTATCTTCACGTAATTTTAAAATTTGATCGTATACGGCAATTTTATTAGACGGCCCAATATCCTGGGCCGCACGCAACCAGAGCGATTGAATATTTTGAGTCAACTCGATTTCTTCACGGTTGTCATCAATGTTTTTCGATTTTTGCTGTAATTGCTGTTCAATCACGCTCAATCTATCTTCATACTCTTTTATCAATGCCGATATTTTTTCGTCAGCAAGAGATTGCACCTGTGTCTTTGCTTCGTGAATAGAATTCCATCCCACTAATACCAGGATGGATGTTGCCCCTGCGACTAAATAGAAAAAATACGTTACCGTGTCAGTAGCATAAGCAACTGCACGATCAACCGAATGGTGCTCACGATCGACTATCTGTTTGGTGTAATCTACTTTCTGAGCGGACAGATCAAGCCGTAATTGTTTTACCTCATCCAGCATATAGCGTTCAATAAACGGACTATAAAGCGGTTTGTCCAACTCAGTGATTTCTTGCTCTGCTTTACTGTCATTGTCTCCGGAATCTCCATAACTAAAATTAGCTAATAACAACGTTATAACTAAAATTATGAAGCGAGACATATAGCTCTCCCATGGTCATGGATCTCAACTAAAGACTGGTGCAAGCCACGAATCGCTGTTTCGTAGTCCTGCTCTTTAACAATAAATTGCATATCAACTTGACGCATCGACTGATGCATTGCCAACACGCTAACATTGTGCTCAGCTATAGCAGCAACAGTTTTCGCCAAAATTCCCGGAATTTGCATATCACTACCGATTGCCGAAACCAGAGCAACTTTTTGCTGCTTTATTTCCGCTTGCGGATAAAGCTCTTCAAGCGCTTTGTGTATCCGCTTTAGCGTTTTTATATTAGTCGCCAAATAATGAGTGATCGTATTAGCATTAATATCTTTTGTTACTACCTGTGCTTTAAATCGACTTACCACCGATAAAATACTGGCATCATAATTAACAATACTGCCTGCCATATCTTGCTCAAAAACTTCAAGTGCATACAAGCCTTTACGGCCAGCAATAATTTCAACCCGCGGTGTTTCACTGGTATACCCTTTTTCAATCAAAGTGCCGGCATGTTCAGGCTCAAACGTATTTTTTACCCGCAGTGGGATCGTCATTTGCCGGAGACCTTTTGCCGCCTTTGGATGAATTGCTTCCATGCCTAGATTAGCCAACTGATCAGCTACATCATAATTGGTGCGCCCAATAGGCACTGCATTGTCTTCGCCAACCAGTCGTGGGTCCGCACTACTTAAATGAAATTCTTTATGAATAACAGCCTCAGCCGCATCCGTCAGCACAGCAATACGACTAAATGTCATTTCACTGTAGCCACGATTGAATGTTGTCATCAATCCTTCCAGGCTGTGAGCATAACCAGTCACAATTGGTAGCTCTACTGATAGATCCAGTCCGGCAAAAGCCTGCTGAATATTTTCGTCAAGTGACAAATGTTTTTCTGTTTTCCATCCAGTAAGATCAACAAAACAGGCATTCACCCCATCACGCCGCAACAGTGCCGCCATATTCCAGGCACTGTGAGCCTCGCCAATACATGCCAACATTTCGCGCACGGTTGATAGATGGGCTTCTACTGAAAAGTGTCCATGACTGCAAAGTGCATGCAAACCTTTTAAACAAGCCAGAGCATCTGCCAACCGCTCTTCGATAAATTCGTTAGCTTCAGCTAGTAGCGATTGGTCGTCGGCAAATAGCCCGCTGTTAATTGCCTTTATATTTTTTTCTAAATGTACTAACGCATCAATCCATGACTCATCCTCGACCCCATTTGCAAATAATGCAAAGATGCCAGGCTTACCACTTTTTTTGTGTTCTAGTAATTGGTCGGTTATACCTGCATAAGCCGACACCACAAATACACGCTGATAAAGCGTGTCTCGCTGCGGCTGAAAGATGATATTATCGCGAACGGCAGCATACTTGCTCATCGAAGTGCCACCAATTTTTTCTACACTATGCGTGTTACTCATAATTTATCCAGAGTCTTACAATTAATAGTTACTCAATAGTAATTTTAGTTACCTGTCACAGTAGCTACTGGTCGCTGATCGTTTCTGCACTCAACTCGTAAGCGCCCTCAGCGTTATGTACTTCTTTACCCATTAATGGTGGATTAAATACACAGGCAAACTGGATAGTGGTTTCTGCACGCAGAATATGCTTATCATGTTTATCTAAAATATACAAAGTGCCTGGTTCGATAGGCCTAACGATACCATCTGCAAGCGCCTCTACCGACCCCTTACCAGAAATGCAATACACAGATTCCAAATGATTTTTATAGTGCATTTGAAATTCAGCACCCTCGTAGATGGTGGTAATGTGAAATGAAAACCCCATGTTGTCATCTTTTAACAACATCCGTGTGCTCTCCCAATTACCGTCTGGAGAAATAATCCGGCGGTCGGTTTTATTGGCATCATCCAGTGTTCTAACAATCATCTATAACCTCTTCTTTATTTAGCTTAGTTTTACTCAGACAGCATATTCAGCAAAAACTGGCTATATAGCTATAGCCTCAACTTATCTATTTCTCCTAGCTAGCCATACTTTGTGTTTCAAAGAAATCTCGTTCCTCCGGAATAGGGCTGGATACGGAACAGACTTCCGCAATAGCTGCCTCTACAATATCAATACCTTTGGTTAGATTTTCCTGACTAATAACTAACGGGCATAAAAATTTCACCACTTGATCATCGGCACCACTGGTTTCAATTACTAAATTTTTCTTAAACGCTTTACGGGTAATTTCTGCGGCAAGCTCACCATTGACACAATTGATACCTTGAAACATACCACGACCACGGGTGGAAAAATTACCATTACCATAGCGATCAACAATGGACTGCAACCGCTTTGAAATGTATTCGCCTTTTTTAAGTACTTCCTTTGCAAACGTGTCATCCGACCAATAAGTATCTATTGCCGCTTTCGCTGTGACAAAGGCAAAATTGTTACCCCGAAAAGTGCCATTGTGTTCACCGGGCTTCCACTGATCGAGTTCCGGTTTAATGAGCACCACAGCGAATGGCAGGCCGTATCCTCCCAATGATTTCGACATAGTCACTATATCCGGCGTTAAACCCGCCTCTTCAAAACTGAAGTAGGCACCAGTGCGCCCGCAACCAGCCTGAATGTCATCGACTATCAATAAAATTTTATGTCTTATACAAATTTCTTGTAAGTTTTTCAACCAACTTACACTTGCCGCATTGATGCCGCCTTCACCTTGAACGGTTTCAACAATAACTGCCGCCGGCAGATCAATGCCACTACTGGAATCTGTTAATACTTTTTCCAGATAAGCTGTAGTATCAATGTCTTCTCCCAAATAGCCATCGTAAGGCATTCGACTTACACCGCTCAAGCTGACTCCCGCAGCGCCTCTATGATGTGAGTTACCAGTAGCTGCCAATGCCCCCAAACTCACACCATGGAAGCCGTTAGTAAAACTGATAATATTTTCCCGGCCGGTAATATTACGCGCTAGCTTGAGTGCAGCCTCGACTGCATTAGTACCCGTTGGACCGGTAAATTGAACAACATAATCCAAACCTCGAGGTTTAAATATTTTTTCATTCAAGGCTTCTAGAAATTCACCTTTTGCCAGAGTATGCAAGTCAAGGCCATGAGTGATGCCGTCATTGTTGATATACTCCAATAACTTTTCTTTAAAGACCGGGTTGTTGTGTCCATAATTCAGGGTGCCAGCGCCAGCTAAAAAATCTAAATATTCATTACCTTCTTCATCATATAGATACTCGCCTTTTGCCCGATTAAAGACGCGAGGAAATGACCTGGCGTAGGATTGAACTTCAGATTCAATTTCGTCAAAAATTTTCATGCTATTACCTATATAGTTTAAATGTCATTGGAATGGAGGGCAGAGCTAATCGCGTATCTTCGCCTGGTCACAAAATAAAAGGACCGATTCGAACCAGCGTTTCTGATGAGTGATGGCCGGCAAAATGTCGCTCACAATCAAACAAGTCTTCGCTAGACAAAGTGGCATTCAAACTAGCAGCCAATTTTTCAAACATTGCCCAAGAAGCGCCGTTATCTGCAGTAATCGTCGTTTCTATAAACCGAACACCCTGACTGCTGGCTCGACCAAGGATATGCGTAATTAGCTGCTGGGCCAGCCGCCGTCCGCGCGCTTGCTCATGAACAGCTACCTGCCAGATAAATAACGTATCTAGCCGGTCGGGCGGAATAAAACCACTCACCGCACCAACCACGTCGCCATCAAGCTCTGCGATAGCAGATGTTCGGGCAAAATAGGTACATTGGAGCAGGTTGCAATACCGCGAGTTGGTATCTAGTGGTGGGCATTGTTGAATTAAATGATGAAGTGAAGGACCATCTTCGGCTGTCGGCAATCTGCATAATAATGCAGACTGAGACACCGCTTGGGTATCCATATTTATTTACTCCTCTACTATTTACAGGCCACTTGAGCGATCAAAAAATAGCCAAAAACGGGGGAAATACCTTTTAAAACAAGAATTAAGCTCATAAATTGATCAAAATAGCCTATTCACCCCTAAAAGAAAAGCATAGTACTCTAAATAATTTTCTTATTCAATGACGCCCCATTTTAAGGCGCAGACTATAGACTATGAAATAAATGAACGCACAGTGAGGGCCTGCGCTGGAATCTAGCAAGCATCCCCCTCCTCAAAGAGCTAACAAATCGACCTGTATGCCCAAGCAATCAAATTTATAGCCCCATTCGACTTGCTCTGTATAATTGGCGTCCAGACCACCCACTACTCTGGAAGGAAAACAAGATTGAGCAAAATTAAAGATGTGCTGGTTGCGCTGCGGCGCGTCATCAGAGCTACCGACTTACACTCAAAACGCCTGGCCAAGACCACAGGGCTAACCGCCCGCAAATCTTGCTACTGCAAACCATCAGGGACAAAGGTGAAGTCACCATCGGTGAACTTGCAAATAACATAAGCCTTAGCCAAGCAACCGTGACCACTATCTTGGACCGACTGGAAAAAAGAGCACTGGTCTATCGGGTGAGATCCAACGAGGACAAACGCAAAGTACACGCCTATTTGACTGATGAAGCAGTTAGTATATTGAAAGAAGCACCCATCCCACTACAGGACCATTTTGCTCGGCAATTTGCAGATCTTCAGGAGTGGGAACAATCGATGATTATTTCTTCCCTGCAGCGAGTTTCACAAATGATGGATGCCGAAAATATCGATGCATCACCTATTTTGGAAGTAGGCGTACTGGATTGATGGAAAGCACTAATATCCATCACACCTCAGCCAGGTCACCTTTTTGTTCCAACCACACTTTGCGATCCCCTGAACGCTTTTTCGCCAATAACATATCCATTAGTTGATTGGTTTCGTCGCCCGCCTCGATGGTTAATCGCACCAAGCGACGAGTATCGCCACTCATAACGGTTTCCCTAAGCTGCATAGGATTCATTTCGCCCAGACCTTTAAACCGCTGTACGTTTACTTTGCCTTTTTTATTTTCTGCAGCGATACGATCCAGCACACCCTGCTTTTCGGCTTCATCCAAGGCGTAATAAACATCTTTACCTACGTCTATCCGGTACAGTGGCGGCATCGCGACAAACACATGCCCCGCTGTAACCAGTGGCCGAAAGTGACGAACAAACAGCGCGCAAATTAATGTCGCAATATGCAAACCGTCCGAATCTGCATCGGCTAATATGCAAATTTTATGATAACGCAAACCCGTTAAGTCATCCGAAGAAGGATCAACACCTATCGCAATGGAAATATTATTTACCTCTTCTGAGGCAAGAATGTCTTGCGAGTCTACTTCCCAAGTGTTGAGTATTTTCCCGCGCAAAGGCAGTATCGCCTGGTACTGACGATCACGGCCCTGCTTGGCTGAGCCACCTGCAGAGTCACCCTCAACCAAAAACAATTCACCACGCTCCACATCGTCACCGGAGCAATCGGCCAATTTACCTGGCAAGGCAGGACCAGAGGTGATTTTTTTTCGCGCCACTTTTTTCGATTTTTTTAATCGCGACTGGGCATTATTGATACACATGTCGGCGAGTTTTTCTGCGTCTTCGGTGTGCTGGTTGAGCCACAAGCTGAATGCATCTTTAGCAACGCCCGATACAAAAGCTGCCGCCTCACGGGAACTCAGGCGCTCCTTGGTTTGACCTGAAAACTGCGGATCCTCCAACTTGGACGACAACACATAACAACATTTATCCCAGACATCATCTGGCGATAATTTAATTCCACGCGGTAATAGATTCCGGAATTCACAAAACTCACGAATCGCTTCCAATAGACCGGTGCGCAAGCCATTAACATGGGTGCCGCCTTGTGCAGTAGGAATCAGGTTGACATAAGACTCGGTGGTTAATTCACCACCATCAGGCAGCCACTGTACCGCCCAGTCGGCAGCCTCGGTGGTGCCGGAAAAGCTGCCCATAAAAGGCTCAGCGGGCAAGGTTTCCCAGCCGATAGTACAAGTCTGCATATAATCCTTGAGACCGTCTTCGTAAAACCACTCTTCTTTTTCGCCACTGGTTTCATCGCTAAAAGTGACGCGCAAACCGGGGCATAAGACTGCCTTTGCCCGCAGTACGTGCTTCATTCTACTCACTGAAAACTTGGGGGAATCAAAATATTTGGGGTCGGGTAAAAAGCGAATACTGGTGCCGGTATTACGCTTGCCACAGGTATCGATCACCGCTAAATCTTTCGATTTATCGCCATTTTTGAATTCCATGCTGTGGACTTCACCACCGCGCTTGATGGTGATCTCCAGCACTTGGGATAAGGCGTTAACAACCGAAACCCCTACCCCGTGCAGGCCACCGGAAAACTGGTAGTTATCGCTGTTGAACTTACCACCGGCATGCAGGGTGGTAAGAATCACTTCCACCCCCGGTCTTTTTTGCTCGGCATGTAAATCCACCGGCATACCGCGACCATCATCACTGCAAGTAAGCGAACCGTCTTTATGGATAGTCACATCTATTTGTTGGGCGTGCCCGGCCAATGCCTCATCAACACTGTTATCAATAACTTCCTGTGCCAAATGGTTGGGACGAGTCGTTTCGGTATACATACCGGGGCGTTTTCGCACCGGGTCAAGGCCAGTTAAGACCTCTATAGAATCAGCGTTATAATCGGACATGCGTTTGTGTGTTTCTCATTATGATTGACTGAAATTCAGTCCAGGAGTGTTAAAAATTCGATCGCTTGCGCTAAGTGCTGATCGAAATGCTGGAAGCGATGATCGCCCCCCTGTTCCACCACTTGCAGACAGCCCTGATAGTAACTAACTGCCTGCCGGTAATCGAGAGTTTCATCACCGGTTTGCAATAAAACTTTGATATTGGCTGGCTGGGTTATGCGCTGCACTTGCAAACGTTGCAACTGCTGCACATGACGTTGGTCTAACACAAAGTGCTGCTCTGTATACGGATTAAACTGTTCGCCTAAAAAACCGGCAATAAGTTTATGCGGGTTGACTGCCGGGTTGACTAATACTGCACGCAGACCATATTGCTCAGCTAAGGCAGTGGCCATGAACCCGCCCAGCGAGCTACCAATCAAACCGATTTTTCTAAGCGGCTGCGATTCAATCACTTGCAGCAACTGCTGATAAGCAGTTAACGGGTAATTGGAGAGTTCAGGAGCAACAAACTCAATCGGCAAGGCCTGCTGTTCAAGATAATGCCGGGTTTCCTGAGCTTTCGCAGACAGCGAAGAACTCAAAAAACCGTGAATATAGATCAGTAGCGGACGCATAATGTAGGAGTAATAAAACAAAAGCAGCAGCATACAGGCTAGACAGAAAGGCGCAAGCGCTGCGCCATAAAATCTGCCAGCACTATCAGCTTAGAGGAATGGTTAGAGGGGACTAATAGCCGCTGGAGTGGGAATAGTTAATCTCAAGTTCGACACCGGTAATTCGTTCAACGCCGGTATCAAGACTGCCATCGGCATGCAGCTCCAGCCAGCGAAAACCGGGATTGAGCCTGTCCAATTTGAAATCCTTGCTCTGCGGAGCAAACTGAATACAACTTGATGGGCTGGCTAACAACCGCACGCCATTGCGTAGCTCGTCAACTTCCTGATGAATATGCCCCCAGAGCACCGCCCGCACATGATCAAACTCATCCAGTATTTCAAAAAACTGCTCGGCATTATCCACTTGCTGATCATCCAGCCACTCACAACCAATGGTTATCGGGTGATGATGCAAACAGACCAGCACATGACTGCCTGTTGAGCGCTGTAAACAATCCCGCAAAAATTCCAGCTCGGTGGCAACCAGACTGCCTCCGACTTTACCCGCCACCGCCGAATTCAGCATCAATAGATGCCAATTGCCTATTTGCATAAAGCGATTCAATACCGTCTCACCCGCCATCGCTTGCTGCATATTGACCACGTCATCATGATTGCCAGGCAACCATAAACTATGTTCGGCCAAACCATGGGTCAGCTGATGAAAACGTTGATAGGAGGCGACAGTAGCCGCATGAGAGATATCGCCGGTAGCCAGCAACACTTGGGGACAGCGCGGTTTAATCAAATCAATAACATGATTCAGGCTGGTATCGGTATCCATGCCTAATAACGCATCACCGCTTTGGTCGCCTAAATGGGAATCGGTAATCTGCACCAGCTGGATAGGCTGTTGATGGTTGTGTTCAATCCGCAAGCTGCTGCCCTAATAATCCCAGTGATTAAGTTATATGTAAGCGAATGGCCGCTATCAAATACAGCAAGCCGTTGATATCTTTATAGTTAACGGCGGCTAGCCAATAAAATCCAGTAACTATTACGCAGCATCCCCAGAAACCGGAAAAACTCACAAAGAAAGTTAACAAGACTCCCTTACATTGGCTATGGAGTCATTACAGGCGTCAACGCTTGACCATATTTTAGACAATGACTGAGCCATTCGCCCAAAAAAGTATTGAGCTGGGATTTTTCATCCCGCTGATACATATTATCGTTGGGGTAATCATATTTGGCTTGCAGGCGCCGGTGCTGATCAAAGGCCACCACTTCCGCCATCCGGGCATCGTGATACACCCTTAAAGAAAAACTGGGCGCGGTTGTCCAGGGCTTGCTGGAAGGGTCTGACTGCCGGCTAATATCAACCATGGTGGTGTATTTGCAACGCTCCATCACCACGATCCGAAATTGCTGTAACTCACTGCCCGCCATATCAACGGCGAACTGACGCTGATCTACCGTGTCCATATCAGGCAACAATTGCATAATGCGTGCATAATTCGCTTCGCATTCTGCCATCTGAGCGGCTAAATCCACCGTATATTTCTTTTTCACGTACCGGGCCTTTATGTAGAACGAAAACTATCGGGGTTGTTCCTGTTTTAAGTTTAGCAGTTTAACAGCAACCCTTCTTAACGAAAATTAACTGCAAAATGCACTTGCTTAGTAGGGTTTTACCTAAGCATTTTGCTAAACTACCCAATCTAATCACGCTTCAAGCGATGATTGCCTCACTTTTAAGGATTAGCCAATGAAATCTTTGTTACGCCCTCTTTCCCTTGCCATAGCCTTGTGCGCGGGAAGCTTTAGCGCTCAAGCGGATACGCTGGCCGATATTTATGAGCTGGCTTTAAAAAATGATGCCAAACTCAAAGGCGCGGAAGCGAGCTATAAATCCAACCTGGAAACCGAGAAGCAAGCCTTTGCCGCGATGTTGCCACAGATCTCGGGCAGTGCCAGTTATACGGAAACTGACGGTGATACCGATAGCCTTAGAGTTGCACAAGACCCGCTTACTGGATCTTACTCTGTGTTTGAATCAAATTCGGAATCAGATATTGAATCTGAAAAATACTCACTGACCTTAAGCCAAAATATTTTCGACCTCCCTACCTGGTTTACTTTTAAGCGCGGCAAAGAAATTACCAAACAAGCAGAAGCCCAATTTGCTTTTGACCAGCAAGATTTTATTGTTCGCGTCGCTGAGTCTTATTTTGATGTATTGCGGGCACTGGATAATCTGGAAGCCTCTAAAGCTGAAGAACGCGCGACTAAACGCCAACTGGAACAAACCCAGCAGCGCTTTGATGTTGGCTTAATTGCGATTACCGATGTTCACGAAGCTCGCGCCGTTTACGACTCTACCGTAGTTCAGCGCCTCACCGACGAAGGCAGTTTAGGCACGGCCTATGAATCACTGACGGTGTTAACCGGTCAGCCTCATGCCAACTTATGGCTACTCAATAAAGATTTTCCTGTTATCAATCCCGAGCCTACAGATCGGGCTGAATGGGTTAATTTCGCTTTACAGAACAATTTTGCATTAAAAGCCGCATTATACGGTATGGAAGCCGCACACCAGAACGCAGCCGCAAAAAAATGGGAACACGCACCTAAGATTACAGGTAGCTTTACCTATAGCAATGAAGAACTTGATGGTAATACTGACATTACTAGCGGCTCCAATCTTTCAACCATCCCAACTATGTCAGATGGTGATCAAGAAATTATCATGTTCAAACTGGATGTCCCTATTTTTACCGGTGGCCGTGTAAGTTCGCAGCGTCGCCAGGCTTATGAGCAATATAATATTGCGCTACAAACTAAAATCGACACCCAGCGCACAGTCATCCGCAATACCCGCGCCCAGCACATCACGGTAAATACCGATGTCCAACGGGTAAAAGCACGGCAACAAGCGATTGTTTCTACCAGCAGCGCTTTGGATGCCACCCAAGCAGGCTATGAAGTGGGCACCCGAAATATTGTTGATGTGCTGCAGGCCCAGCGCACCCTTTACAATTCTATCCGTGACTATGCCAATTCCCGCTACGACTATGTCTTGAGCATGTTAAAACTCAAACGAGCAGCAGGCACGTTGAGCCCACAGGATTTATACGATATTAATAAATGGATGGTCTCGCAGGATGCGCCAACAGCTAACCAGTATCAGAAATTTTTGGATCGCTAGGCTAGCTGCGACACAGCCCAATAAAAAACGCCTGCAATTGCAGGCGTTTTTTATGTTTTTAACATTTAAAATATTACAGATATCCACTAACTACTGCTAACAACCGATCAAGTGCACCGCGATTTTCAGCAACTATTATCTTACCACTGTCACCGCTCGCCTTACGCAGAGACTCATCGGCAATTAAGTTACCCAATTGCTTGGCCAGTGCCTGACTATCCGCCACTTGATACAAAGCCTTAGCGTCAATCAACAGCTGACTAATTGCCGCAAAATTAAAATCACTTTTACCGGTCACTAGTGGCACACCCCACGCCGCAGCTTCCAGCATGTTATGGCCGCCAGTAGCTACTAAACTGCCGCCAATAATAGCTATATCAGCACAGCCATAAAACAACATCAACTCGCCCATGCTGTCACCGATAAACACTTGCGCAACAGAATCCGGCCCTGGTTGCTGCGAGCGACGCTGGGTATTAAATTGACGCGCAGCCAAATGATAAACCGCATCAAACCGTTCAGGATGACGAGGCACGATCACCAATAATAAACCGGAAAATTGTGGTAATAATTGTGCGAACGCAGCCAAGATAATTTCATCTTCACCCGGATGCGTACTCGCCGCTAAAATAATTAAGCGCTGCTGCTCGCTCTGTTGATTGCCGCTCCACTGTTGTTTTAATTGTGCAGCTTGAGCCGTTAACTCAGCATCAATAGCTACATCAAATTTGATACTGCCACTTACTACCACTTGCGCAGAGCTTAAACCTAACGCCAAAAATCGTTCGCTATCATTAGCAGTTTGCGCCACAACTCGGGATATGTTTGCCAACATCGACCGGGTTAAAAAAGATAAACGCTGGTAACCCGCCGCCGATTTTGCTGACAAGCGGGCATTAGCCAAGACCACAGGAATATTTTTCTGCCGGCAATAGTGAATCGTGTTAGGCCACAACTCCGTTTCCATAATCACCAGTAATTTCGGCTGTACCCGCAACAAGAAGCGCTGAATAGCACCTGGCAGATCGTAGGGCGCATAGACATGAAAGGCTGAGTCACCCAATAGCGCCCGCACCCGCTCTGAACCCGTCGGGGTCATGGTCGTCACCACAATAGGCGTATTGGGGTACTGTTGTTGTAAGCGCTGAATTAAGGGCACCGCAGCAATAGTTTCGCCGACTGAAACGGCGTGTACCCAAATACAATCCGCCAGGCTCGGCGCAGAAAAAAGTCCGAAACGTTCGAGTACTCGATGCCGATAAGCCGGCGCTTTAATCGCCCGATATAAAAGACGCAGTAGCACCAAAGGCATCAACAAATAAAAGACTGCAGTATAAAGCCAACGAGACATAATTAATCATTCACTAAAAGACAGCGGCAAGCATAACGGCTTACACCCTATCTCGCCAGCTCAGGGTATTGATGCTGCATAGATGAATACCCGCTGCAACATGGAGCCTACATACGCGTTATCAATACTTACAATCAGGCTATTGGCTTAATCTAATTCACCTCTCAAAACCAAGCGGCCAAAAAAATAGGATATAATTAAAACTTCACTCACCACCATCTCAATCGCATGACCCTAATTGCATGACTTCAACTCACACCCAAGTAGATATCGTCATTATCGGCGGCGGCATTGCTGGCTTATGGTTATTAAATCGGCTATGTAATCAAGGCTACTACGCCGTGCTATTTGAGCAAGGCGATCTCGGTGGCGCCCAAACTATTGCTTCACAGGGGATGATTCATGGTGGCATAAAATACGCATTGGGCGGCGCCTTCACCGGCGCATCGGAAGCGATTGCTGATATGCCAGACCACTGGCGCCGCTGCCTGAAAGGTGAGGGAGATGTCGATTTATCTAAAGCCAAAGTACTGAGCGACCATTTTTATATGTGGTCCACTCAGTCCATCACCTCCAAAGTCACCTCTTTTTTTGCCAGCAAAGTCACTCGGGGACGAGTCGATGCTGTCGACAAAAAACAGCGACCACCGGTGTTTCAGGACCCAGCTTTTAATGGCAGCTTATACAAACTGGTAGATTTGGTATTGGACGTACCCTCAGTTATCCAGGCACTGGCTGACAATTACGCCGATCGTATTTTTAGTATCGACTGGCAACAGGCCACGCTTCAACAGCATCCGGATGGCTCGGTTAAATCCCTGCTCATCAATAACGAGCAACAATCCATTGCACTGTGCGCCCAGCAATTTATTTTTACTGCCGGAGAAGGCAACGAAGCCCTATGTGCCATGTTGGGTATCGCAAAGCCCGCCATGCAGCGCCGACCGCTGAAGCAAGTATTGGTCAAACATGATTACCCCTATGCGCTTTATGCACATTGCATGGGCGCCAATCCTTCACCACGGTTAACTGTATCCAGTCATCTATGTACGGACGGTAAAACCGTCTGGTATTTGGGCGGCGACCTAGCCACCGAGGGTATTCAACTCAACGATGACGAACTGATCAACAAAGCCAGGCAGGAGTTGCTCGACTTATTTCCCTGGTTGGATTTTAGTCGGAGTGAGTGGGCAACACTCAGTATTGATAGAGCCGAACCCAAACAAAAAGGGCTGATCAAACCCGACAAGGCCTTTGCTGCCAAAGCAGACCAGAGCAGCAATGTCATCATCGGCTGGCCCACCAAACTGACTTTAGCGCCCAATATGGCGGATGAGGTTTTTAGCTTATTAAATCAAGCCAGTATCAAACCACAACCGCCGTTAGCGATTGAAGCACTCTCTTCACTCCAACAACCGGCAGTGGCTACACCCTGCTGGGAAACACTATTTCCACAACGCAACGATTCCAGTAATGAAATTACGTAAACTTGGCAGCACTGAAATTTTCGTCAGTCCCTTAGGTTTAGGGACGGTAAAACTGGGACGCGATCAAGGGGTTAAATACCCCGAAAACTTTGTCATCCCGGATGATAAGGCAGCAGGCGATTTAATCGCCCTAGCTAAAGAGTTAGGACTGAACCTGATCGACACCGCACCAGCTTACGGTAACAGCGAACAGCGTCTGGGAACATTGCTGAAGGGTCAGCGCCAGGATTGGGTTATCTGCTCCAAAGTAGGTGAAGAATATGAAAACGGGAAATCTTTTTATAATTTTAACGCTGAGCACACTCGCCACAGTATTGAGCGCAGCCTGAAACGATTAAATACTGACTACATTGATATGGTGCTGGTGCATTCTGACGGTAACGATCTCGCGGTTATCAATGAAGCGGAAGTGCTGCAGGAGTTAGCCGCCTGCAAGCAACGCGGTTTAATTCGCGCTTATGGCGTTTCCACCAAAACAGTTGCTGGCGGGATAGCCGCTGCCGATAAAACAGATATAGTGATGGCGACCTATAATTTGGATTACCGCGAAGAAGCACCGGTGATTGAACACTGCCAGCAAATTAATAAAGGTTTACTAATAAAAAAAGCCTTTGCCAGCGGCCATTTATGCGCTGCCGGCGAAGACCCTATTCAAAAAAGTATGGATTTTATTTTTTCCCATGACGCGATTAGTAGCGTTATTATCGGCACGATAAACCCCGCTCACTTACGTGCAAATGTGCAAGCGGCAATGACAGCGACCAAAACCAAAAAATAAGCCTCAGTCGCTAGTGGCAACTTACAGACTTAGCTGCCAGCCCAACACCACACTATAATCCATTTCCATCTGCGGCCCATTTAAATCCTGATACACCGGCTTTATAACTTCCACAGCAATACGGTTAGTCACACTACCCGGAATAGCCCAATTAATACCGGCAGCTAAATCAATACGCTCACCGCCACGCAAGTCTGGGTCTGCAGTAGGCACCATGGCTTTCATCATTGGGTTAAGCTCGGAATCCTCGCCATCGACATCACCCCAATGCTCATAAATACCGCGTAACGACCAACTTAAATTATCCGCGAATGGTCTGGCATACCATGCGCTCATTTTTAACCTATCACCCAACGTATAGTCATTATCGTTTTCGCTGATACGGTAAGTATAAATTGCCTGCGCACCCCATGAGTAAGTCTCTAACAGTTGTGTATAGGTGATACCGGGCAATAGATCATAAGTCCCCGATCCCAATTGCATTGAATAAGGTAACTGCACTTTATTGCCCATGCTCATGCCAGTGACATCTTTTTCATCAATCGACCCAGTAGGTAAACTCAAACCCATATTTAAAATTAAGTCACTATTACTGGTTTGCTGTAAACGAAATAGGCCAGACACTTTCACATCACCCACGCCATCAGTTTCAGTCGTGAACTCAGAGCGCATGGGCATCATCATGCTGCCACCCATACCTCCACCCATGCTCATCATTTGCATGGTGTGATCCATTTCGGTATTTATCAGCGGCACCATAACCATTAGCGTTAAATCATCACTCGGCGCATACATTGCACCCAGCATATGCATTTCCATCGTCATTGACTCTGGGGCAATCATATAGTCTTG
The DNA here is from genome assembly GCF_900120175.1 of Oceanicoccus sp. KOV_DT_Chl. Taxonomy (NCBI): domain Bacteria; kingdom Pseudomonadati; phylum Pseudomonadota; class Gammaproteobacteria; order Cellvibrionales; family Spongiibacteraceae; genus Oceanicoccus; species Oceanicoccus sp. KOV_DT_Chl. The sequence continues at coordinate 1,525,517 of NZ_FQLF01000002.1, forward strand.
TAAAATTTCATCGGTGCTAATACTGTCGCTGCCATCCAGATTGCCGTCCATTTCCATTTGCATATAGCGATAAGAAAACATCCACTCACCGGCTTTGTGCATATGGTCTCCCATAACGCCAATTGGCGCATGACTATCGGCGCGCACCGCATTCGCGGCATGATCCGCATCGGCAACAGAAACATGATTGATAAAGATAAGTATTAAACCTGAAATAAAACGGCGAACAAAAGACATGGCCCCTCCAAAGATACTTTTAATGGCGCGCATGCTAACAAAGGCGGAGGCTGAATCACATGCGACATATCGTCACACCTGATACCAGGAGCTAGCTAAGTATTTATTAATAGAAGAATCGCCGCAGGAAACTATGGCGAAATTTAAACCAATTTAACAAAAATTTATTGGTTTTTTTCCAGCACTTTATTAACAATTGCAGTAGTGGAACAGTCATCAAAAAAAGATAGCACTTTCACTTCACCGCCGTAGGCTTCAACGATCTGCCAACCCACCACAGTTTCTTTATCGTAATCACCACCCTTGACCAGCACATCAGGCTTCAGCGCATCCAATAAGGATTCCGGGGTATCGCCTTCAAAGGACAGCACCCAATCCACCGCTTCCAGCCCTGCCAATACCGCCATACGACGGTCAACGGGATTGATCGGACGGCCAGGGCCTTTTAAACGCACGACGGATTCATCTGAATTAATCGCCACCACTAAACGATCACCCAACTCTCTGGCTTGCTCCAAATAACCCACATGGCCAGCATGAATAATGTCGAAACAGCCATTGGTGAATACCACTTTTTCGCCGTGCGCACGGGCATCATCCAATGCCACTACCAGCTGGTCCAATGTCACTACCCCGCGCTCTGAACCTTGTTCGCTATTCACCGCGCGGCGCAATTCCGGCGCACTGATTGCCGCCGTGCCCAGTTTGCCAACAACAATACCGGCGGCTAAATTCGCCAACCCCACCGCCTGTGGCAAAGGCTCACCAGCCGCTAATGCTGCAGCTAATACCGCAATAACGGTATCCCCCGCGCCGGTGACATCAAACACTTCGCGTGCTCTAGCGGGCAAATGCAACTCCGCTTCTTGTGGGCGTAACAAGGTCATACCATGCTCACCGCGAGTGACTAACAGCGCACCTAAGTCATGCTCCAGCATCAGCTGCTCGCCTTTAGCGACCAACTCACTTTCATTCGCGCAATGACCTACAACGGTTTCAAATTCATGCAAATTAGGCGTCAGTACGGTAGCGCCACGGTAGCGGGAAAAATCCGTACCTTTTGGATCGACCAGCACTGGAATATTGGCAGCTTTTGCGGCCTGAATTAATGGCTGTGGATCAGCCAGCGCACCTTTGGCATAATCGGATAAAATTAATGCGCCAACTGTCGCTAATAATTGTGACGCTTTTGCGCTTAATGCTGTAGCTGCATCAACCGCAAAGGGCTCTTCAAAATCCATCCGGATTAATTGTTGCTGACGACTGATCACCCTTAATTTAGTAATAGTCGGGTGATTCGCTACTGATTGAAAATCAGTCAACACATTTGCCGCTGCCATGGTTTCGGCCAGCGCAGCCGCCGCTTCATCTTGACCTACTAAACCGGTTAACGACACCCCCGCACCCAGCGCTGAAATATTTAATGCCACATTCGCGGCACCACCGGGACGATCTTCGGTTTGCTTGACATTCACCACTGGCACCGGCGCTTCCGGAGAAATACGCGTGGTCGGCCCATGCCAGTAACGGTCCAGCATAACGTCGCCCACCACTAGTACCTGAGCTTGATCAAATCGGGGCATGGTGAGTTTCATACGTGGCAGATCCTGTTGCTAGTGCGTATCAATAAAGCACATCGAAAGCGGTCAATTAAAGTCGGCAAATAATAGCATAACTATCAAGCGTGCATTACTGTCTGGAATAAATCTGAAACAACTAGTAAGTCGAAGTCATCCTCGACTTGATCGCATTGCTGTCCGGGATAAATTAGCAGTTTTAGAGTTTCAGCATGAGAGTGACCGCATGTGTTATTGCTGCCAGCCGGCGTTTCCGCTATCTTGCCCGCAGATTTTTTAACCCACTTTTTTGGACCTATAAGCAAAGGTGCCCTATGGCCGTTGAACTCCCCATTGATATCGAGCAGGTAAAAGGCTTTTTGGCCGCCGATGAAGCGCAAGCTTTGTATGACCATGCACTGGCATTAGCTGCCACCGCGCCGGTATTGGAGATTGGTAGCTACTGTGGCAAGTCAACAGTCTATATTGGCACTGCCTGTCAGCGAGCTGGCGGCGTACTCTACGCGCTGGATCACCACCGCGGCTCGGAAGAGCATCAATTAGGTGAGGAATATCACGACGCAGATTTATACGATAATAATGTCGGATTGATGGATACGTTCAAAGAGTTTCGTAAAAATATGCGGGCGGCTAATTTAGAAGATACCGTAGTCCCTGTCGTCGCTACTTCCGCGCTAGCCTCGAAGGGCTGGCACACGCCACTGTCTATGGTATTTATTGATGGTGGCCACAGCATGGAAGCCGCCATGGCCGATTACCAAAGCTGGGCCAGCCATGTTATTCCCGGCGGCGTGTTAGCTATTCACGATTTATTTCCCAACCCTGAGGAAGGCGGCCAGGCACCAATCACCATCTACCGGCTAGCACTGGCATCAGGTTTATTTGAAGAAATCGCCGTGGTAAATACCTTGGGGTTATTGCGCAGGGTTTAATTGGCCAAATCTAACTAGCTGACTTAGCCGCCCTGATCGCCTGCACTAATTCCAAGCCACTTTGTTCACAGGGTGGTAGCTCTACGTCACTAACCCCCAAAGGCTGGGTACGCGGCCCCCAACGTAATACATGCGCACTCCAGGTTAAACCTCCACCAAAGGCTGGCAATAGAATTAAATCGTTAGCGCTCACCCTAGCCTCTTCGATCGCCTCTACTAATGCGACTGGAGCGGTTGCTGCTGACATATTGCCGTAGCGCTCAATATTAATAAACACTTTTTCCGTATCCAGTTTCAAGCGCTTGGCCAACGTATCTATGATACGCAGATTAGCTTGATGCGGAACAACCAACGCAATCTCACTGTGATCTAAATTCGCTTTCTGCAGTGCTTTTTCACAAGCCTGCGACATACCTGCCACCGCCTTCTTGAAAATATCCTGCCCATAAAAGGCCCAACTCGTTTGGCCCAACATGCGCTGCTGGTTAGCGTATTTAGAGCCCCAGCCTTCTACTGACAAAATACCCCTGGACTCACCATAGCAACCTAACGCTTCAGCTATAACGCCAGATTCCTGCTCATCCGATTCTAAATAAAATGCCGCCGCTCCATCACCAAATAGCACTGCCACATCGCGGTTATCCCAATCCATCAATGGTGAAATAGTTTCGGCACCGATCACTAAAGCCGAACTAACCACCCCACTTTTAATCATCGCTGTAGCCACCGTCAGGCTATACATACCACTGGTGCAAGCGGTATTCACATCGAGACATGCCGCATTAGTGGCGCCCAATAAACGCTGTACGTTGGAAGAAGAATTGGGACACAGCTCATCGAAACTGGTTGAGCCAAAGATAATTAATTCTACATCTAGGGCCGTTTTACCAGCGGCGGCTAACGCCCGCTCACAAGCAATATGCGCTAATTCGCTTACCGGCACGTGAGAAATCCGGCGCTCTTTCATGCCGGTGCGACTACTTATCCAGTCGTCATTGGTATTAAGGAATGTGGCTAGATCATTATTGGACAGGATAGCTGGAGGCAAACATTTGCCCCAACCGGTAATTGCTGCATAAGCCATGTGTTAGCCTCTACTCGTGTCCGGCGCTATTCCTTGCGCCACTGCCCCCCATTGAGCTATTCCTACCGAGTATACATTGAGCCGCCGACCATCAGGATTTCTTAACGCGTACCTGTTTTTCATCAGCTATCGCATCGACCAAGCGCACCTCAGTAAATAATTTTGCAGCAGCAGTATATTCGGTCAGCGCATCTGCGGCTAATAAAATTGCCCCAGCAGTCCAGGTTGGCTTTTCATCAGGCCATAATAAGTCTTCTACAAATTGGTAGCCGGTCCAGTAAGAACCATCATCCAATCGCCACTGATGCAGCCAGCTATAAACATTTACCGCCCGGGCATGATCACCTGCCGCCAATAGTGCCATGGTCAATTCGCAGGATTCTGCCACCGTCACCCATGGTTCATCAGAGACACAACGACATCCCATATCCTGTTCGACAAACTCATGCCAACGTTCTTTTAGGCGTGCCTGCGATTGTGATTTTGATAACACCCCAGTCAGAATAGGATAAAACCAATCCATAGAATATCGTGCCTTGCTCTCCCAAGTGCGATCAAAACGTTCGGGCTTATTACGCAGCGCATCGCCCAACCGGGTTCTCGCTAGCGACCATTCTGTGCGCTCTTGATTAAGCGTGGCAGCAATATTAATTGCACATTCCAAACTTTTATAAATAGAAGAACAGCCAGTAATTAAAGCATCCATTTTTGGTGAACCATTGGGTTTCACTGCCCACTGGATATCACCGTGTTCCGATTGCAAACTTAAAACGAATTCAATGGCTTTTTCTACCGTAGGCCACATCGCATTTAAAAAATTTTTATTTTTAGTAATTAAATAATGATGCCACACCCCTGTTGCTACATAAGCGACAAAATTACTTTCACGACGCTCACCATTTTCAATTTCGCCAGCTTTATAAGCCGCCCACCAACTGCCATCTTCTAATTGCGTATCTGCCAACCATTTATACGCTTTGGCTGCTGCATCCCATTCGCCACCAATCGATAAGCCCATCGCCGCTTCAGTATGATCCCAAGGATCTGCGTAACTACCCTCAAACCAGGGAATAGAGCCATCGGCTTGTTGACAGCTCAGAATAAATTCAACAGTCGGCTGAAAAAAATCTGCAGGAAACAATCCCTTTGATAAAAACACGCCACTCATTAGTTAAGTTCCTTTTTAAAATACAGCACCACGGATTTACCCATTAAGGGATTAAGTAGCGTTTCTAAATTACGAGTAAATGCAGGCTTATCCATTAAGTCCCATACCAAAAAACGATGGTACTGCTTAATCAACCAATTGCTATCCTGCTGCTTCCAAAATAGACATTTAAGCCACCAAAAAGGGGAATGCAAAGCGTGCGCCCAATGCCGATGAAAGGCTTTAAAACCCAGCGCTTCTATTTGCGCTTTTAATTTATTAGCTTCAAATATTCTTAAGTGGCCGCCTTCAACTTTATGGTAGGCCTCACTAAAATACCAACAAATTTTTTCTGGCCAGGTTCTTGGTACTGAGGCACAAAATAAACCACCGGGTTTTAATACTCGTTCAATTTCTTGCAACGCGCCTTTAAAATCAGGAATGTGTTCCAATACTTCGGAGCAAATCACCTTATCAAAAGTGTTATCGGCAAACGGTAGTTGCAAGGCATTGGCCGACGATAAACCGAAACTTTTATTAGCGTTATCCGGTTCATAAAATGGCTGGAATTTTTCCTGGGTCGCTTGTAAATCCTGCAAACTTAAATCGACACCGATAGCGGTGACATCCTGCTCCAGATAAGCCAAGATCACATGACGACCTTCGCCACAGCCCAAGTCTAATACGGTATCGCCCGCCTGTAGGGGCAAGTGCTTAAAATTCACCGTTTGCATTAATTTTTGATCCTTGGATATTTTTATTAACGTCGGCAGAGGCTTGTCGACTTGCTAAGACTTGCTGGTAGTAATCCGTCATTTGCTTTGCCGCTCGCGTCCAACAAAATAATTGCTCAATACGCTGTCGCCCCGCTTCTCCCAACCGCTGACGCTTATCGGCATCATCCAATAAGCTGGCAACAGCGGTAGCAATTGCGTGGCTGTCTTTAACAGGTACTTCTATACCTGCATCGCCAACCACTTCTGGCAACGCTCCGCCATTAGTTGACACGACCGGTACCCCGCAGGCCATTGCCTCACCGGCAGGAAGACCAAAACCTTCATATAAAGACGGTACCACTACCACTTCAGCTTCGGCGTAGTATTTGACTAACTGTTCGGTTGAAATACCGCTCACAAATTGAATACGGTCGGCGATATTTAACTGCGCGATCAATTGCTCGGTATCACCCCCGGGCTTTGGCTTGCCAACCATGAGCAACTCGATAGCCGGGTAACTTGGTGCTAGCTCAGCTATTGCCTGCAACAAATAACGTACACCTTTTAATGGCGCATCGGCAGATGCAGTAGCCATAATTCGGTAACGCTTGGGCGCGACTTCGGGCATGGGCCGAAATTCATTGGTATCAATGCCGTTGTACACCAAATTGATACTGGCGGGGTCAATGTTGAAGGCCTCCGCGATATCCTGCTGTGAACACTCCGACACTGTCACCACATTATCCAGACGGGTGGCGACTTTCTTTTGCATGGTTAAAAAAGAATGCCAGCGACGAATCAGCAAACGCTCCGTCCAACTGTTAGCGGCATTCAATGCGATCCCCAAATCACTGGTAATCGGATGGTGGATGGTGGTTACCAACGGGAATTTGTGTCGCTGTAAATCCAACATACCCCAGCTAAGGCATTGATTATCATGAACAATATCGTAATGAGCGCCGTGAGCCTTGAGGTATTTAAACGCGCGACGGCCAAAGCAATGTGGCTCCGAGAATGCGCCGGTTAGTTTACCGCCCCATTCGATAATATTGGTCATTGAACGTAAATGGTGAAAACGAATAGAACCTAAACCGGTTTCGAACAAATTCATCCCGGGCATTTTAATCAACCTAACGCGAGGGTCGACATGGGGATAAGGCTGTCCTGAGATCACATCAACTTCATGACCAGCCTCAACCAACGCCTTGCTTAAATACTTGATGTAAATACCCTGGCCGCCGCCATAAGGCTGACTGCGATAGCCTAGCAAACAAATTTTTAAGGGTTTAATACCGAGCGGGAGATCTTGCAGGTCCGTATTGGCAGCCTCTGTGGTGACATTAGCCACCGAGCTAATTGCGGATGCGACAGTTTCAGCTTGCATAAGTAATGTTGACAGGTCAAACGACTCTACCCATAGAACATCCAAAGATAGAGGACTAATGGAGGGGGGAGCGTGTAATCGCCGTACTGGGTTCCCAAGGTCAAAAAGTCGAGAAATTTTACTCGTAGCAGCCGGGGAAATCCAGCCATTACGCCATTCTGCCCAGTGGCTTTAATCCAATGGTAAGGATAAATCACAGAAATCTAAAGCAATGAAAGCGTGCCTAGTGTGATTTAGGAAAGTGGCCTTCTACAACATTATCCAATTCATCAGCTGGCTCTATGAGGCCTTGCTCCATTCGCCGCAACCAAATGGCATCTGAAATACCATCTACCGGTTCAAATTCTTTCACCGCTCGCTGCAGGATAGCCTGAATGCTTTCACAATCATTGCTATCACAAGCCACCTTTAGTGCTTCCACATAGCTATCGATTTCTTCTTCAGACAGTAAGTCTTCCTCAGCACGCATAATTTTAGGGTGACCCGTGCCGGTAACATTATCGCCAATCAAAAGTTCTTCATAAAGCTTCTCACCTGGCCGTAGACCGGTGAATTGGATTTCTATATCGCCCCTGGGTTGGGCTTTATCCTTCACTTCATAGCCCATCAGGCGCACCAGTCGCCTAGCCAAATTTACTATCCGGACAGGCTCGCCCATATCCAGTACAAACACATCGCCACCTTTGCCCATGGCACTGGCTTGCAATACCAATTGCGCGGCTTCAGGGATGGTCATGAAATACCGAATGATATCTTTATGGGTTACCGTTACCGGCCCACCGTTAAGGATTTGCTGACGAAATAATGGGACTACCGAACCGGAAGAACCCAACACATTTCCAAATCGCACCATGCAAAAATCAATATGGTCGTACTTCGCCGAAAAAGCCTGCAGCAGTAACTCCGCCATCCGCTTGGATGCCCCCATTACATTGGTGGGCCTGACCGCTTTATCGGTCGAAATTAAGACGAAGGTTTTGACTCCGGCTTTAACGGCCGCGCGCCCTGCTGCCAAGGTACCAAATACATTATTGGCAACGCCCGCCACCACATTGTATTCAACCATTGGCACATGCTTATACGCTGCCGCGTGATAAACCGTCTCCACCGCAAAGTCGGTAAAAATAGCTTCTAATCTTCGCCGATTTTGAACGGTGCCCAATAGCGGCACGATACGAATATTTTTGTCCAGCTTGAGGCGCTCGAGCTCTTTATTAATCTGGTACAGGGAGTACTCTGATATATCGTACAAAATCAAATCTTTAGGCTGACAGCGAACTATCTGACGACACAGCTCAGAACCAATCGAACCACCGGCCCCGTTACCATCACCACCTTGTTACGAATGCGCTGTTCAATTAATTCAGGGTCAGGTGGAATAGGGTCACGACCTAATAAATCTGCCAGCTCAATATCTTGTAATTGGCCAACCTTGGCTGATCCTGACATCAAATCACTGAACACTGGCACGGTTTTTACACAAACCAGCAGCTCTTCCAGTTCATCGATAATTTCGCGGCGACGTAAATGGGTAATCGAAGGCATGGCCAAAAACACATGAGAAACGGAAAACTCTTCTGCCAGGCTGGATAACTGATCCGAGTGATACACCGAAATACCATTGATCACAGTACCCACCAACGCCGGGTCATCATCAACGAAAGCGACTGGATGAAAGTCTTTAGTAGGGTGCAAGGTATTGAGCAGCTGCCGGCCAGATACACCCGCCCCATAAATCACCACTTTATCCCCGCTCTTTCTTAGCACGCCGTGGTAAAACGAACGCACGATTAACCTCGAGCCACCAATCAATAACAGCACCAAGGCCCAATAAATCAGCGGAGTCGACCGGGGGATTTCACTGCGGGTTAAAAAACCGGCAATAGCCATAATGACAGCAGACACCGTCACACCCTGAATAATAGTCAATATTGCCTGCTGCCCCATAAAACGAATCACAGCCCGATACAAGCCCAAACGCAGGAAAACAGCAGAACTGAACACCATGGTAAGAATTAACGTAATAAAATCAGAGGCGTGGAACTGATAGCTGCCCCCACCCCAACGAATAAGGACTGCCAGCCACATGGCTACCGGGATAAAGCACAAATCCAGAGCTAATAGTATGGATTGCTTCCAATAGCGAGGAGAAGAGAACAACGTTTCAATTGGCTGCCTAACACTGCGACGCCATTTAACAGCTTGTCGCTTGCGGCTGAATTTATTATTTTTTAGACCCATAACGATGGCAGCTAACCCAATCTAGAAAACGCTACTGGCCGGAAGTGACCACATAAGATATCTAAGCATAGCAGCTAGTTAAGCTTGTATCAGCCCAAACCTACTAAATCATTTACCCTGGATATGATCCCCTGCGCCGCGTCCAAGCACCGTGAGCAAAAGGTACTTGAAGTACGCTCCCAGGGTTAGCGTATCCAGCATTTGTTGATCTATTGCTGCCAACCTGACGGGGTCAGACATATCGACACCATTCACCTGTGCCAAGCCGGTAATACCCGGGCGAACCAGCAACACCCCGCGCAGTGCACGCTCCTCGATAAGCTGCTGCTGGGAAGGCAAACATGGCCTGGGCCCAACTAAACTCATCTCGCCTTTCAATACATTAATAAGCTGAGGCAATTCATCAAGCTTGGTTCTACGCAAAAAACGGCCCAGCCGGGTGACCGCACTGCTATCGACTTGATGAGTAGCCACGGAGGCTGTCGCAAGCGCCATGGTACGAAACTTGATCAAGGTAAAAAGGCGCTGGTTCTTTCCCACCCGTTGCTGAAAAAAAAGCGGCGACCCCGTATCGAACAAACCCAATAAAAATACAATCAACAAAATTGGAAGCGACAATGCCAACCCGGACAATGCCAGCACTAATTCCATTAGACGAAGTACCGGGCTGTTCATTGAATCATCTTCCGCAAGGTATCTTCCAAGGTATATTTTGGCCGCCATTCCAATGTTTCCACGGTATGATGAATATCAACTTGCAAGTCGGCCAATAAGCGCTGAACCAATTCCTCTTTACCCAATAATCGAAATCCAAAGGTTAATAACGATAACGGCACTGGCCACAATCTGGACCTACCGCCCTGTACACTACTCATCACTGACAACAACTCCGACAGAGAATAGGATCGGCCATCAGACACCAAAAAGGTTTGATTGCTAGCGGCAGGATGCTCGATACACGTTACAATTAAATCACACAGATTGTACACAGACACCATGTCACGACGATTATCCACCAAAGCAAATGGCAGCGGGATTGGTGAGCGAGCCAGATTTAGTAATCGTAAAAAATTAGCCTTAACGCCAGGCCCATAGACCAAAGGAGGCCGGATAATGACAAGCTCCATTGTAGAATTTCTGGCAATATCCTCCAGGTATCTCTCAGCCCGATATTTTGAGCCCGCATATTCATCCTTAGGAGACGCCACATCGAAACTAGAAAAGCTGGCACCTGTCAGCGTATTTTCACCATTCACTTTAATTGAGCTAATAAAAACAAACCGTTTTACACCGCTGGCTAAAGCCGCTTTTGCCAAGCGCACCGTCACATCAACATTGGCTCGATCATAGAGCTCCGCCTCATCAGCACTATCTGCATCCATCACATGTGCTCTTGCCGCCAGATGGATGACAACACTTACCCCTTCAAGAATGGCGGACCAGTTATTGAAGGTATAAAAATCACCCACCGCTAAAAATTGTGCATCCAGCCCCTGATTGCTGCGAGCCACTGCCACACACTCATGATTTTCAGCTTTCAGCATTGGCATTAAGTGCCTGCCCACAAAGCCACTAGCGCCGGTGATTAGTACTTTCATTCCAATAACTGCTCAATTGCCGACAGCGTTGCTGCCGCAGTGGAATCCCAGGAAAAATGCGCCGCGTGCGATTTTGCGCTAGCACTAAGTTGAGCGTAGCGATCCTTATCTGAATCTATCAAACATATAGCATCAACCAACTCATCTATTGAGTAAGGATCAACTAGCAGCCCACCCTCCCCAACAACTTCAGGCATAGAGGATACGTTAGAGCTCACGACTGGCACGCCAAAGCTCATTGCCTCAATGATTGGCAAACCAAACCCTTCATATAAAGACGGCATCAATAACACATAGGCATTTTGGTAAAGGGACCTTAATTGTTCATTTTCTACCTTACCGAGAACAATGACATTGGCGTCAATACCATATTCAATAACCAAATCAGCTATATCTACGCCACCCCATCCACTACCACCAACAATTTTTAACTCTTTTACTTTCAACCCTCTTTGCAGCGCTAACGAAAAAGCTTTTAAAATTCTATCTAAATTCTTTCTTGGCTCTAACGTTCCCACAAACAGAAAATATTCCGCATCACCAGTCTCAACAACACCGCCTGCATCAACTGGCTGTAAATAAGATGCTAACGGAATAGTCACTATTTTTTCCGGCAGAACCAATAACTCTTTTTTTAATGATCCAGCAGTAGCACCAGAAATAGCAATCACTTTAGCCGCGCTTTTAATAGAGCAAGGCATCAACAACCGCTCTAAATATCGCCCCAAAATTGTCATTGTATGAGGATAAAACTTCCATACCAAATCATGAATAGTGACTATTTTTTTTACTTTGTTGGGTAACAGCAGAGGCAAGTGATGGCGAGGAGACCAAAAGACATCGATCGAATCTTTATGCGCCCAAACGGGAAAGACTAGCTGCGCAAAAAATGAACTGACAAAATTCGCACTACAATTACCTTCGCGAATATGCACATTAGGCAAAAGTTCTAACGAATGTATACAGGGACGATCTAGATATAAATACCATTGATGCGGTGAATTGAAAGTTAACCTTTTCAGCAATTCATAAGTATACCGGGTGATGCCAACCATAGGCTGCGCTAAAGGCCGGGCATCCACTGCGATTTTTAGCGACCTCATCTGGAGAGTGTCTCCGTCACTGGGATTGAGGCCTCCGCGATAACTTTTTTATACAAGCTAACATACTGCTCGCCAATAATATCACCAGTAAAGTAATCCTCATAACGGCGACGGGCATTAGCTCCCATCTCAGCCGCCTCTTGGGAATGGTAGTAAATATAATCCATTGCCTCGCGCAGTTCTTTGGATGAACCTGGCGAAACTACCAAGCCCGTTTCCTTATCGATATTAACGTGACTGGTACCGGTACCCACTTCTGTGGAAATAAGTGGCCTACCCATCATTGCTCCCTCAACTAAAGTCATGCCAAATGCCTCGGAACGCAGATAAGATGGGAACACTATAGCTCTGGATAATTTGATTAATGTAACCTTCTCATCATCGCTGATAAACCCGGGGAAGATAACATTTTTCAATTGCAGCTCTGCGGCCTGCTTTTTAAGTTCTTGCTCAATCGAACCTGAGCCGGCAATAACAACGTTATAGTCGGCACCTTTCATAGCATTTAAAAGAATGTGTAAACCCTTGTAATACCGAAACACGCCGACAAAGAGGAAAAAATTTTCACCATATTGCTCACGCATAGCAGCTAATGTTGCGTCCTTGCAATCAGGATAAGATTCTTCGTTAATCCCAAGCGGTATTACTTCAACTTTTTCTGAATATTCACTGAGCACAGAACTGGAAGCGAAATAATTCTGTGAGGTTGCCACGACTCTCGAAGCGCCACGGAGAAATTGCTTCATCAGCGGGCGATATAGCTTACCCAGTCGCTTCTGACGCACTATATCGGAGTGGTAGGTAATAATATAAGGCTTGGTACCGCCAGCTAATAGCTCTAACAAGTCAGCAAAGGGCCAAGGGAAATGGTAGTGAACTATATCGCACCACTCTAATAGTTCACGAAACTGAGGCAATATAGTGAAGCTGATATCGCAGGATTTAATACTGACGTGTCGTGGTGAGCGAAAAACTGTAGCCTCTTCACGCTCAACTGTAGCTTCACCAGGTTCACGTTGTAGCGTCAACACACGGTTTTCCGTATTGAAAGGGGCAGTACTTAAACATATCTGGCGAATGGCCTCTTCCAGTCCGCCTTGCGTATCCGGGTAGTAGGTGCGATAAAAATGCAGTACTCTCATAACTCGAAAATGCCCATTGAAGCTTAGGCCTAGATAGCCAAACGACGAACATTCTACACTAATTTAGAATTAAACAGCAGAGCCAAGCATGTCACCGTACCTATCTATTATAACCCCCTGCCTGAATGCTGAAAAAACCATCAAGCAAACGATAGATAGCGTATTCCAGCAAGAGCATCATGGGATTGAATATATTATTATTGACGGCGGATCTACTGACGGCACGCTTGATATCGTAAAAGAATACGCCCAAAAACTGGAGATTATCGTATCCGAACCTGATCAAGGAATTAGCGATGCCTTTAACAAAGGAATAGCTTTAGCTAAAGGGGACTATATTGCCATTATAAATGCCGACGACTACTACGAACCCGGAGCGTTCAATACCATTGTCGCTACGGCGCTAGAACATAATCAACCCGATGTGATTCATGGTGGGTTACGCTACATCCCCATTAGCGGGGATAGCTATTTGGAACAACCCAATATTGAACGCATTTGGCGCTATATGTCAGTCTTCCACCCTACTATGTTCATTCATCGAAGGGCTTATGAAAGTATCGGCTTGTATCGACTCGACTTCCGTTTTGCAATGGATTCTGAATGGGTGCACCGAGCTATCGCAAATCGACTAAGGTTTGTACAGAGTAACAACGTCATTAGTAATATGCGCTTAGGCGGTGCCAGCCACAAATACCTACTCCGCAGCTTGCTGGAATTTCGCCAATCCGCCATTGCTCATGGCAACAACCGGAAGCTAGCAAATTTCTACTTCGGCAGACAGCTTATTATTCAAACCTTAATCAATATCAATTGGGTGAAGCGACTACTTCTTTATAGAAGGCACATTATAAGACCCCACCGCCCGTAAAATAGTAGCCATGAACGACTGAAACATGATTCAATAGCAGCCTCAAAATTAGTTTAGACATCAGGTGATTGTTAGTAAAAAGTATTACGTTTGTTAGCTAGGCGACTTATCATTATGCCTCTTATTGAGTAGATGGTTGTTAGATAAGCAGTTCTCAACATTAAACACTGTGTATCCTCACTCAATATAGATTGTAATAACCTTATCTATACCGCCTGGCAAAGGAACGCTCTCAATTTCTACAACAAGCGTATTTACAGCACCTGACATAAACGTCGTGATTTTAAAGACATGTGCCCAACTTACTAGCAAGGCATGATCGTCACATAAAACTTAAGGGCCCATACTATGAATAACTTAACTTTACTTATTGCCATTCTGTTTTTAACTGCATCGCCTTCAGTGTTCGCATACCTTGATCCGGGGTCGGGTAGCGCCATTATGTCTGCAGTTGTAGGCGCCTTTGTTGCTATGAGCCTGGTGATTAAAACTTATTTTTATAAGATAAAATCTTTCTTTATTAAAACCAAGCCTACCGAAACAGATACACCTAATGACCAGGATTTATCTTCCTGATCATTACCGATTACCGATAATACTTCAAACTATCACCTTATATTGAAAATACTATTATGAAAAAAGTTTACGTAGGCATGAGCGCCGACCTCATTCATCCCGGTCATATTAATATTATTCACGAAGCAGCCAAGCTGGGCGAAGTCACTGTAGGCCTGCTAACTGACAAAGCTATAGCAAGCTATAAACGGCTTACATTTTTAACTTACGAACAGCGCAAAAGCGTTGTTGAAAATATTAAAGGTGTGGCAAACATTACACCCCAAACAACCCTTGACTACCGTGACAATCTTATTGCAATCAAACCAGATTATGTTGTACATGGCGATGATTGGAAAACTGGCATTCAAGCCAAAACCAGACAACAGGTTATCGACACATTGGCGACTTGGGGAGGAGAACTGATTGAAGTCGGTTATACAGCAGGGATATCGTCTTCTCAGCTACACGAGAGCTTAAAAGAAGTTGGGACCACGCCTGACATCCGATTAAAGCGCTTGCGCCGCCTTATCGCCGCCAAGCCCGTAGTACGAGTTTTAGAAGCTCATACGCCACTGTGCGGTCTGATTATTGAGCATGCAGAAGCTATTGTCGACGGCGCCAAAAGGGAGTTCGACGCCATGTGGTCAAGCAGCCTGACCGACTCAACTGCTAAAGGTAAGCCTGATATTGAAGCACTCGATCTAACTTCACGCCTCCAAAATATTAACGATACGTTTGAGGTAACAACCAAGCCATTAATCTATGATGCCGATACTGGCGGCATACCTGAACACTTTGCCTTTACGGTGAAAAGCCTAGAGCGCGTTGGAGTTTCGGCAGTTATCATAGAAGATAAAGTCGGCCTAAAGAAAAATTCTTTATTTGGTAATGATGTTGATCAACAACAAGCGAGCATTGAAGAGTTCTGCCATAAAATTCAGGTTGGAAAAAGAGCCCAAATCACTGAAGACTTTATGATCATTGCACGGATTGAAAGTTTGATACTGGAACAAGGCATGGACGATGCCATTAATCGCGCAAAAGCTTATATTGACGCCGGCGCTGACGGTATTATGATTCACAGCCGACATAAAAGCCCAGCTGAAGTATTGGAGTTTTGCAGCATCTATAGGAAGCTTGAAAAACAAGTGCCACTAATTGCGGTACCTTCAAGTTATAACAGTATTACTGATACCGAGCTCGCTGAAGCTGGAGTTAATGTTGTTATTTACGCAAACCATATGTTACGTGCAGCATACCCCGCCATGAACAACGTCGCACACTCCATACTACAACATGGCCGATCTGAGGAGTGTAAAGATCAGTGCATGCCCATTAAAGATATTCTCGATTTAATTCCAGGCACAAGATAATATTATGTTAAGTCCTCAATTATTTTTTGATTCTCTCAGTCAGGCCGGCGTAAATTACTTCACCGGTGTGCCTGACTCACTACTCAAAACCTTCTGCGCCTATGTTACCGATAATGTGTCGGCGAAGAATCATGTTATCGCCGCCAACGAAGGCGCTGCTGTCGGTTTGGCAATGGGCCACTATCTTGCTTCAGGTGAAGTACCTTTGGTATACCTGCAGAATTCTGGACTAGGCAATACCATTAACCCCCTCACATCTTTAGTCGACCCTGAAGTATATAGCATACCTATGTTACTTATGATTGGCTGGAGAGGCGAGCCCGGTGTAAAAGATGAGCCCCAGCATGTAAAGCAAGGGCGCGTCACATTAAAAGTGCTTGAAGCACTAGAAATTCCTTACACCATTATTGACGGCAGCGAAGACCATATTGCTACCACCATTGACGACGCTGTTCGATCAGCCCAAACTACCGGCGGAGCCCATGCCCTAATTATTCGAAAGAATAGTTTTGAGCACTACAGTATCAGCGATAAAATTCAGCCAAGCTATGGATGGAACAGAGAGGATGCTATTAAGCAGATAGTTAATCACCTGGACGAACGCGATATTATTATCGCCACAACGGGCATGGCATCACGAGAACTTTTCGAATATCGAGCCCAGCAAGGCCAAGGCCATGAACGGGACTTCCTGACTGTTGGAGGAATGGGGCACGCCTCCCAAATTGCGCTAGCAATCGCAAGCCAAAACTCCAACCGCCGTGTCATTTGTATTGATGGCGACGGCGCAGCACTGATGCACTTAGGTTCGATGGCTATTAATGGTATGTCTGCATTAAGCAACTTCAAACACATTATTATTAATAATGGTGTTCATGACTCTGTTGGCGGCCAACCCACTGTTGGCTTTGATATCAACCTTACCAACATTGCAACAGCGTGTGGTTATAGCTACGCAACCACCTGCGAATCCAGTGATACTCTAGCGCCCGCTATGAAAGCACTTTTTTCGAGCAATGGGCCAGCAGCGATAGAGGTTCGTGTGAACAAAGGTCATCGCAGCAATCTTGGCAGGCCCACCTCAAGTCCGCAGGACAACAAACAAGCATTTATGCAATTTTTGCAAAGCTGATAAGGTACGACCATGCAGCAAGAGTTTTTGGGTAGAGGCAGCTCAAGTAACATCGTTGACGTACTGACAACACTCAATGCAAAAAGAATCTTATTGGTAACGGGTAAAGATTCTTACAGTAGTTGCGGAGCAAAAGCGGTATTTTCACAACTATTAGCGCCCTATCAAGTGAGCACTTTCGATAACTTTTCACCCAATCCGGAGTTTAGTGAAGCCCTCGAAGGTACAAAGCTCTGTCAGCAGATAAATGCAGATGTCATTATTGCCGTCGGCGGCGGCAGCGCAATTGATATTGCAAAATCAATTGCCGCATTTACTGCGGTACCCGGTGGTGAACTTGAGCTTGCTACAGGAAAGTCGAAACTGGAGTCTGTAACATTACCGGTAATAATAATTCCTACAACCGCAGGCACCGGTAGTGAGTCTACCCACTTTGCTGTTATCTATGTAGACGGTAAAAAGTACTCCCTAGCATCCCCCTTTTTATTGCCGGCTATAGCTATACTTGACCCTCAATTTACTGACGCTTTGCCAAAATATATAACGGCCTGTACGGGATTTGATGCACTTTGTCAGGCTACCGAATCCTTTTGGGCAACTGGAGCCACCACAGAAAGCCGTAATTTCGCCAAACAAGCGATTACATTGTTAATGCAAAACTTACGCAAGGTCGTTAATGACCCGGATAAAGAATCCCGGGAAAACCTTTTGCGAGCAGCGAATTTTGCC